>NZ_FNWC01000007.1:959466-1279288 GCF_900104635.1 Coprococcus phoceensis
GGAGCATATCTGCTGCAATAGAATGGAAGATGCCTTTCTGCCGGATGTCTCCTACCAGGATTGCCAGATATCCATTGTGTCTTAGGCTAAAATATAGTTTTTTGATCACATAGTTCAGTTTTTCAATATAATCTTCATAGTTTTCACATCTGCTCAAATCATCTTCATGCGGTCTTCCCCACATATTTCCGGAATACCGGATAATGTCATGGTAAGGTGGGTGGAAAAAAATTAGATCTGCACTGTGCATTACTTCATCTTTTAATGCATTCCAGTTTCCAATCCCCTTTGGCGGATGCGGGTTTAAATCATATAAGACAGAGGAAATATGCAATTTTTCTGCCACATCTTGGCTGGTTCCGGAACCGCTCATGGGATCCAGAAACAAAAAATCCTTCTTCTTTTCATACTGCCTGCATTTTTTTACAAACTGAATGAGTTTTGCTACAACCTGTGGGGAACAATTTCCTCTCCACTGATTGTTGCCTCCTTCTGCCCGTTCCGGAAATGCCATAAAAGAAGTCAGATCTTGTCCTACGCAATGTGTAAGTTCTCTTGTCCCTAACGTCTGTACAATTTGTTTCCAATCGGAACCAAATTCTGTGCGTAGAATTTTACTTGCACGCTGTAAATCACTTTCTTGCACACTATCATACTCCTTTCTGCACATACAAAAAACGATACAAAAATCCATTCTGGTTTTCATATCGTTCTCTCTGCTTTTTATTTTTTCTTTCTTCTCCTTTCCAAAAGGCAATAAAAAAAGCACTCAAAGAAATTCTTCCTGAATGCTTTTGATATACGCACTTTTTAATTAAGTATCAATACTTTAAAACTTCATTCTAACCTTATGGTCAGAAAAAAATAGCAATTCTTCTTTATGAAGAATAAAACTGAACTACAAATTTATGGTAACATAATAAATATTTTAAGTCAATATTTTACTATTATTAAGAAATAAACATTTTCATAATTTTTCGCAGTTTCTAGTTCCATTTTAATCATTCCCTCTTGGTTAAGGCACATAGTGCTAATAAGAAAGCAAGTATTCCCCATAATAGAACTATAAACAAATCGTAATATGAAATTTCTTTTCCACCGAAAAAAGATGTCCTTATTAAGTCACTTGTCGGTACAAACGGTAAAATTTTATAAATATATTCTGTCCACCTGGGCAAACGTTCTGCCGGGTATGTTATTGGGGAAAATAGAAGGCCACCAATCATTATTACCTGTGTTGCTAATGCCATCATATTAGGTGGAAACCAATATGCAATGCAAAATCCAATACAAATCATGGAGAATTGTGAAATTAAAATAATCATTATGCTACCAAAATTGATTTGTAAGTCTACATCAAACCTTAAGACTGCCGCTATGCACCCCATCAAAATTCCTGGTAATGACGCAATCCCCCATATAATAATATCTGATAAAAGGATAATACTTCTAGAAACGGGAAGGGTTTTTTGATATTTAAACACTCCATTTTGTTTAGACTCATTAACAATCTGCGGAGCCAATACACACCCAATTGCGATAATATCTAAAGTCAAAGCTCCTGATGATAAATATACCGCAGTCACTTCATCTATTTCAGGTATCAGCAATGCCATTCCGCATATAATTGCAACAGCAAAAATACCTTGTACAATGCTAAAAGTTGGAATTAAATACTTATGACGGATCAGACTCCAATGAATTATTCCCCACAGTTTTTTTAAGGCTACTATTGAATTATTAGGTTGTACTTTATTTCTCATTGACCAACCCTCCATATGAAACATCTAATATTGCTGATGTAAGTTTGTAATTTAATATCTTTCCTTCTTTCATCAAATCCAAAACCCATTGAATAGCATCTAAAATTTGTTCTGAAGATAATGTAAATATCATTTTCATTTCATCTTTTATAAATTTATGTTCCATTGAATCTGGAATATTTTCCCAATCATTAAAATTATCAAAATTAACTGATAAAACACTTGCCGCAAAATTATTATTAAAAGTTGAAGTAGGTGCTTCACGGATAATTTGTCCGCTATCCATTAAAATATATCTATCTGCATATTGTTCGACTTCTAATAAATTATGCGTAACTACTAAAATAATGTGCCCTTCTTTAGCTAATTTTTTCATATATTGCCAAACTAATTTTCGACGCACTGGGTCAATATCATTTGTTGGTTCATCCAATAATATTATCTGTGCTGGATATACTACTGACATTGCAAATGAAGTTAATCTTTGTAAGCCTCCTGATAATTTATCCCCTGGTTGATCTGCCCATTGCCCAATATCCAAATCTTTTATCACTTGATTCGTATAAGAACCTATTATCTTTCCAGAAGCCCCTCTAATGCGTAGAACCGATTCTATTGCTTGACGCAATGTAACTCCCACAAGCGGAGCATGAAATTGTGGCATCATTGATACATAATTTCTAGCTAATTTTGTATTATCTATAAATGATATTCCATTGTAAGTTATTGTTCCGCTGTCTGGTTTTACATTGCCTACAATTTGATTTAACAAAGTAGTCTTTCCAGCGCCATTATGACCGATTAAAGCAGTGACTTCATTAGGCATTAAGGTCACTGTGATATTATCATTGGCTTTAATTTTTCCTTTCCTATATGTTTTGCTAAGATTTACAATCTGCAATTCTGAAGATCCCATAAATCCCCTCCTTCCATATTAGTTATATTCGAAAGAAACAAATAAAAATATTTACTATAATTGGAATAATCCAAAAAACTACGATTGCAAGATTCACTATTTTCCCTACATAATTCAATATTTTCCATATAAATACTGTCTTTTTATAAACAGCATTATCCGCATATTCTTCCATATCGTCAATCAATGGTGTATCTAATAACAACATTGCAAATAACCGCCCATCACAATTTTTATGAAAACGTAACTGCCATAACACTCTTACCCATAAAATAGATATAGCTGATAGTACTATCCAGTTATCAAATAAAAGCCTGCTTATAGAAAAAACTGCTAGTAAAATTACGTCCAAAATTATTCCAGCTAAAACTGCACACACTCTTGCAAGTAATGACCAAACCCATATATATGTCATTGAAACTGTTACAACAGATTTTTTTAAAGAAATATGGAAAGATCTTGATAGATTTTTCCAATTTCTTGAATATATAATATGGAATAATTCATGAATCATTGTTGTAGTAGCAGCGAAAGCTATTGCAAAAGAAATGGATCTCCATAAATCTATTTTGGGAGGAATAATCATGCTCCCAGTAGGAATCCCTGTTGCTAAAGTAAAAAATATAGTTATCAAAAGTGCAAGCACTCCCCCTATTAGCAAAGCATATCTCGCTATTTTCCATTTTTTGTTATCTTTTTCTTCAGGAATTACTGCCGATGCATTTTGTTCATTATTATAAAATCCACTTTGTCTAAAAATTTCTATTGTTTCATCATTGCACTTTTCATTTATACTAGTCCCCTGAAGAAAACTTTCTGCAAGATCTTCATCAATAACCAACGCCTCTGAATCAAGAGCTAAGACAATCCATTTTCCATCCTTTAGCTTTCTTAAATATAATGGCTTATTTGTCATCTCCTCAGACCTTACTTTCTGTTTTCGTAATACTGAAATATTTCCCAATCTTCACTTTTTCCACATCCACAAGTTGGACACTCCTTTGTATAACGTGGCCAAGACGGATGGGTAAATGATGAGCCATCCTCAAAATTTATTTCATACTGAGTGCCTAAACTTCTTGGTTTTGCATACCCCGTTATAACACGTACTGCTTCATCTACAATTGCTGCCGTAAGTTGAAAAATTGCAGGTGCATATGCAATCGTTGGCGGATTAAAATTAATATTTCTAAATGCCACAAATTGTTCAACAAATTGAGGGTCGTGCATACTATAATGTAAATTTAGACAATCAAAACATCCTGTTTCTCCAGGTATTACTGTAAATACTCTTCCTCTACTAACCTGTGATGCTCCGAAAACGCAAGGTACTTTTGCCTCAATAATTGCCTTATTCACAATACGTTGTGCAACAAATGGTGGTTCATCAATAGCACATATCACCAAATCTACACCTTCAATAAATTCCAATACATCTTCTGGGGTTTCTATTTTTTTATTGTGTGCCTCAATCATAATGTCTGAATTCATTTTTTCAATGGCTTTTGCTGCTGTCTCCGCTTTAGGCTTTCCGATATCTGATTCGGTATATAATAATTGTCTTCCTAAATTACTGTATTCAACATTATCATAGTCTACAATTATAATTTTCTTTGGTCCTAGCCCTGCTAACATCGTTAAAATATTAGAACCTCCGCCTCCCAGTCCCAAAAGCAAAATGGTTGTTTGTCTTATCTTTTTTTGATATTCATATCTATTTTCATCAATATTGGCATATCTACTAAAATAATTCACATTGGCAATATATCTCTCCGCTATATCTTTTCCTTGTTCTTCTAGTGTTTCTTCTAAGAACCCTTCATTTTCTAATATTTTTATTCCCTCTAGAATGTCTTCCTCTGATAATTCTGGAAATAAATTTCTCATTTCTAGGATAACTTCTTTAACAGGACGTCCATTCAACCTACTTGCCAATTCCCACAACTGCCCTTCAGGATCGCCAAATTCAGCAGTAATTCCCAGTTGTGCTCCAATTCTAAATTCTTTCTTATTAAGTCTGTATAAGGGATAAATAGGTTTAATTCTAGGTCTATTATATAAAGTATTCATTTTTCTCCTCCTGTAATATAACTATATAATTGCTCCTGATAGTATCAAGCCAGAGTATATTCAGTGAATATCTCTGGCTTGATCTCAGTTTTTTTATTGGACTGTCTTAGAAGACGATCCACCATGCTGTTGCGTCAACTTTGACAGCACGACGAACTGTAATATTCTTCATAATGTGTCACCTCATTCTCATATGTAATTGAATAAATCCTGAATTTCAAGACTATCCTATATAAATTTCTTCTATGTTTGCTTTCACAAACAGAGAAAAAATTTTCTAATATAAAAATGACATTCTTTTATACTTCCATTTTTTCTACTCTATCTTGCATACTTTTAATTGCAATAAAAGACAACATAATCAAAACCAATAATAGTACAAATAACAACATATCGGAATAAAATGTCATGGTGATTATTTGACAAATAAATACCACTATAATGCACGCTGCCACTATTGTAACAATGCCCGATTTTCTATAGAAGCCTATCCATAACGATACAGTACTGCAAAAAACAGTTACCATTGTATAACATACCAATCGAAAGAAACATCTTAGTATAAGTTGTATAGAAATAACATCTGATATACACAAAGGAAACATTTTCTCTGTTCCAATAAAAATAGACAACACTATCGTCCCGCTAATAATCATTAGAAAACAGGTATACAACAAACAGGTTATGATTTTTGCTGTTAAAAATTTTTTCCTTGCAATTGGATATGAGAAGAAAACTATTGCTTTTTTCTCATATTCTTCAACAATAATCTTAGCTAACATTGTAGTTGACATAATTGTAAATATTCCCGTCATAACATCTATGCTTAAACCAATCACAAAATTATATGTACCAAATAGTACAGCATCATCATCTCTTGGTTCCAAATAAGGTATTAGCACTATTAAATAGATAAACCCTAGCATAACTAAAGTAGTAATACTTGTTGTTATCCAATACGGTTTCCAATTATTTTTCTGTAACTCAAGTCTTATTAGTTTTTTCATTCCAGTACTCCTTTAGACATATTTATAAAATATTCTTCAAGTCCTTGAGGATACAAACTCTTTATCTCATTTATTGATTTTTCATCTAAAATTTTACCATTGTCTATAAAAATAATGTGATCTGCAACCTGCTCCACTTCTGAAAGGATATGACTAGAAAATATTATTGTAATACCATTTTTAACTAGCTTACAGAATAATTCTCTCATCTCTTTTATTCCCAAAGGATCCATTGCATTAAGTGGTTCATCCAAAATTAACAAATTAGGATTACCTATTAAGGCTCTTGCTATTGCAAGCCTTTGTTTCATTCCCATTGAAAAAGTACCTACTGGTTGTTTCTCTACATTTTCTAAACCGACCATTTTTAATATGCTTTGAATATCTTGAACATGTATCCCTATATACTCAAGGTGTATCTCTAAATTTTCAATGGCAGATAAATTCTCATAAAAAATAGGTTTTTCAATGATATTCCCCGTTTCCTCTAAAATTTTCAGCCTATCTTTCACGCTGTCATAACCTAATACAGTAATTGTTCCAGCTGTTGGTTTCACAAGACCTATAAGCAATTTAAAAAAAGTGGTTTTTCCAGCACCATTTTTTCCTAGAACACAATGAATAGCATTTCTTTCAAGTTTCAAATTCCATTTGCAAATCGCTTCTCTGCCATTAAAATTTTTGTATAAATCATGTATTTCAATTGCATAATTCTCGTTCATAAATTCCCTCCTTTTTATTTTAGAGATATACATACATTGCAAATGTATGTATATCTCTAAAATAAAATTGCCTTTTGCGGCAACTCTATTTTTCGGTCTTTTCATACCAATCATCAATCATATTTGATATTTGTTCATTAAATATAGGAACCCCAACAAATTCGCAAATTTTTTTAATAAATACAAATTTATGATGAAATTCCTCCTCATTTGCTGGAAAAACAGATGGCATAAGCCATATTTCTAGCAATGGTATAATCTCTGATATCTCTTTTGCATATTCTGTTTTAATTGAACCATCATTTTTCCCTTCCTCAATAAGTTCTCTCAAAGCAGGGGTAAAATATTTTTTTTGCGATTCTATCATTCCAGCCAATATTCTTGGATTTTTTAATAATGGAACTGCCTGTTTAGATAGCTCTGTTTTATCACTCTCATCTTGATTTAACATAATTGCTAATTGGATCTTTTGAAGACCATTCAAATCGTTTCTGTTTTTAACAATACTAAATGGATTGTTCTCCAAAAACATTTTATCTGCCAGTGCATTTATTATTTCTTCTTTTGACTTAAAATGATGATATACTGCACCCTTTGTCATACCACCTAAATTATTAACAATATCTTGTATAGTAGTTTGTTCATATCCTTGTTCCAAAAACAATTTTTGTGCTACATCAAGAATTTTTTCAACAGTCAACTCTGGATACTTATTCCTTGCCATTCTTCACCGCCTTTTTCATTCTTTTGGTATGTATATATACTAAAACAATTTGAGCATTTTGTCAAGTATATCTTATTACTTTTTTAATGATTAACTTCCCTAATATTCATATATGATACTCTCTCCTCTGAAAAACATCTCACTTCTTCATAACGGATAAAACTTAGATTGCCATTTTATTAAAATGTAATTTATCGGCAAGTCAACAGCATATAGCATTATGTTGTTGACCCGCCTGATATTCTTATAATTATGTCCTATACATCAATCCATGATTCCAGTTGTATTTCTACATTACCTGTATACCCCCACTCTTCAACTTCAATATATCTCCTACATTCTTCATCCCTTATAAGCGGAACTTTGGATATTACCGTCCCCCAAAAGTTTACCAAGATATGAAAGCTTAATTCACATGGAATTCCCATACACTCATCATCATGCCGAACTTCATAACAATAAAAACCTTCTGGAACACTATCCTTTTGAATTCTTCCCGAAGAAAAAAGTGCCAAGGTATCAAAGATCTCTATTTCTTCGTAAGTTTCTTTTCGTGCATCATATCTCTCCATATTATGTACCTCTTCTTTCTACTGTTTTTTCCTTTTTTGTCTATATTGTTTATTTTGTAAATCCATTTTTAAGTAATTGATAATGCTTATAACAGAAAGATCACTTTCACAAAGATACCAAGGTGACTTTTCTTGTTCTTCCTGTAAATATTGTTGTATCTCCTCTAGACTTATTTTCTGTCTGAACAATTCCTTTGCTATTTTACTCACATAAGCAGTTATTTTTGCATACTGTTCAAATTTAAGGCTTTCTTTTCTAAGTTCTAACCGTATCATGTCACACATTTTTTTCTCACTGGAACATTTTTGAAATACCGCAATTCGACTATACGGGCCTTGTATGTATGCCCTCCAGCTACGCTCATGCTTTGTCACAATAAATAAGACTTCCTGCGTCCCTTTTTTCCATATTTTTTGATACGCAGGTTTATCATATCTATCCCATACATCTACTAAATGATCATCTCTAAAAAAAGCAAGAGGGAGTTCTTCCCTTAACATATACTGTTGAAACTCTTGCTTGCCGAACCCTTCTTCTATTTTTTTCTGTAAAAATTGGAACATGGGGAAATAATTTTTCCACTGATATTCCAACAGTTCTTCTGAATATAAAAAATGATCTATCAATTTTTGCATATTTTTCAATAAGTACAGCCATATTTCCACATCTTCTCTTTTCAGACAAAAAAGTGATTTTCCATAGTGATACACTCTCAGTTTCTCACCCCTGACTACATAAGCATACTCTGAAAAAATGTCCCCTTTATCGGAATGTACTGTCTTTCGGTACCATTCCGGCTTTATGGATCGTATATTCTTTTTATCCATCAAATCTAAATTTTGATATATTCTCTCCATAAGTTTTAATTCCTGTTTTTCTGCAAATGCCCGGATAATCTTTTCTCCATATCCATTGTCTAAATATGCATCTGACATTAAGTAAACTACCTTTTTAATTTTTCCCTTTTCTTCTATCACAAAATATCCGTTTGTCATAATTTCTCCTAAATCGTTTTATTTTTTAACTTTACTATAAATATGTATCCCCATATTGTTTCACCATATTCAATCCAGCCTGGTTTTCAGATGGTATTTTGCTTTCCACCTCTAACCATGCAAGAAACACTCTTCTTTCTTCTTCATACTCCCTGACAACACTTCGAAGTCTTCGGATCTCACGTTGGCAGGATAATACTCTTTCTTCGTCTGTCATATCAGTACCCTATCCCTTTTATGTTCCGTTTCTCTTTTTTCTACACATATACACTCAAATGCATATTTGTTCTCATCACAAAAACTGCAATAATATGGATATTCCTTTTTTAATGCATTATCATTCTCCGGTAGAATTTCTCTTCCGCATTTTTTACATATCAGCTTGTTCATATTTTTTCCTTTCATTTCTGGGTACAAAAAAGACACCAAAACTCCTTTGTTTTTGATGCCTTTTTTGTACATACCACTATTCTTTTTACTTCATTTTGGGAAAAACGATATTATTCTTTATCCCTTATTTCTAATACCTCTTCTTCGGAGATATTCAAAAGTTTACAAATCTCTGAAATCGGATAATTATTCTGCAACATGGTAAGAATGACTGCTTCTCTCTCTTTTTCTCTACCTTTCTGTTCGCCTTCTTCTTTCAACTTCTCTAATGCCTCGCACATACTGTTTACCTCCATATTTCTACTCATACGAATCAGTTCCTTTGATCCTGTCATCTGACCGACCACTGTTAATAGATCTGAGCCCATCTCCTTGTTTCCATACTTCTCCTGAATTTTTTCAAAATGCCCGGCAAAGATTTCCCTGGTAATTTCAAAAACACTTTGCACATCTGTATTATTGAACACATACCGGTCTGAATCCCGTACTTCCAAAAGGTTCATTTTGTAATCTGAGAAAATAACGGCAATTTCTTCCGGCATTTCTACAATCATATCTTTCAGACAATACGGTCCGTCCCATTGTTTTTCACCATAATACACCGTCAATGTAATAACGGGATGAAGCCGGTCATCTTTCCTCATTTTCGATAGAAATTCATCTTCTGTCTTTTTCTCTGGGCTTTCTTTGTATTTGCGTGTAATTTCCTGATATTCCTTCAGGTAACTCATTGCGTCATACACCATATGACGCAGCGGCATGGCATAATGAATATGCTGCTGACTTTCAATTCCAAGAACAACAAATTCCACTCCATAAGCAGTCTTTTTAATCACATCTCTTGTTCTGGATAAGGTTTCCTTATAATCTTTTAATTGAATGACACCAGAAACATCTGTATCCATTTCATGCAATGTCTCTGGCTTAATGACCTCTTTCCCGCCAAACACAACTACATTAAAAAGATCAGCGAACCGTTCATTATTCCGCCAAAAATCTTTAAATATAATATCTGCTTTTGTATGTTCCACGTAAATTCCTCTCTCTTCTGCAATCACTGACTCTCTTGTTACAATTATTATATCAGACATCAAAAGAACTGACAAACGAATTTTCCTATGGTGCTTCCATAAATCCTATTCTTTCACATCTTCCATGCATACAATCTTTCTGAAATATCGGAAGATAGACTGTTGTTTTCAGGTACTTTCCTTCTGAAGCAATCCCATGTTTTCCTCCCAGTGAGTCCAAATATTGCTCGTTTCCCTTCGTGGCTGAAATATAAATATATCTGCTCTCTTTTTGGAACTTTTCCTTTGGTATATCATCAATGTAATCATAACTAAGTAGCAAAGGGATACAGAGATTTTCCGCTTTCTTTCTTACCATATCAAGAAGAAGTTCAAACATCTCCTGTTCCAGTTTTTCCGAAATTCCTTTCACATAGGCTCTTTCCAAAAACAGAACCAGTTGCTCTGTCTTCTCTTCCTTATTATCCTTTGTGAAATCTACAAATTCAAATTCTTTGTTCTCCCTTTCCATTTTTTCTTCAGATGCTTTGGTAAGCCTAAGAATTGCCCGAAGGACAATCTTGCCTTGATAAGAAATATATATAATTTTCTTATTACTGTCAAAGCAGGATAACAGACACTTCCGATACATTCCTGTCTTGTAACTTAGACAGGTTTTATCCGGCAGTTCCCCAATTTGCATCACCGGAAGAAAACGGTCTTCTTCCCAGATTTTCCATTCCTTTTTTTGAAGTTGCAGATTTTCTGCCCACAGTTTCATCTGTTTTTCCAAAATTGGAAAAGCAAGTTCTTTTTCCAGATCTGCCTCGTGGTATTTTAAATCTTTAAATTTCCCCATTAGTTCTGCCACTAATAATCTGCGCAACATTTCTGTCTGTCCGGTATCTCCTTTATAAAATTCATACAAAATTTCAGAACCGCCTTGTTCCAGGAATGCCTTGATATTTGCTTCATACTCTCGGATAAACGAATCGGAGATAGCAAAGGTGCTCTTCATCCATTCCCAGTTTGGATCATTTTTTATTAAATCGTCATAGACAGCCTGAAAATTTTTGTACCCACTTAATTTTTCTTTATTTACTAGCAAATACCGCAGTTGGAAACTGTTTTTCACTTCTGGAAGAAACCGTACAACTTTTTCCCAGGAAAGAAACAACTTCGGTATATCCGTTCCCTCTAAACTAGAAATATTTCCCAGTTCTTCCTTCATCCACTTAGATAACGCTTTGTGGGACAAAAAAGCAGCAACTGCTTCCAAAGTTTCTTCACTGTTTTCTTTCTCCAAGAGCCTTTTTTTCACCACTTCCTGCATGACTCTCAAACGGTCATCAACCCGTCTAGAATTTAGTTTGTGGTATAAGCGGATATATCCCCTGTCAGGGCAGGAAGTAAATAATTTTATTTCCGCAAAAGTATACTCTTTTTGTGTCATATCTGTCTTTTCTATAATAGAGCATTCCTTTATTTTTCTGCATTCCTTTAAATTTTGAAAATTTAATGTATTTAGATTGACATACTCTTCATAAAATGATTTTTCAAATAAAATAGAATTCCACGGAAGTTCAAGAAACAGTTCTGTATTTTCTTCATACAATTTCAAAAAATGTTTTTTCTGATGTTTGACTGCATAAAGAAGTACTGACTCTTGGTAATATTCCAATCGATCCATCGCTTTTATGGCATACCGATAAACCTCCTGTACATACCCTGCTCTTGTATAGAAATTTCCTTGTGAAATCCATCCTTGTCTTACAAATCTGTTTAAATCAAACAATAACTGTTTATTCTCCAGCCATCTTGTTAAAAAACAGGATTGTATATCTTTATGTAAGCGCAGCATAATTTTTCTTAGTAACGGATAAAGTTCTTCTGCATTTTTTACAATCTGTCTGTATGCCTCTTTGCTTAACATCGGCAATGGAAACTCTGTCAAATATTTTAAAAGGTTCAATACATTCGCTTTCCCTAAATCCTGAAAGAAATCTTTCTCTGCAATCACTTCGCAGAAAAAGTCCCCAGAAAAAATCGGTTCTTTCAAAAACATTCTTTCTGAATAACTTAAATCTTGTAACTTTTTATCACCATATGTTTCGAAAAACTCCAGATTTGCATTTAATATACTGCACTCTTTTCCAGACAAATGGCTGGAAAAATAGTATTGCAGATATATGGCTACATATCTGTCTGAAATTTCTTCTGTTTTTAAAGCTGCTTCCAATTCCTCATAAGAAGAGTCCAGTAGTGTTCCCTCTGCACCACCGATAAAACTTTCTATTCTGTAAGCTGAGATTCCTGCTTTTTGCAGATTTATGATCTTTGAAAGAAATTCCGGATAAACCACCAATTTCTTTCCATACTCAATCGGAAGCTGTTTCAGTATGCTTCTTTTTTCATCTGTATCAATTGCTTTCGTAAAAGGAAGGAGCTCTTGATTAGAAAATCCTAAAATCTCCTGCCAGCCAAGTCCTTCCAGACCCTTAACAATTCCCATGTGTTCCTTCACTGTTGTAAACATCTTCTACCTCCGTCTTTATCAACCATTCTTTTATCGCTGCTACCTCTATTCCTTTCTTTTTTCCTAAGTTTAATAGCAGTTCTAAATATTCCCAAAAGGCTTCTTGTGATAATTTCCACTCTATTTGTTCCAAATACTTCTTCAAAAACCAAACTACTGCTTTTACATAGGCATCTTTCTGATAAGAATAGGAGAGTAAATTGATTTTAGAAAAAAGATCTTCTGCTGTTTTTTCTTCCTGCAATTTCAAAAACTTTTGGTATGCTTCTGCTGTCTGCTTTTCCAGTTCAGCCTCTTTTTTCTGCCTTGCGGCTTCTTCCTGTTCCTTATAAAACCGCTCCCGTTCTTCTTTCCCCATGTATAGCATTCTCAGTTTCTTGCTTCCGGCGCCTTCTATTTCAAGCGCTATAAGTTTTTCCCAAAATTTCTGTGCCTGTTCTTTCGGAAGCCAAATAAGATTTTCCTCTTTTCCCAAAACATTTAAAAGAAAATCAAAGTATTTTTGTGGCTGAAACCGATAAATAGATTCTTCTACCCAGAAAAACAACTGAAGAACCTGATTTGGTTTCAAATGGGGTTTCATAAAATTCATTTCATCGTATTCTCGTCTGTAATAGTATTCCTGAATTCCAACACTTTTCCATAAGAAATTCCGTTTCCCTGCTTTTCTGATTTCTTCCATGGAGCGGTTATCCAAAAGAAGTTTTGCAGTCTGAAATTTTAAATCCGTATCCATTTCTTCGATATAGGAAAGAATATAGCCATACTTCTTTTTTTCCGGTTCTTCCCATTCAGAAATCACTTTTCCTTCTCCCTTTGTAAGCAATTCTTTTATAATCTGTCGGGGATCTAAGAAATTCTTTTCTGCAAATGTTTCAAAAATATTATGATTTTGATAGTTTTCTTCTTGTAGCATCTGTTGGATATAATCCACCTTTGTCAGTCCCCTATACATATTTAGATACTCCCGAAGTTCCTGTTCTGTAAATGTTTCGTTATACAAAGTTTCCCGGATTTGCTTGTCAAAATCTTTTTTTCCCAAGAATAGCAGAATTTCTTTTGCCTGTGTTTTACATAATGGAATAAAAAACCATTTTGGATTTGCCTGTTGTTTTCCTGCATAGGGATAAAGCAACGCATATACTTTGGAATTTTTAACAGTGACCTGATACCTCATAGCTTCTAAAATTCCATTGTATCCTCCAATTTTAATTCCATAAACAAAATGCTCTTTGAGCAGTTCCCCGCAAAACTTGTAAATTTCTTTCGGATATGATTTCTTCTGATTACAGATAAAAGCACAAAAACTTTCCGAAGCCCTCTCCCAAGTAATCTGACTTACTGTTTCTATCCGATCCTCTTTAGCTGCTTTTAGCATCCGCAGGTTTAAATAAAAAATTTCTTCTTTTTGATAACCTGCCTTTTGCATCTGTTGCAATAACTCTGAACGTTCTTTTACATGAGTATGCTGCATCTTTATCAAAAGTTTTAATCTCGAAAATATCTTTTTTCTCTCCTTTTTAATTTCCGTTTCATAGGCTCTGAAAAACCAGATATACATTTCCGTATTTTGAAAAATATTCACTTCTCTTTCTTTTTCGAAGAAGCTGCATACAAGCTCCTTTAAGATTTCCCAAATTTCTTTTTCACCTTTGCCTAAAAATAAGATACACATACATTCTGCAAGTTCTTTGTATGCGTAGTTCTTTATCCTTTCATGATAGAGTTCTTTTTTCTTTTTAGAAGATGTCAGAAAATACATCGCCCCTGCTAGATAAATATCAGTTTCCGCTTCTCGTTCGATCCGTTTCAGAAAGTTTTCATATTGTGTTCCCACATACATTTGTGCTTCATAAAAATCAGACATAGTTACAAGAGCAAATGCCAACGCCCTGCGTATTTGGATACTATCCCCTATCTTTTCTTTATACCGCTCCAGCATCTCACCCGGATACTGAAAGGTATACGCATCTTCCTCCTTCTGTTCTTTCCCCATTGGAAGAAAACGTTTATCCTCTTCTTTTTCAAATCTCCACGCCTTATCATTCTTTGTTGATGTAAGAAAAATGATATGCTTCATAGTCTGAAAACTGTTTGCATCTATTTTTTCTTTTAAGATATCCATTTGTTCTCCTTTCTGGAAAGGGCTGCTAACACAGCCCTTTATTTCTCTCTTTTATCGTTCATCTGTCGTATAATTACAGTCTCGGATAATTGGAATTTTACCCTTACGAATTTCATCAAAAGCTGTCCGATACCCGCTCTTTTCAGGTTCTGTAAAATTTACTTCCCATTCTGCAATCACCTCTTCTAATGCGAGTTTTTTCGGGTTTAAAATCACAAGACCATGCAAAATGCCAGATACGATCCTTTGGTATTCTTCTGCATATTCCCGACAATCCAAATCGGTATCTGCATACCAGCAATCCAACTGTCGAATCATTTGTAGGCTTCTCCATGGCGACAGCTGCACAGGATAATAAAATCTTGATGTTTTGGAATTGTTTTCATGTTCTTCCGAAAGCCAGATAACTGTTTCCTTTGAAAAGCTGGGTACCAAATAACCGTTTTGGGAATATTCCTCCAATATTCCAAGAATATCCTCCCAAGTAACCTGTCGGAAGGAATAAGGTTGCTTCGTCTCTGCCAAATAATAATCGTCATCTAGCAAAGAAATTCCTCCTCTTTTTACTTCAGAAACACTTCCTTCTCCATCTTTTAAAATCTCCTTTACAACATCATTTGGATAGAAGGAATCCATGCATCTGGCAATCTTTTCTGCATCTTCTCTCCTTCCCTTTTCTACCAATCTGCTTTCATATTCTTTAATTCCTTCTATAAGCCTCCACCATTCCTCTTTGGAATTTGGGGAACCATTTTCTTTGCCACTATCTTCTGATATTTCTTCCACAATAGTATCCTCTATTTCACAATTTTCCTCATCGAGTACATCACTGTTTTCTATATAATTCATTTCACCTAATGGAATTTCATCCAAATGTTCTTTCGCATATTCCAGTGCCTCTGAGAATGTTTTTATGGTTTCTGGCAGCAAGAGTTCTCCATGATAATAGGCATTACAGAGAATAGAACAGGAAAGCTTTTGTCGGATATTGCTTCCATCCTCACAAAATTCAATCGACCAGATTAGATTGTCAGGTATATGCTCCATTTCTGGAAAATACATGCTACATTTTCCATCTTGAAATTCCCATTGAGTTGCTTTTCCAAAATCAATCCAGCTTCCTTTTCCCCTGTTAGCACAACTGACTTCATGCTCCGGCTGTCCAGATATAACCGAATAAAATCCATTACTTTGTACCACGTTGGGTATTCTCCTCTGTCCTAAAAATTTATTCAATCGATGTGCTCTGATAATAAATTCTCTCTTCTCTTGTATTACTCGTTTTAATTGTGCTAAGTTTTTAATTTCCATCCTGTTTCCTCCTTACGCAGCATTTTTCATCTGTTTTTTCCATACCGGCAATAATTCCGGATAAGTCTCTCTCGATAATCCCAAACGTTTTGCATAAATCTGCATTTCCCGGGAACTGGAAAAAAGTTTTGCCTTTTCAACTTCCGGAACAAACTGCTTTCCATTCCAAAACAATTCCTGTTCTTCTTCACTTTCGACAGATACCAGTATCCACCCACGATAACAAATCTGCGGGTCCATACCGGCATACCAAAGATACCTTTGGGCAAACATTTCCGCTTCCTTTAAGCTTTGGAAGAAAGCTGCTTTCCAAATTTTCGCCGTCACAATACGTTTATCTTTAATTTTCTGAAAATACTGGTCTTTTCCCAGGCGGATGACATATCCTGTACTCCAAAAATTTTCAACCCATTCTTTGTTCTGTTCCATAAATCCTCCCATCAAAAAAAGGAACCTAAAAAAGTCCCTTCTGCCGTTTTTATCCCATATAATCTAAAAGTTTCTTTACAATCTGCTGCGGAAGCCTTTCCAGATCCTCTGCATTGATACAGGCATTTCCATAAATTTTTCGGATATCTTCCTGATCCGTTCCAATCGCTGCTACAAGCAGTGTAATCTGTTTCTGTTTCAACCGCTTCTGTACGTTCTGCAAATCTTCTCTTGCCACTTTTCCGCCATATCCTTGTGCATTCGGAAGCCCATCACAGAAAAAAATCAAAATTTTCATCTTCTCCGTTCTTTTTGCCATTTTTTCTGCCATGTAAAGAAGCGCTGCTCCGTCCCTATTAGCTCCACTGGTTTCCATATCTAAAATCCGATACTTTCCTTCTTTCTTTTCTTCAAACTCCAAATAAGAATGCAAACACACGATTTCCTCCTGCCTTCTACCTGTCTGTTCCGTCCCTGTACAATGTCCATTTACACAGATGGGTATACCAAGTATTTGTGCAAACTCCACGACACAAAGGGAAGTCAAAACCGAAGTTTCCCACCGCTTGTTATCTATGGAGCCAGACTGATCCAATAAAAATCCAATCGCTGTATCCATATTTCTGGAAGGAATTTTGGTCTTAAAAATTCTTTTTTCAGGATTCCACAGATGTGCCATGTCCAATCCTTTTCCCATATGCTGTTCTCGCAGAATATAGGTTTTCTTCCTTTTTAGAACTGGTAGCAGATCCTGCTTCATTTTCGTTTGGATATGTTTTATTTGCGGTTTAAGATTTCTGTGTTTTTGATATGCCGCTTGCGAAATGATTTCTTTTCGGAAAATATGCTTTTTGATTTCCTGGTTCACAGGTGTAAACTCCGTATTTTCTAAAATCTCTTTCAAACGCTCCCGCATCCATTCCTCATATCTCTTTTCCCGTGCTTCTCTTTTTAATTCCAGACAGATGTTTTGAAGTTCTCTTCCAATATCAATTATCTTTACCGTTTCTTGCTGCAATTCAGAAAGTAAGGGCTCTGTTTTTTCTTCTGTCAGGCTTTCCTGCTCTTTTGTTGCACTTTCTCCTTCCATTTGAACGGATTGTATTTCTTCTGAAACAGTATGTTTCAGTTCTCCTCCATTCCAAAGAACATCCGAAGCTTCCTTTCGCTCCATGCGGATTTCCCTGCAGGAAGGTTCTTCCGAGTATTGCGGCAGATCTTCTTTCCACTCATCAAAAGTCTGTTTTAATACGTTTTCTTTGTTTTCTCCTGCCGATTTTATTTTTCTTTCCATGCCCTCCGCTTCTTCTAAAAACAAAGGCCACAACTTCAATAAAATCTGATTTGTTGCAAGATACCTTGTGCTTTCCCCCATATCAGCAATTGCTTTCGAAAGAACCGGAATACAGTTTCTAAGCAGTTCCATATATTCTGTAACTTCTCCGTCCCACACGTTGACCTTGTGGGTAAACATATATTGCACCAACAAAAGTAACATAATCTTTAGTTTTGATTTCTCCTGTACTATCTGGCTTTTCAGACTGGAAATCTGCTCCATATTCCTCTTACGATTTTGCAAAATTCCCTGCCTGATACTGCCCGGGAATCTTCTGCACATCTGTTCTTCAATAAAGGCATCTTCTAGATATCCATGCAGCCTTCCGGCTGTTTGCAGATAAATTCCTAAAAGAACCGCATCTTTCTTTTGGAAACCCTCTTTCATACTTTGTAAAAATTGGGTTTCCTGCTCCGTTTCCGGTATAGGCCAGGCTGGATATAAAATCCCATTTGCAATTCCATCTATATATTTCCGTCTCAGATAGATACTGCTGTAATTCTGATGTCCGCATTCATGTCCTTCTACACCTATCAGACTTTTACTTCTCAAATCCAAAGTCGGAAAACTTTGTGTAAGCATATTCATAGTATTGATATATATATAGCGCCCTTCAAAATAACCGGCTCTGTGATCCGTTGCATCGGAATAAAATCGGATCTGTGCATCATGCTTATCTGTAATCTCTTTTCCAATCCGTTGCACTAACCTTAAAAATTGAGGAGAAAAAAATACTTCCATGTCCCGTAGCAAACGCTTTTCTGTCTGCCTGCTATTTCTTATTCTTTCGCTTCTCATACAGATTCCTTTCCTCACGCTACATAAATCTCCATACAGACCTGCCGGAGCAGATTCCTGTCTTCTTCATCAGAAGCAAGCTTGGATAATACCGTATCTTCTGCAGCCTTTACAAGATTTTGGGTGCGCATATATTCATATACCCAGTTTTCATATTCCCTGTAGCCACAAAGTCCGGCTTTTCCAAATTCTTCTTTTACGACTGCATCCAGTCGTTTCATTACCTTTGCCATCTGTTTTAAAACTTCCATATCTTTGCAGCCTGTCCGAAACATGGCACGTTCTGCCAACTGCTGCTCTGTTAAGTCTTTGCGATGCTGTACCTTATTCATTCTGGATACTACGGAAAAATCAAATTCCCTATTTGCAACATAATTTAGATTGGTCGTGATGATGATAATTGCATTTGGGTGTCGTTCTACGACTTCCCCGTACAGAAGGTCCAATTTCCTGGAGTCATCTAATAACCGGTTAAGTTTTCCAAGTGTCCCCGGCTCTACAATAAGAGAAGCCTCCATAATTTCAATCACCGAAGGCATTCGGCAGCCTTTTATGATTTCCGATTCTTGCATTACAAAATCCCCTTCGTTTTTTGCTTTCTGGTAACCGGACTGGTACACTGCATCTAACAGTTCTCGAAAGGCTTCGCTTTTGCTAATCCCTTCTTTTCTTGTATAGGCTACATCTTCCAATACCTGCATCGGATCTGCAACAAATTCCTGTAAAGAAGGAAACTTCATATGGTCTTCGGCCTTTTTCCTGGAATTTGGATAAATCCCTGCCACCAGTGTACTTTCATCGGTTTCCGGTCCACAGTTTAAAGCAAAATAAGGAACACCTAAAATCTGGGCAATCATCTGTGCATCTGTCGTTTTTCCTGTTCCTGCATTTCCGGTGATCATAAATTTCCGGAAAGGTGACTCTACAATTGCAGAAAGAATATCCTGCGCATATTCCCCAACTTTCATATCTCCTGGAAACTGTGGAATACGATCCTCATAATCCTTTGGAAACGACCAGTGCTGCCCGTAAATCTTCTTTAATTCTTTTAACGTCCATTCTCTTGCTTTCTTCGTTTCTCCAAAAATCTGAAATTTACCTTTAATCGCATCGTTTGGTGCGTATAGTTCGCTTTCGATTGCAAGTTTCGAAAGTTGTTCCATACCATTCTTTCCAAGCTGACTTTTCTCCAACGGAATTCCTTCATTGTTGAAATCCTGTACATTTTCTACTCTCCGGTACAGGTTATCACAACAAAGAAAAGCAGCTTTTAATGCAAGTTTTCCATTTTTCCAGCCTTCTTTCATTTGCTGCATGAATAAAATAAAATTTTGAGCAAACTCCAGGTTATATAATGCTTCTTTCTTTTCCAGACTGACATAAATAAGCATTGCCAGAACTTCCTCTCCGTCACTGACGTTTCTTTCAACAAAATCCAGAGCTTTATATGTTTGTTTTTCTGTTTTACAGACACCGCGTATTTTTGCACTGATCGGATTATAAACCAATGCGTGGCGTTGATTTCCCTTTACATATTCCATACAATAGAAGTTCAACAAATCATAATTTCCTTTTTGAAATCCAAGGGCTCCTTCTGTTTGCTTCAAATAAATCCCTGCAATATTGAGCATTGCCCTCAATGTAGGGGGATGCAGTGTTGCCTGTCTTCCCTGATTATACTGGGAAAGCCATTCCACCATAGTAGTAGTTTTTCGTAATCCTTCTTTTTGTAAAAACTGGCTGAATGGTTCCGGCATTTGTTCCTGAAATGTCCAGGTATCAAATAATTTTATCTCTGCCATTTTCTCTCCTTTCTGTCTGCAAATTTTAGGTATGTTCCTCCTTTCTACACGCAAAAAAGACAAGGTATTTGTCTTTCTATACCTTGTCTTAAACTTATTCCTATATTTTATTGCAGACTATGCCAAAATAAATCTTCTGCTACCATGCAGAATAAAAATTAATTGCACAAATTTGCTTGTGCATAAATGAATACAACTTTATCCTAGCATTAGATAGAGAAACTGTCAACAACAGTTTTAGGATCATAAGAAATTTATTGTTTTTTGAAATTATTGTTCTTCATACGAAGCGATTCCTTACACAAAATATAAGAAACCGAAAGTAAATAGATCCTTTCAATGCAAAAAATTTCTCTAATATAGATAGTATTCTTATTTCTCCGTATTCCTAATATATTGAATTTTAGGACGTTTTAACTGGATAAATCTGGCATTTGGTGCTTCTAATGGATCGCATTCTTTTCCATTTTTATCTACGTATGCCTGTGTTTTTATAATAACTGAAACGCCATTTCCACGGCTACTTTCCATTTCTTTAAAAGCTTTTTTTAAATTCTTCTTTGCGATACGTTTATTCATGGAATTCCTCCTTTTTTGCTTCCGTCTTTAATAACTGATATTATACTAAATTTTACAACTATATGCAATCTTGTACACAATTTTTTAACGTAAAATCGGACTATTTTCTACTGAATAAGCCTTCTCTTTCAACAGTAAAGAAGATTTGTTTCTTCCCCCAACTCTACTTGTGATTTTACTTTATTTTCGTCTATATCTTTTCTAGTACTAAACAGCTTTAGAATTTTATTCAAAGAGTATGCGTAGTTATCCATACCATACAATAAGGGAACAGCCAGAGCACAGCTCACCTTACTATTTTCAAAATTCATATATTTTGTACTTTAATGCTTTCTTATTCATCTAAATATTTGCTATTTTCTTTTTCAGGAATTTTTAGCCCTTCCATTGCATGTTCTACTGATCATCCCCTCTTTTCCATAAGGTTTCAATTGAACGTAAAATCAAATCTTCTCATATGAAAATAGTACTTCTCATTCTTAGTTTTATGAATGTTAAAGGATATTTAGGAGTTATCCGGTATCGAAATGATATTAGATAATACCTTATTATCCCATATCGAAGTACAAAGAGAATAATGTAGGAGAATATATTTTGAATGCAATAATTTTAGCTGCTGGACATAGTTCCCGTATGATTGAGGAAAAACAATATACCCATAAGCCTTTATTACCAATTCTTGGGCTTCCCAATATTGAGAGAACAATTCTAATTTTAAATGACTTTGGAATAAATGATATTGTTATAATTGCAGGAATATATGCAGATCAATATACATTTTTACAAGAAAAATATGGTTGTACCATCGTATCTGATCCCAATTGTTCAGTATCTACGCTCTATGGGATATACAGTATTGTTAATATTATAGGTGATACTTTCATCATTGAAGGTGATGTTGTTTTGGCAGAGAATATTTTTATTAACAAACCTTATAGCTATTATTATGTAATGAAATATTTAAATCCGGAATTTGACGCTTGGAAACCTATTCTTGATAAAAATGGGCGAATAATTTCCTTTGAAATTGGTTGCTTTTCAGAACCATGCATTTTTGGAGTATCTTTTTGGAGTAAATCTGATGCAGAAATTTTCAAAAAAATTATTGCTGATATCAGTACTCCTGAAAATTTATCTAATAGCGAAAACTTCTGGGATGACTATTTTAATGATTTTTTGGACGAAATCCAAATTCACACTTTAGAAATACCCAATTATGTTGCATCAGAAATGAACAATATAATCGAATATGATATGGCCATAACAATGTGCCAAAAGTATTATTCTAATCCAAAACAATATTTTATAAACTGGCATAATAATAAAAATGAGTATTCGTATATAATGAATACATCTCAAGCACTAAGTTATACCCAAAAACTTTTGGAAGAGTATATCTATAAGCATCCTGACGAAAACTTTAGTTTAACTAAACCATCATACTTTGAAAATAATGAATATCCTTATATCATACAAAAAGAAAAGAAAAGCATTGGGTTTATAGATATAGCTATTGAAAAAAATTTTTTTCTGCTGAGAAGAATTTATCTTGATAAATCTTATCGAAGACAACGATTAGGAACTCAAATTTTAGAAAATATAATTACATTTTCTAAACTCACAAACAAGGAATTACGGGTAAACGTTTATGATGAAGAGGCAGAAAAATTTTATAAACGTCTTGGATTTAGAAAAAATTTTACAAATTACGTAATAAGGAGACAATGAGTATGGATATAATTCAAGAGTGTTTAGCTTATTTTAAGAATATAGATATAAATTTCGATTTGCTAATAATAGCTGACACACAAAATAAAACTACAAAGAACAATAACTATATTGTTCATACTGATGAAAGTGAGTTTTTTTCTAGAAGAGAATTTGCTGAAATTGCTTCGACATTATTTTATATTTTTGGTTATGCCAAAGTTTTTTACTCAGAATTGGATTTCATAAAATTTGTGATGGATGAGCATCCCTCATCCACAGAATGTTACATATATAATTTTAGCAGAGACGGAATTGCTGAGGGAAAAAAATCATTAATCCCTGCTTTTTGCGATTTATGCGGTCTTAAATATACTGGATCAAATGCTTTTACCATATCCTTATTGAGAAATAAATGGATTTTTACACAGGTACTTTCTAATATGGGGATATTAACACCAAAGTCTGTTCTTTATACATTTAATAATCATAATATATTAGAACCTTTTTTGGATACGACAATACTTTTAAAGAATATTCATGAATCAGCAAGTATAGGCTTGCTTACAGACAATAAAATATATTTAACAAAAGAAAATTTGAAAACAGTTGATATGACACTACAACGGATGAACACTAAACAACTACTCATACAAGAATATATTAGCGGCCTAGAATGTGAAGTTTTAGTAATACAGTTTAAGGGAAAGTATTATGCACTTGAGCCAGTGGAAATTGTTATAAATGGTAATGATTTTTTAGATTCCTTAACATCAAACCTATATAACTATTCGTTTAGAAAACTATCCGATAGATTGAGTCCAACAGTAATAGAACAAATTAAAAAGCAAGCAGTTAAAGCTGCACAAATTTTAAGCATTAAAGACTATGCGAGATTTGATTTCCGTATAGAAAAAGACCAGCCATATCTTATCGATATAGCTGGAACACCATATACTATAAAACATAGCTCGGTAGCGTTTCTGTTTGAGAATATAATGCATTTAGATTATAAAGATATTTATAAGACAATAATGGCGTGTTCTTTTTCAAATTATGATATACTTCAATCATAAGATGTATATTGCAAATCAGATAGCATAAGCCCCCGGCAGAAAAAAGAAGCCAATTCGCTAGATCGTCGTTTCAAAGGTACTAGATTATTACAAAAATCATATCCATCTAATATTTGACGATTCAAAATAATCTCTTTTAAAGCAAGAAGTTTCTTATCCCAAAAAACTTCTTGCTTTTGAAATAATGATGGAACAAAATCACCTAATAAATTAGTAATTTCTGTTGCACTCTCCCATTTTTCATCTAATATATATCTATATACTTCGAACCAAGCAAAATAATAACGATAAAAGTCATCCACATCATCATCCTCAATATTTGACACATCATCGCAATCCATTAGATGCTCCAAATATTTTTTGAATTTGAGATATTCTGAAATATTACCGTAATAAAGACTTAGCGAACATATATTAGTGAGAATAACAAATTCTGTTGCACATGAGATACGTTGTAATTGTTTCCTTAATTTTTTGACGGTTTTCTTTGCATATCTAAAGCAATATTTTTTTGTATGGGATTGTTCATACCTAAGAAAATCTGCTATTATCATGTTATTTAGTATTTTCTGTGGGTATGGTATTGATATTTCATTTTCTATAGAAACTTGCATAGCTTTTCTGCATGCCTGTATAGCTTCATTATATTTTTGTATAACTATGTCTGTTCCTGCTTCACAGATTAATGTGATACAATATTCATCCCAGATCTGATTGTCATAAAAATACTTTTTTGCTTTGTCATAATAAATATTACATTGCGTCTGGTTTACAAACAGAAACGCTTTCCGATTAAATACATTCTCCATATATTTAGCAATGCTTTTACTAGATTGAGAAGTTTGTATATTCCTGCTAAGTGAAAGGCTAAGATCATAGATCCGTTTAAATAACTCTGTGTTGTTCAAAACATCTAAGATATAGGGTGCAATATCATAGATAATCCTAAGTTTCAAAACAGTTTCATCAACGATAGGCATCTCTATAGGATATTGTAATAGGACTAAATATATAGGTTCTTCAGCATACTGAACGAGCTGACTTAATATTTGTTTCAATTGTAAATACCAAGGTTTATAATTCCTATACATAAAATGGAAATAAGCTCTTGCCAGTTCTGCCTTTAAGGGAATCTCGAAATAATCTTTTTGTAAATTATGGTACATCCCATTAAGTTTATCATAATCCGATCCCCCTTCACGTAGGGTATTGTAAAATGATTTTATTGCTTCAAAATCATCATAGTAATAGGAATCTTTTTCTTTTCCAATCAACCTTTCAATTTTTTTAATTTGTTCCAAATTATTAAAACTAAGTGCTTCTGAATAGGAAAGTATAAGAAGGGCAAAAATGTCATCTTTCAAATATCCATTGTATGCCCATAAATAGTATGCTCTTAAAAAATATTGATCTTGTTCCTTGTTACTATAATAATTGTAATAATCTAAATATCTTTCTTTATTCTTATCATTTAGTTCTTTCTTCAGAATTTTTTGTATTTCATCACAAGCGAAAGAATAAAAGTTCAACGAGTTTTTTTTCAGCAACGCTTGCTTTTGAGCTAGATATAGACTCTCTCGAACAGTGTTTGTTTCTTTATGTGTTATGCTTGCAATTTCTTGACTACCAAAGTTTTTTAGGCTAATTGAGGAAGACAAAATGATGTCTTCCATATCATATTCATTTACATTTCTGGTTAGACCTTTCTTTTTAAGTTCACCCAATCTGTATGTAACCACTGAATCTAAGGCTCTAAAAAAATCAACATTTTGCTCTACTAAATCTATATACAGAAAATCGACTAATTTTAAATTAGACGCACAAATTTTTTTGATTTGTTTAATCTTTTCCTCTATGTCCTTTTTCTTTACAATTATTTTATGTTTTTCAGTTAGATATTGTAAAATATCATTTTCATCATAGTCTTCCAATACATTTTTTTCGATTGTAGAACAAGATAGAAAATCCTTTATGCATGAATCATCAACATCACTTATGAGAAAATATAGATGATGTCTAAAGGTACTTTCAAGAGTGGTTATATTCTTCATTAGTATTTCAATCAGATATTTTACTTTATTATCTAATTTAGAGTAATCGGGTAGGCAAATTAATAAATCAGAAGAAAATCTTTTTTTAAGAAGATTAGATATTTGATTAAATTGGCTATCATTTTTTTTAGTTGATACCGATGCCGCTATATCAACTCCAATCCCCCAGCGTATTGGTAATGAAATAGTAGTTTCAATATTATCTACGGAACTCTTAGAAGAATTTTCGTATAAAGATAATTTGTCTCCTTCAGCAATATATACTTGCAATTTGTTATTTTGTCTATTTTTGCTATGTATTCTATTGATAACTTCAAATACTACATGTGATTTTCCTGATCCATGATTACCTAAAATAATGGTAGCCTCTGAGGCTGATGCAGTAATATATTCTTGAGTCAATTTCTCTATTAACTTATTTCTACCTTCTAAATTTTTATACTTATTTTCTTTCATATCTTTATTACAAATAGACCTTCAATAAAATAATATAGGATAATAAGGTATTATCTAATATCATTTCGATACCGGATAACTCCTAATTATCATTTTAATTATAACAAATACTTACTTTTTTTTCCATATTTTTCTTCATAATCTCCAGATTAGCTTTTTAAATAATACAGATAAATCCCTATTTTACCTGTACAATAAATATAACCATTACCCAATCTGCTTTTTGTGCACACAAAAAAGACCACCTTAAATCAAGCTGATCGTAATCTATAGCTGTAATGAATTAAAAGAAATATTTTTATGCTACTCTAAGTATATTCATGTATTTTCTGGGATGCATCTCTCTTAAAATCTCAGCCTGCTTTTTTGCTGCAATATGAATATATATCTGAGTAGTTTTTATTGAACTATGTCCTAGAATTTGTTGTACACAACTAACATCAACGCCTTCTTCTATGAGATATGTAGCAAATGAATGACGGAACATATGGGGAGTTATGTTTCTTTCAATACCTGCTAATTTTGTATACTTTTTGAGCATTAACCTAATGGAATACTCCGTATATCTATTCCCCCGGCTGTTTACAAAGAAAAATCCACTTTTCTTAATTGCTTCTGAATTATGTTTGTAATATTTTTTTAGAATATTCAAAATCTCAGCGGAAGCAATCTGAATATATCTTTCCTTACCGCCTTTTCCCATGATCTTGATTAGACCTGTATTCAAATTTATACAGTCTATTTTTATATTTGATACTTCATACACTCTGGCTCCTGTGGCAAACAAAGTTTCTATTACAGATATATCTCTCAGCCAGTATTTGTACATCTTTTCATTACTATTTCTATGCTCATGCGAATACATATAGTTCAAGAGAGATTCAATTTCTTCACGCGGGATTATTTTAGGTAAAATTGTCGTTTCCTTGAATTTTACTTTGATTTTTCTAAACGGATTATCATCGATAATTTCGCACTCTTCCAAATAATTATAATATGCTTTGATGGATGCAATTTTACGTTTTATTGTTTTCTGCTTGTATTTTTTATGTAATTCCACTATATAGCCTTCTATTTTGCTTTTTTCTGGGACATCTTCCTGTGCAAACTCAAAAAACTGTCTTAAATCAATTCTGTATGCCTTCAGCGTATTCCAATCCAATTCTTTCCTATATTCGCAATATTCAAGATACTTCTTTACTTGATCTTTATAATTCATTCTACTGTCCTCCATGCCTTTTTCGGTAGTGTAGCATATTTCTTCACAAGATACATTCGATATTCCCTATGTTTCTCATTGGAACTAAGGAATTTTCTCTTCATTTCAGTGCACAAAAAACGCATGCGTAGAACCTATTCTGCATCTCCTTCATGCTTTACTTTTTATTGAAATAGCACAACGTATCTTTATGACATCTAAAAAGCAACTCACCATTTTGCAAGCAAAACACTTATGGTATGTAAGATACTGTGATATCTCCTATTATTTGTATCATATTTTTTGTAACTGTTATATATAAAAGACGGGCAGAAAGCTGATTTTACTCAAGCTTTCTGCCCACACTCATCATAAAAAAACCTATATTAATTCATCTGAATATTTCGTTTTTTCTTCTTCAGGAATCTTCAGGCTTTCCATTGCCTGTTCTACTGACCACCCCATTGTTTCCATAAGGTTTCTAATTGAAAGAAGAATTCCCTTCTCAATTCCTTGTTTAATTCCTTTTTCAATTCCCTTCTGAATTCCTTTTTCTTCAACGCCTTTACTCAGATTACACATAATAGGCACCTCTTTCTAATGTCTTTGCGTTTCAGACAAACCATGCGATAAGGTGAACAACAATAATACTGCTCACCTCTATTTTCAAAATTTATATATTTTGTACTTTTACATTTTTTTCAATTCATCTAAATACTTGCTCTTTTCTTCTTCGGGAATTTTCAGGCCTTCCATTGCCTGTTCTACCGACCACCCCATTGTTTCCATAAGGTTTCTAATTGAAAGAAGAATTCCCTTCTGAATTCCTTTTTCTTCAACGCCTTTACTCAGATTACACATAGTAGACACCTCTCTTTCTAATGTCTTTGTCATTTCAATTGAAAAATCATTCTGTAATATCTCTTTCTTTTCCTTTACTTCACGATCCGAAGAAAGCAAAACTTCCAGTAACTTTAAGATACCTGAAGCATTTTCATCATCAGAGTCCCCTAAACATATCATAATTGCCGTTAGTAAATCATAATTTTCTTTTCTTTCCGAACAACTACCAATTAACTGTTCTTCTGTAATAGAATATCTGTTTATACTATTTTCCCGATATTTCGGTGGATTCATACAAATCCAAATGCTATAGACTTTCTTTATCTTCTCATAATGTGCATCTGAAAATTCAACACCATACTGCGAAGATATCAATCTGCTGCAATAATAAATTCCTCTGCTTATAATCGGGTAGCCTGGATAAAAATCATTTTGCGCTTCAATATTTATGATCAATCGAATTTTTTCTTTCGACACCGGAGCCTTCGCACAAAAGCGAATATCGTATGTAACCACCCCTTCATAAATAGAAGCATCTTCGGTTGCTCCATTTTGTATTTGTTCTTCTGATACCTGTTCATCTATATTTACGGGTACGTCTGCAACATCTGCCTCTCCTTCTATATAGTTCTCTACAATTTCCTGAATCTCACAATCTCTATATTCCTCTATACAACTTTTCATAATCCATGCCAAGATCACCTTATTTGCCAGAAGGCGTTTACATGCTGCATCATAGGAGGCTTTCTCTCCTGCAGAACTAATATTCTTTGCCAGTATATTTTCAACTTTCAACCTATATTCACCTGCCTATTCCTCTTTTTCTTATTTTATCACACACGAAAAAAAGATGCCACTTATTTTTCTCACCAGATCATCCTCCTTCCGTATGATAAGGAAGAATTGTTTATGTTCTTTTCGCATTAAATCTCTTTCTGCTTTTATAAGCAGTTTACCACTATTTTCTTATGCCGCTTCATTCTTATCCGAAACCTCCGCAAATGCTTTTTTTAACCGATAAGATAACAACGTATTTCTTTTTTTGGATCTTCCCGCCCGTATTGCCTGGGAAAATGCCTGTTTGCTTCCCACAAGAATGACTTTTCTTTTTGCCCTTGTAATTGCGGTATAATATAGATTTCGCTTTAAGGTATGCCGCCGAAAACATGACAAAATCGGAATGATGACTACCGGATACTCGGAGCCTTGTCCCTTATGTGCAGTAATTGCATACGCATGAACAAGGTTCCAAGATTCTCCTTCCTGATATCGCATAACCCGCTCTTCTCCAAAATCTACTTCCATATATTTCTTACCGCTCACCTTTCCTATTTTTCGTACAATCCCGATATCTCCGTTGGAAATTTCATCTTCATTTTTCGTCTGCATCACTTTATCCTGTATACGAAAAATTTTGTTTCCATTTTTGATTTCCTGTTGTCCTCTCTGGTAAGGATTGATTCTGTCTTTGATTTTTAGATTCAAAGCATTTGCGCTTACCTTCGTATCTTCCCTTAAAGGTGTTAATACCTGAACTGCATTTACATTTTTCCCTTGCAACTTCCACTCCATATCAAAAAGTTTCATAATCTTTTTCGCGGCTTCTTCATCATCATGTGCTGCTACAAAGGAAAAACTGTTATCATATACCAGATTTTGTTTGCCACAGTTGATTTTTATCGCATTCTCCAAAATAGTAGGGTTTTCCTGCCGGAAACATTGATCTAAAACAGTAACTGGAATGACTCTGGAGTCAATGAGTTCTTTAAATACATTTCCAGGCCCTACTGATTCCAGCTGGTCTTTGTCTCCCACAAAAACAATCCGACTTCCGGTCTTTATTTTCATCATCAGACTTGTAAACAGATGCATATCTACCATGCTGCACTCATCAATGATGATCAAATCATCGCAAAGCATTTCTCCAGCATTCCATGCTCCTTCACCTTCTGCTCCTGTAAGTCCGATACTTTTATGTATCGTCAGTGCCGGATACCCCGTTGCTTCATACATTCTCTGTCGCGCTCTTCCGGTAGGTGCTGCCAATAAAATCATACTATCCATATTCAATTTTTCCTGGATCATAACAATAAAACGCAGCAGGGTTGTTTTCCCACTTCCAGGTCCTCCTGTTATAATGGAAATTGAATTTTGAAAAACCATTTCAATCCCTTTTCTTTGCTTTTCCGCTAATTTTATGTGTTCTTTGGCTTCCAAATTGGAAATCCATTTCTCTACATCATACCTTTTTATCGGATACTTGCTTAGCGTGGCAAGTTGTATAACAGCTTTTTGTTCTGACTCATAATTTTTCTTAGAATAAATCTTTGTATAACTACAGATTAGTTCTTTATCATCTTTGATCAGAGAATTGCCAGCATCACGAATTTTCCGTTCTGTTACACTGCCTTTTTTATCTCCACGCACCAACAACGGCTTGGCTCTTGTTAAAATGTCAGACACCTCTAAATAGAGATGCCCTTCCCCTTCTGCTTCTTTTAAAACATATAATATAGCTGCTTTTATTCGTAAAGGATTATCTGCCTGAAAATGTTTTACTTTCCTTGCTATCGGATCCACTGTTTTAAATCCAAACCCTTCTATCTCACACAACCGGAATGGATCCTTTTTAATAATGCTGACTGCCTTGTGTCCAAAATGTTCCTGGATTTTTTCTATCTTCTTTGGTGTTACTCCCGCAGAAGACAGAAAAATTGAAAGCTGACGGATATTTTCACTTTGATAATAGCCATCTAAAATCTGCTCCAGTTTTTTTTGTGTAATTCCAGGAATTTCAAGCAATCGTTCCGGGCATTCTTCAAAAACATAGAAGGTATTTTTCCCAAATCGTTCTACAACCCTTTCTGCGATAACAGGCCCAATTCCTTTCACCAATCCTGAAGAAAGGTACGCTTTTACCCCCTCTTCTGTTGTCGGCATTTGAATTTGGAAAGATGCCACATAATACTGTTTTCCATATTTCTCTGATTCTTTCCACTGTCCTTTTAAAGAGATACCAATCCCTTCGTTTCTGGGCAATTCACAGCCAACTGCCACAAACTGCCTTTTTCCAATTCCATTCTTCCCTTCAGGAATGTTCTCCTCTGTTTCATATACTGCCACAGTATATCCGTTTTCCTGATTATAATAAATGGAAGAAGCATATCTGCACTCTAACAAGTCACTACCTCCTTGTAATCCACATATAACGACCAGAAATTTTTACAGAGTAACCGCCTTCTTTTTCCAACTCCTTTTTGATGAGTATTCTTTTATCTGCCGGAAAATCCCGAATTGCAGCAACTCTGCGAAATCCTTTCTCTGTTCGGATAGTACATAATCCGTCTTTCCCAATAGAAAAAGAATAGATACCTTCTGCCGCCAGTTTCTTCGAAATACGAAGAAATTTTTCTCTTCCTTCTCCAAGATACCATTTTTTTGCTGCTATGTCTGCTTCATTCCACTGCTCTTGGGGAACATCAAGAATTGTTTCTGTCTTCTTTTCAGTTTCTATCGCCTTTTCTATTTGCTGTTTTGCTTTCTGATAAATGGGTGCTTCCTTCTTTTTTGGCACCTCTTCCGTCACTGTTGCTTTCGGTTTATCTCTTTCCTTATGCTCCGCTAAGGTTTCTCCCTTCACTTCTTGGGGCTTCTTTTTCAAATGACAGACCAACAGATACACCAACAAAACCGGCACTGTAAGGGATAATGTATTAACTAGAATTGCAAGAAAAAAGGGCCATAAGAACGGAGCTAACAAAAATCCTGCAATGCCCGACACAATGCAAAAGTTTTGATACTTTTTCACAAAATATTTCCACTTACCGCTCATAACAGTACCATTTCCTTTCTCTTCGAGTATTTTTAGTCAAATCCATAATTGTTATATTCTGATTCTTGTACACGCTCAAATTCTTCGTCCACCAGGTTTCTTTTTTTATTTTCATTCCTTCTTCTTTCAGGCACACTTTTTCTCGACTGCCGATTTCTCCTTTCCGGCTGTTCTCTTTTCCTTTGCTCTGACTTTTTCCTGGAACTAGGTTTCTTTATCCTGCTATTTCTTCTACGGGGATCAGAGTTTCCTTTTTTCTGACTGCTTTTCCTTATACTTCGATGATATCCATCTTCTTCCTCATCTTCGTCGTCATCCTCTTCTTCGTCATCCTCTTCTAGATATTCCTCCTCATAGTCGTCATCTTCGTCGTCCTCATAATCATCCTCATCATAAAATTCGTCATCGTAATCCTCTTCTTCCTCATCTTCGTAATCGTTCTCATCTTCGTCTTTTCGCTTGCGGAGTAATTCGATTTTATCAAGATTTATCTTATCTCTATACATCGTCATTCCATCCTCATTTTCATAATTATCATTTAAAAGGATTCCCTCTATTCCAACGCAATCTCCTTTTTCGATATACTCTTCTATAAATTCTGCACTCTTATCAAATGCAGAGCAGGAAAAATAATCATATTTTGTTCCGTCTTTCGTTTTAAAAGGACGCCTTACAGACAATCGGAAACTTGCAACTAATCCGTATTTCGATGCCCTTTTGTTTCTGCGCCTCTTCCTTTTAAATTCATTTACTTCCGGATCTTTTACAACGTATCCGGTCATTATTACTTTATTCATGCTCTTTCTCTCCTTTTTAAAGTAGGCAGGAAATTATTTTCCTGCCTGATAGGTATAAAAAAAGACACTTAGAATTTCCATTCAAAATGCCTTATTCTATATACGCATTGTTTCTAAATCATACTGAAAATCAGATCCAATACATCTTACAATCTTTTTTAAAATCTCATAAAAATTCAGGCTGTCTTCCTGTATCGGTCTTATACCTTTTACATAATTTGGCCAAAAACAATATTCGTAAAATCGTTTCACCTGCATAGAAGGTGAAATAAAAATCCCCTGAAATTCATTTTTCATTTTCTTTGTAGTTCCTTCTTCGGAAAATAATTTTAGATGTAGTGCCTCACTTTTGCCTTTCTTGTCCATCTGAAGCCAGACTGTATGATCGGCAAGACGAATACTGCTGTGCAGCATATAGATGTCTTCTCCGTTCCGGCACCAGATAATTTCTCCGCAAAGTCCGTTTTCAAACTGCGACGTAATACACACTCCATTTTCCGGAATATCCGAAAAGCAAATCTCATCATCAACCACCGGAATTGCCCTTTTTACACCCTTGGAAACGCCCACATCTTTTCGACATTCTTCAAACATCTGCTTTGTACTTTCATAATTTTTGTTCTGTTCATACTCATAGTTTTTCATCCTGCTTCCTCCTGTTCTTTAATTATTTCTTTTCAGTGATGTTTTGTGTATTTCTTCATATTTTGCTTCATATCTGCGATACCCTTCCAGATCATAATACTTTAATCGTTCCGGATAGAAACGAACTTTCTCATAAGTACAATATCCATTTCTGCTGATTTCTCCTGTCACTTCTCCTAATCCGCTTTCTGAAATCCAGGACAAAATTTTTCTTCCATGATGGTTCGTATCTACATAGGTACAGTCCTTTTCGCACACCTCATGCAAATCAACGGTCAGGGTTGCCCATGGTGAAGGATATTGGTATTTCCAGTTCACCATTTCAATTTCTAAATTTCCGGTGTAGGAATATCCTTTTACTATTAGCTGTATCGGAAATTTTTCTCCAAAAGCTTCATAGAAAACCGTTTTGGGTTCTTCCTGTTTTCTGAAGTTGTCATAATCTTCATCACTATAACCTGACCAGAAAAAATAGTTCCAGTCTGGCATTGGCGGACAATATCCTTCTAACTGTTCTGCACCTATTTGTTTTAATGGTATCAGATTTTTTTTACCTTCCTTCACAGCCAGAAGCAATGGTTTTAACTTCTCTTCCAGGTACATTCGATCTGGGCAAATATCAATCCACTTCCCTTTTATTGTTGTAAGAAAGCGTTTCCCATCCAATGTTCTGATTTCTGAACGTTCTGCAGATAGACTATTCTTTAAAAAGCTGATTATATTATTTTCTGTTGCCTGAAAAATAATTGCATCTTTTCCACACATCTCACTGTGAATTCCTTTTAAGTACTCTTGGTTCATGATTTTCCTCCTATTTTTCTTTCTTTTGTGGCTTAACTCTATCCTCCTTTTTCGTTGATTGAAATAAAAAAAGGCACCTAGAATATTTTTCATTCTAAATGCCTAATAATTCTTTATTTCTTATTGAAACAGCCACCTGTTTCCAAAATCTGTTTCCGATTCTTTATCGGAAAAAATTTTTGTACTCATCTTTGATTTTTATGAGTATAAATGTTAATTCATTTTCACTCTAACATAAGATATTGTATGTGTCAATATCTAAGTAATTTAACAATTTACTACGTTATGTTTATTACTCTGATACAACTTTTGAAAAGATTTCCCAACGTCCTTTTACATTTTCACCTTTGTCCGTACTTCTTCCACAATATTCCAGATATTTTGTCTGATTATCATAATTTTCAAAAAAGTCTTTCAGCCATAACAGATAACTGTTTTCTTTTTCTTCATCTCCGTACACTACATCCATTGCTGCAACTACCATTGGAATGGATAACTTTTTCATCTTATCCATTTTATCCACAATCTTTTCATCTAACTTGTCAAGAACCTCCAAGGCATGTCCAATCAAACGGATACTTTCCTCAGAATCACTATTCAATATTTCAACATACTTTTCAATATTCTTTTGATCAAAAGCAGTATATTCGTATCCAGAAATAAGCATTAGTATTTGGCAGGCTACTTTACGCATATTATCTGATCTGATATCACCTTTTGTAATTCCAGTCTTTGCCCAAAATGGATGCTCCATAATTTTATAAAGTTCTGTACTAATGTCAAGATTTAAAAGGCCTGTCAGCATCTGTGCTCCGTTCAATCGCTTTCCACTATTCAAACGCACAAACATATCCCGTACTTCTTTTTCTGTGCAGTCCCACATTTCAAAAATCAAGACTTCTGCATTCAATAGTTTGTCTTGTACAATCTCATCTAATTGAGAAAACCTTTTACCTGCAATTTCATAAGTTTCCCCATCAATCGTAACCGGATCAAGTTTCTTAGAAAGTGGAAATTTGTCCCCCTTATATTTCTGTAGGGTAGTAATCCTCTGCTTTCCTTCTATCACATAGTTTTTATTGTCTTTTTTCCAAATATAAACTAAATTGATAGAATATCCTCTTAGCAGCGAATCCACTTCCAACGATTCCATATACCGAGTCCACTGTCCCTCCTTTCTCTGAAAAGGATGAGAAAAATCAAGCTTTCCTTTTCCGGACTCCCGCAACAATGATGATACAATTTTAGTCTTACATGTAGATTCCATTTTCCAACACCACTCCTTAACTTTTTTATCATTCTATCACGATATACCGTACATTGCAAACACCTCAAAAATTAAAATATCTGCTTAACTTCCTATTTTTACCACACATACAATAGTTATCTATTATCTATCCACTGTGTAGTTCTTTCAACAATTGCCTTCTTCTGTTCAAAATGTAAATAGTGAGAACCTTTTATTATTGCCTTTACAAAGCTTATACAGATAATGTCCATTCAAGGTGTTTCACAGACTTTCTGTACAGTGCATTACTTTCACTCAAAAATCTAACTGTTATCTAATCCCTTTGTTATAAAAGTAAATACGATTGACAGATTAGAATATCTGCCAATCGTATTTGCTTTTATAACTATTGCTTCATTTCTTCCCAATCGTAATACCACTTCCATTTGGACATCTCATTTAACTTTTGCTCATATAACTCATCTGTAACAGGACATTCAAGATAGTCAAGTGCTCCCGCTGACAGTACCTCAAACTGATCAGAAATACTACTGTTTTCTAAAAGTGCAAGAATAGGAATGTTACTTTTGCATTTTGCTTCTAAAATTATTTTAAATTCTTTTGTAGTTACCATAGCACATTCAAAATTAATTACTAATATATCGCACTCTATAGCCTCTGCATCCTTAAATGCCTCAAAAGATAGTAATTGCAGTTCATTTTGATCTTTCATCAGTTTTTGAGTTTGATAATAAATGTCCAAAGTATTGCTAACCAAAAGAACTTTCACGTTTTGTTATCCTCCTATGGTTTTCTGTCATTTTTATCTTTCCTAAAAGCATAGATATAATAATTATTCCAAGCGTGTATGTGATTGTGCGCAAATAACTATTACAACCTTTTATAAATAGAAATATGATTATCCCTAATATAATCGCTATAATTTGTTTTATTCTATATGCAAACAATTTCTTTTCATGTTTGTCTACTGGGCGATTTATATTTTCCACAGGGTTCATGAAAAATATAATCAAAAGTTCAAAAGTAGAAATACTCAGTGCCCATATATCTGTCAATTGAATATTATCAACAGCTAAAAGTATTAGTATAAATACTATACACGAACAAACAAAACATTTTCTGTAATTGCTCATATGAATACCACCAACAAACGATCTTAATGAGAAAAAAACCAAAAAAAATACAAGACATTCTTGAAGCATGTTCATTTGTGTTGCTATACAGCAACAAGTTGCAATATAGATAATCATTTCTATGCCAGTCCAAAAACCATATTTATATATCTCTGAATCGTCCTTTTGAATGACCTTATTTTCCACAATGTAATTTGTTAGTGAATCTGCAATTTTTTCTGTACTAATCATTTTTAAGTCGCTTCATTTCTTTTGGCATTTTCGGTTGATGATAAATACATACACACCTACTATTTACCGCTATTACACTAAATAGCATTGCAAAGCTTGCCATAACTTTTGCGCTTTTTTGAATAAAGAAACTAATTTTTTTCATTATCTTTACCTCCATTTTGTTTTTTATTAGTATACCTCAAAAAAAGTTTTTCCTTGCTATAATGTAATTTCTACGAAGTTCCTTGTAACTTTTGCGATAAATCGCACAAAACTATTTTTATAGTAAATTTTTGTGTATCAGGTTCGATAACAACTGAACCATGATATTTCCTGGTAACTTTCTTTACTGATTCCAATCCAATACCATGGTTTCCCGAATCCCCTTTGTTTGTAATAATTTTTCCACTTCTATTTTTTAATAATTCTCCATTATACGCATTTATGGCTGTTATTATTAAAGTATTTCCTTCGTACTTCATAAAGAACTTTATATATCTTCTTTCTTGATCTAACATCATTGATGCTTCAATAGCATTGTCAAGAATATTTCCTAATAAGATACATAAATCCGCACTTCTAAATGGTAATTGCATTGGTATATGAATATCTATTTCAAATTTAATCTGTTCTTTTATTGCCACAGCATATTTAGCGTTTACCAAAGAATCAACAACAATATTATCCGTTCTTGAAATTCCAAGTTTACTTAAAGGCTCTATATTTATGAGCTTTCTCAAATATTCTATAGCCTTCTGATTATCCTCTTTAGCAAGTAATTCAATCAAAACAATAAAGTGTTGTTTCATATCATGTCTTGCATTGCGAAACTCCATCATAACAGTTTCTTTTTCACGCATATGTTGATTACACAACTCTAACTGTTGAGCATATACCGTATTGTATTTTTGCAACTCTTTTTCTTTTGACAAAATTAAATAGAGTTTAAATGTAACAATATTAATAAGCAAAATTATAATTAAACTTGTCCATGATTCGCTAATATATATTTTCTGATTTATTTCTATGCTAAGCATAAAAATATTGTAGACTACAAACATACTCCCTATAGGTATCAGCAACAAGATGAAATTATACTTATTTGGAAGATTCTTGATATTCTCATCATGAAAAAATTTCTGTAGACACACAATCAAAATTAGTGCTACTAATTTAGATAACAACGAACCCCAAAATTGAGGAATCATATAATCTATTCCACATAGAACAAATCCATATCCTACCAGAAACTCTGCCAGCATCCAAATGGCGTTAATTAAGACAGAAAATACAAATTTCTGTAAAATATTCCCTTCAAATACACCTATGCAGACTATGCTAACTAAAATAATACTAATTATGACATTTATGTATGCTGGAAGTATATTAATACTTCCAATAATTAACTGCCAGATAAAATATAATGCCCAACAAAAGCATCCTACAATCTTACGATCTTTCTTGATAAAAAAGATTTCAAAATACTTTTTTAAAATAAACAGAGAAAATATAGCCAAAGTAGTGTCTGCAATTAGAGCATTACCATAATTAAACAATAATATCCTCTCCTTTTAACATACAAAAAAGTTCACTTACTTTTTTTCTTCTATTTTCACTAATAGATAGTGTAGTCCCATCAACCAGTTCCATTGAGTCATAAAAATATGCAGCTACATATTTAGGATTCACTAAAAAAGACTGATGTGTTCTATAGAAATATGTATCAGCTTCTACCAGACGTCTTTCAATATCATTTAGTTTTCCATAACATTTTTTACTTCCATCATTTGTGATAATGTAGGTAACCCTACGATCACTCTGAAAATATAGAATATCCTCAATCGGCAATCTGTATGATATTTTATTATACTGATACTGAAAATACTTTGGTCGTCTTACAATCTCAGTTTCTGCATCTTTAAAATACTTTTTGAAAATTTGTGGTTCTATTGGTTTTGTAATGAACCTAAATGCGGAAACTTCAAAAACTTCTTTGGCAAAGCTTTCATGACTCGTAACATAAATAATTAGTACTTTTTTATCCATCTTTCGAATATTCCTAGCTGCATCTATTCCGTTTTGTTTGGCCATTTCAATATCAAGATAGATAATATCATATCTTTTTCCACGTTCTATATGCTCCACTAAACTACTGCCATCATAAAAAACATCTACTTCTATTTTCGTAACGCTCTCTTCTGTAACTTCCTCCAGCATTTTCTCAATCTGAGCAGTCACTAAAGTTTCATCATCACATATTGCAATTTCTAACATGCCTTTCACCCTTAGTAAATCAATCTTCTTTGTTACCTTTCGCTAAGTTTATTGCATACTTTATCAATTGTTCAAGGTTATATCTCTGTTCACTCGGACATCCTTCAACAATATCCTTCAAAGAAATTTCATTTCTTTTGTTCCCCGTTAGCAAATAATTAATATCCATATCAAATTTAGAATTGACTATTACAAGTTTTTCAAGTGACAGACCATATACTCCTCTTTCAACTTTTCCATAATATGCAAGACTCATCTCTAAAGTTTCTGCCATTTGCTCCTGCGTGTAGTCCAGCTCAAAACGCAACATTCTTAGTCTTTTTCCTATATCCACGTATAACGCTTTAGGTGAAGCATTTTTTACTTTTTTATTTTTGTGTATATCCTCTTTAAATTCCATAGCTCACCTCTGTAAATAATCATATATATCTATATCATACACATATAAAAGCGACTTATTAACACATGAATGCGACCTATTTTAAGAATATATGCGACTTGTTTAGGTTCTTTTTTGATAGTATGACACTGAATACAGCACTAGTCTTTCTCAATTATTTAATTTTTAAACCTATTAATCTATTAAAAAACATTATTTTAGTAACCAATATTGTAAAAAGGCGGTACTAAAGTCAATCTTCAGCACCACCTTCGTTTCTACGTCAATCATTCAGCCATACAAATGGTGTATTTTCTTGATAAATCACATCATATATATAATCTGCCATTTGTTCTTCAGATAAGCTCGAATGAGCAAGTCCTATTTCTCTTCCAACACTATTATTATGTAGATCCATATTCTTATGTTCTAGCTTAGTGTGACCATCCGATTCTACGCCTGTTGTATCTTTTTCTTCGTGTGCAGTCGCAAATAGTTCCGCTTTTTCTGAACCTATTAGAATTGTCATTTCTGCATTCCAGATACCATGCCTAAACGCATCACTTCGATCTCCTAATCCATTATGTCCAAACTTTCTTTCAGTCTGTCTTGTAGCTATGTTCTTGGCATCATTAACTTTCAGAGCAGCAAACGGATATTTAATCAGTAACTTCTTTTCTGTTTCAGTCAAAGCATTCCAAATATCCGTAATTCCTCTTGCTTCTTTTCTATCATTTTCTAAAATTGTTGAAATAATATCAGAAATTTCCTGTTCTGATTTTCCCGGATTAGCATTCTTGATATCCAATACCATTTCAACCAATTTCTCCATTTCAGAAGAGGTAATAATCTGTTCACTTATTACCATTTGTGGTTCTTCTGCGTAAACTGCTATCGTATTACCCAATACCATCATACATGCACAGCATAATACTGTTGCTTTAAAAAAGCTATATTTCATCTTTTTACCTCACTTTCACTTTATATCTTCTCGGAATCTTCAGTTATTGTTTTCCAGGGCTTACAGAGTCCATATTTTAAAAATCACTCACTTTTTATCAAAAAGTACTTGACAAATCAAAAGAACTTTGTAATGAAGCCAGTTGATGATATATTATTTCAATTAACTGGAGGTGATTTTTATATTTCCGCTAATCCTAGTAGATGCACCTCCTATCAGAACACTTTTCGTATTTGATTCTTTTTAATTTTATCTGTATCTTTTTCTCTCCTTAAGAGCACTTGGGATTATACCGTGCAGTTTTATATCCTAATTGTTACAACGCATTTTATTTGATGCCATAATTTGCAGAATTCGGAAAATTAAAATATCCCATTTTTAGCCTTGTTATAACGGTAATAATTTTTTCTATTACTGTTATAACAAGGATTCCAGGGGTTCGGGGATGGAAGATCCCCGTATTATTTCTGCACTATTTATTTTTCTGAAAATGGCATATTATAATGTGCTGATCAACACCTAATCTTTCTTTAATAGTTTCTATCCTGCATGAACGTTATTCTATCTTCGGACTAAAGCCAAGACTGTTTTCCTGTATGCTACATTCCTATCTGCTTCTGTAGGATACACAAACAAGAGTGAGAAAACAAACCATAAATTAGAAGATGATAAGCACCGCTCTGTAAAAAGATGGTACTGCCTCCTCTGCAGTATCATGTAGTTGCAACATCTTGATGCTTGAGTAATGCCATCAGCCGATGTGTTTTAAAATCATTATTAGTTTTTGCCACTTGTTTATATCCATTTTTCTTAACTTTCTTTTCTGCACCCCCATATTCAATTGTCAATTTTCAAGTGTAATTTCATTTATTGAGATTCCGATAAGTTATTTTTTACACTATATCATCTTTTATGCCCTAAAATTTTCCCATGTAATTATTCGGCTATTTTATGTAACTTTTCCTTCAAAAAAAGCTGCATACGATTTCTCTTTTTTGAGCAATTGCATATGTGTTCCTTGGTAAACCTGTCCATTTTTTATATAAATAACCTCATCTACATAATCAATCATGCTCAACTTGTGAGTAGAAATAAGTACAGTCTTTTCTTCTAAAATTCCTTGATTTCCAATCAATGCCTTCATAATTTTGTCTTCATCTACCACATCAATATTACTAGTCGCCTCATCTAAGAGGTATGTATCTGCCTCTTTGATCAAACATCTCGCAAGGCAAATCCTCTGTTCCTGTCCTCTGGACAAATTCTTTCCCTTTGCAATTTCGGTTCCCCAGTTTTGTGGCTGTCGACCTACTACATCATCAAGACCGATCGCCTGGCTTATCTGAATTAACCTCTCATTTGTGCATGTCTGTCCAAAAAGAACGTTTTCTAATATACTACCATCCAAAATGGTTGTATCCTGATCTAAATAAATAGGTTTTTCTCTACATTGCTCATCAAATACAACTTCACCCTGATAATCATTTAAGAGATTTGCTAAGATTTTAAGCATTGTAGATTTACCGCTTCCTGAAACTCCTACAACAGCATATTTTTTCCCCTTTTCAATTCTTATATTAACCTTCTCCAGACATTGCAAACTTCCGTAATGATAGGACATATCTTTGACTTGAATCGCCATATTGCCATCAAGTTTTGCAAATTTTCGTTCATTGTCCTGCATAAAGTCATCATCTAACAACTCTGTTGCTTTATCTACATTAGGTAAAACTGTGTAAACCGAATTACAAGCTTGCCCAATCACTACTACATTTTGTACTACTAGGTATAACAATGGAAGAAGTGCCATTTGACTAAAAATATTAATTTCTTCATTACACGCAATACTCAGTATACTCACTGCGATCGGAACAATATATGTAAATACATTAGTTAAAACATTCTGAAAGCTTTGAATAACAACTAATCCTCCATAGCTCTCTGCCTGTTGCTGATTTTCTTCATGCCACTTTTTAGTAAAAATCGAGCTAACACCCAAAACTTTTATGGTTGAAACTGATCGTATGATATTCTCACTTGTTGTATTTAACTGTATAATTTTTTGCGTATATTTGTTGCTTTCCATATATGCTATTTTGCTTGTTCCTATGTATACGACTAAATATAAAATAATTGCTCCTAAAAATAATATACCCAGAAGAATATTTTGTACTAGCAACAAAATCTGAACAAAAATAATTGTGCATAGCGAAATGAAAGAAGGTACCAACTTTAACAACAGTGCATCTTTAATCATTCCTCGTGCGTTTATCCTATACAACAAATCACCATTGCTTCTAAAGGAAAAAAATTTGTAATTTTTACTCATCAGTTTGTCAACTAGCCTGTTTCCATATATCTGCTCATACAAAATATTAAATTTTTTAGTCAATACACCTTGCATGATACTTCCTATCCCTAGTAAAATAACTGCCCCACATAGTAATAGCATGACTTTCTTATATGCTTCACCATTCCCAACCATGGAATACATATAAGAATAACTCATTGCTACAACCTGTGTAAAAACTGAGGTTACAAGTAAACCAGCCAAAATCCGAAACAATCTTTTATCTGATAAGAAACTTAGCAACCCTTTTCTGGTTAATTTCTCAGATTTTATCCCCGCATCTACTCTTTTGATTTTTACAATTACACCACTATATATCTTCTGAAATTCATCAAAAGAATACTTAATTCGTCCAATTGCTGGATCTACTCCGGCAAAGTGATTTTTACTCATTTTATCAAGAACAATAAAATGACCATTCTTTACATAAGCAATGACTGGCATTATTGTCTGGTTGAGGCTCTGTATATCAATCTTATATCCTTCCACTGAAAACCCATATTCTCCCAATGCTTCTTTTAACTGCAATATATTGCTTCCAGCCATAGATAATTCTATCTTCTCAATCAATTTATATACTGGTACCTTGCATCCAAGCGTATTCATAATCATAGCAGCACATGCCAGTAAACAGTCCGATTGATTAGTTTGTAAAATAACTTTCACTAATATCACCACACTTTCTTACACAGTTTCAAGCATTAAAACAGAGTACAACTTTGAATTTTTACTTCTATTTTCTGTATATTGAATGCCTGCTTCTCCAACCATAAATCCTATTGAGTTTATAGCTCCTGGTGCTCCAACACAACTGTAGCCGTTTTCTTTACCATTCTCAATAATTTCCCCTATATATGTGTCTATTCTTTCATCGGTTCCCAAAATTTTTCTATAAGAAATAAGAAAATCGATCAAAGCAAAATTTCCATGGCATAAAGAGTAATTTTTAGATTGAAATTTTTTATTTAGAAGTTCTTCCTTATATTTAGACAATATTTCTTTTAAATTTTCTTCTTCTATATCTTTAGCAAATTTTTTATCAAACCCCAATTTTATCCAAATCAATCTTGCCATCATAATGCCTACTGAACCATGACACCAGTAATGTGAATGTACGATATGATGAGTTCGCATATCTTTCCATATAAATTTTTCAACATGCAATTTTTTTTCTTCTTTCCACAGTTCACATAAAATTTTTTCTAATTTTACATCAGATGTATGCTGAAGCATACACATAATTGATGTCATAACTCCTGAATACCCATGTGCAAAACTTGCATAATTAAAATTTCTTTTCATATCATCAATTTTAAAACTATTTAAAAAATAATTTTCTATAGATGATAAAATTTCTCTAGAAAATGCGTCTTGTTTACAACACCCAAAATAATAAATAACTGCTGAATGAATTCCTGCCAAAGTATCATAGCTGCTAGTTTTAACAATATTATTTCTTATTACTTCTTCAATATTTCTTATATATTTTTCTGTGATATCCGGCTCAATTATATTTCGGTCTTTAATTTGTTTCAAGAACGCATAAATTCCTGTTAATCCGCAAAAATAGGAAATATCATATTCTTTAAAAATACCTAAATCATATGATTTTGCCAGCGTACAAAATATTCTTTGTATCATATCTTTTGCCAATACATCTTGCTCTTTATCATATTCGGAAATATACATATATCCAATTCCTATGATTCCAGAGTATAAAGACCAATCTAGCATAGCATATTCTAACTGTTCTTTATCATTTACCATAAGTCCAAGCCAGCTAATGGTTCCATCTGAACCTATAATGCAATTCCGGTCAATATTGCTCCGAAGCATTTTTTTTACATGAATATCCCTATATTGCTTCATACTTATTTTCAACTTTTCATATTCAATACCTAATGCTATATTAGAAGCAATAGCATCATATATTAACTGTTTCTGTTTTTTTAACATTTGTATATTGACCTGATATTCAAGAATTTCTGATAATCTCTCTTTTGTAAAAATAGAAAGATCCAATATCTTTTTTTTCTGTCCCGAATTCAAACCATATACACAATTCATATCCATCTTCCAATAAAAACTAGGTATATTACTACGACAAAGTTCAGTAACTTCCTGTTCATATACCTCAGGATTAAATTGATTGCTCCTTTTTAAAGTTGTTAACAAATGTCCAAATAATTCTGGATCATAACGATATCTTGGATCACTTTTAATCCGAACGATTTTTGAATAACCTTTTGTCATATTCAAAATAATTCGCGACTCAACTTTCTCCATGTTATTCAAAATATAATTTATGATTTCTACCTTTTTCTCACCAAAATTATTTTCTGCTTTCTCAAATCCTTGCACAATCTGTTTTCCATACATCAAAGGATCAATTTTATGATTTGGCAAATGTTTATGCTCTACTATCATCTCTGGTGCAGTGCAAATATACATATCATCTCTATACTCATTTTGAATTTTTTCTACGATCAACTTTATTCCTTTATTTGATAAACAACTCACATCTCCACCAAAATAATCAGTCATAGAAAAAATTGGCAGCATTCCTGTCGCCATTGTACCGTAGAGCAATTCTTTTACAGCTTTATACTGTGCATCATAAAAGAATGTATGTGTATCAAAAAATAAGTATGAAGAAAAAATTGTTTCCACATCTGTAATTACCGGGTATTCCCCACAGGCAATAAGATTTTCATAATGAATGTCATTCATTCCTAAAATATATGCGACAAATAACACTTTTCCGTAATTATAATAAAACTGCTCCACTTTTCTTGGATTTGTTAGTTCGATATGCTTAACAAACTTTACCCAAGTACCTTCCCGAATACACAAACCTATGTATTGTTCGGCATATGCCGGTTCAAAAAAATAATCCATAAGCCCTTTCATAAATTGTAAATTTTCTCCTCGGGTTGGTTTGTATACAATTTTATCTTGAGATTTGAATGTAAAGATTAAGACACATTCACTATCGTGCCAATCTCCACTATTTTGCACTTGTACGATTTCTTCTGGGTTAATTCCAAAATATCTACCAATTTTATTCTTGTTATTTTCAAGTTCGTCAATTACTTCCATTACATATACACATTTATGTGCCATCTCATCGTATATTTGATCTTTTATTGTTGGAAAATTCTTACCCATCGCCTCTATACAGTATCTCGTATTACTGAACATTTCATAACGTTCTTCAGAAGTATTTCCATATAGATTTCCATCTAACCTTTCTACATTCATACAATATAACAGCGATTTAAAAACTCTTTGAAAAATCTCCTTTTCAATAATTTCTTTTACATATTCAATTTTTTCACTATCAAAATGATAATCCTCTTTCTCTTTTAATGTCTCTATGATGTATTCAAAAATATATTCAATATAAAGACCACAAAACTTTTTATGCATACTTACCTCCTGTAATATTTATTTTGAATTCCTCATATATTATTCAATACATCATAATGTATTTTGAGGAAATCTCCTTTTATAACTTATAACAACAGGCTACTCAGAATAACCTAAGCAGCCTGTACAGTAAATCTTATTCGAGCATTAATATTAAAATTGTAATTAACAGCATGTAAAATTAGCAGCATGTAAACAAGAACTGCCATGTATTCATATTGCATTCGTGGCTAATCGTTTTTAACACACCATTGCCACCACCTAAGATCTGCTCCAGTTCTTTTTCTTCCATTGGGTTTGTTAATGTTAATACATCATTTCTCATATCATTTACCCTCCTTTTTTAGCAACAAGTAAACAGGAACTGCCATGTGTTCATATTGCATTCGTGGCTGATTGTCTTTAACACACCATTGCCGCCACCTAAGATCTGCTCCAGTTCTTTCTCTTCCATTGGGTTTGTTAATGTTAATACGTCATTTCTCATATCATTTATCCTCCTTTTTTAGCAGCAAGTAAACAGGAACTGCCATGTGTTCATATTGCATTCGTGGCTGATTGTCTTTAACACACCATTGCCGCCACCTAAGATCTGTTCCAATTCTTTTTCTTCCATTGGGTTTGTTAATGTTAATACATCATTTCTCATGTTTTTCTCTCCTTTCTTTTCTCGAATAAGATTATGGTAATATACTATCATGGATTTCTCTTGATATTTCTGCCTTGTAAAATTCCCCCTATCTCCATGTAATATTTACCATCTTTCTAAATTTTCCCAAATAAAAAGGCAGTTCACAACCTGAAACTGCCTTTTTATTTATCTATTTTTTATTGGAACACTAATTGGAAGAAAAATAGTAGTAGCATATCCCCTATTAGGTTCACTATCAATTTTTATCTTTCCTTCATGTGCTATTATTATTTGTCTTACAATAATCAACCCCAACCCATGGCGTAAATCTAAACGCTCGTCTGTACTCTCCATATAGTGAGGAATTTCTTGTAATTCCCGTAACCTTTTTTCAGATAATCCAACCCCGTTATCTTTTATTTGCAATTCAAACCCATGTTCTACATAATCTAATCTAATTACAATTTCACAGCCCTTTGGGTTATGTCGGATACTATTCTGTACCAAGTTGCCTATTGCTCGTGTTATAAGGCGTTCGTCACAATCTATCAAAAACTGTTCTACAGATGAAGAAACTTCAAGAATAATAGAATATTTTTCAGGAATACCTTCATTTAATAATTCAGCCACATAACTACGTAACAAAACCGAAAATCGAACCTTTGTTTTTTTTAACGGTTGCATAGAATATTCTAACTGTGATACCAAATTCAGATCTTGCACTAATTCTTTTATTTTCATACTCTGCTTGCTGATAATTACTGCTTCGTTATGAATTAAACTTTCTCCCTCTGTTTCATCTGAAATCCGTTGTGCATATCCCATTATCATAGAAAGAGGTGTTCGTATATCGTGAGAAACTCCACTTATCCAATTTGCTCTGGCTTGATTTTGCCTATCTAAAATAATTGCCGCTCGATTTACCCCTTCTGCAATTTCTGCCAGTTCACCATCAACAGAAATTGAAACAGATTTTCCATCTGAAAGGCTTTTAATTGCAGCGATTATTGGTTCTGTAGTTTTTACAATTTTTCTCTTTGATAAGAAATATGCTATAAATAAAAGAAATATATCCAAAGAAAACATAATTAAAATAAAAATAGGTAGTTTTCTTATCGCATCAAGAGAAAAATAGTTACTTGTAATCTTCATATAACTATCTTTTGGATACCCTAAAACTATAATCCCGCCCTCACATTCCCAAGTAAAAACTGGATAGTCCTGGATATATCCTTTTGCAAATACTGCAACATCTTTTATCTTATAAGTATTCGGAACCTTCTTAGGCTTATTGTACGACCACGTTACTACTCCATCTTCATTAAGAAAAAAGGCCCAAATATTGTTACGGCTTAATTTTTCTGCAACTTTGCTTGAAATGTCTGTTCCATCAAAAGAAGAAGCTGTTTCTTCTAGCATAGTCCGCGGTGACTCTGAACCATAATCTTTATGCATGATATTATAAAATGTCCATCCAAACATTATACTATTCAAAAATATCAAGACAAAAATCAATCCCAAAAAAACAGACAGCTGTTTCGATATATATATCCTAAACGATTTCATTATTTTACTTCCTTGTATTTAATTTGTAACCAAGTCCTTTTATTGTAATCAACGATACAGGTTTTGATGGATCCACTTCGATCTTTTCTCGAATTCTTCGAATATGTGCATTTAAACTATTCTCAAATCCAAATGGATTATCCCCCCACAATGCTTCACACAAAACGTCTACAGTAACAATCTTTCCTTCATTTCTAGCAAGTGTTTCCAATAAAATATGTTCCTTAGCTGTTAAAGCGAGAATTTCGCCATTTTTATTTATTTCTGCACGTCCGAAATCTATAATACATCCATCTAATGAAACTGTTAGTGCCTCGCCTTTATAACATCGCCTTAAAACTGCATACGTGCGGAACAACAGCTCCTGTGGCATAAATGGTTTCACTATATAGTCATCTGCACCTAACCCCAAACCAGACAATTTAGCAGTAGCTTCATCTTTCGCAGTCAAAAAAATCACTGGTACGTCTGTAAACTTCCGTAATTGCTGCATTAAACTGAAGCCGTCTCCATCAGGCAACATAACATCAAGAAAAATCAAATCCGGTTTTTCGCTGTGCACTTTTGAAACTGCTTCTTGTACAGTACTTGCCATCACAATATAATTAAATCCATCATCAGACAAAATAGTTGTTAACATTGTTAATAGTTCTGGTTCATCATCTACCAGTAACAACTTTTTGCTTTTTAAATATGAATTGTCCATATTAACTACCTCCTATCTATGCGCCTATTATAACACAGTTTCTTATTTCTTGATCACTTTTTACAAAAAGTAAGGTAAAAGTAAGGATACGAGAAAGTAAATGTTAGGTTTGTAGTGTACCATATGATTAACGAAAGGAGATGTTTATATGGAATACATTATAACAACAGAAAAGTTGACGAAAAAATATAAAAACTTTACTTCTGTCAACAAAGTTTCACTTCATATCAAAAAGGGGAGCATTTATGGCTTTCTCGGACCAAATGGTGCAGGAAAATCAACCACTATGAAAATGCTTTTAGGACTAACTGCTCCAACAAGCGGAAGTTTCCAAATTGATGGAAAACAATTTCCAAATGATCGGCTTGCTATTTTGAAGGAAATTGGATCCTTCATTGAAGCTCCATCCTTTTACGCTAACCTAACAGGTAGAGAAAATCTCGATATAATTCGCAGAATATTGGGATTGCCCCAAAATACCGTTGAAGATGCTTTAGATTTAGTTGGATTAAGTGAGTTTGGTGATCGACTGGCAAAAAAATACTCATTAGGCATGAAACAACGTTTAGGATTAGCCGGTGCATTACTCGGAAGACCACCTATTTTGATTTTGGATGAACCGACTAACGGTTTAGATCCTTCTGGCATCCACGAGATTCGTAATTTAATAAAGTGTCTTCCTACCTTTTATGATTGTACTGTTTTAATTTCTTCTCATATGCTTTCTGAAATTGAACTGATTGCTGACGATATTGGGATTCTTAACCATGGAAGAATGCTTTTTGAAGGTAGTTTAGATGATTTAAAACAAAATGCTTTGCAGTCTGGATTTGCTACTGACAATCTGGAAGATATGTTTCTTTCCATGATTGAAAACGACAATATTTCCAGAAAGAAGAGGGCTCAATTATGAAAACACTTATGATTGAACTGCGTAAAGAAAAAAGAACTGGCGTAATACCAATTCTTTTAGCTATGGGGGTTCTTGGAGCTGCTTACGCTTTTCTTAATTTCATAATTAGAAAGGATACGTTATTAAGCTTGCCGCTAGCTCCAATGGACATATTATTAACACAACTCTATGGAATGCTCATGGTTTTAAACATGTTTGGAATTATTGTTGCAACATGCATGATTTATAATATGGAATTTAAGGGCGAAGCAATCAAGAAAATGTATATGCTACCTATAAATGTGTCTTCCATGTATCTTTGCAAGTTTGTTATCTTGACTGGGTTACTCCTAATTGCTGTCTTAATACAAAACCTTGCACTACTAAAAATAGGCATTACTGATTTACCTGTAGGAACATTTAACTTGAATGTGCTAATTGTATTCACCGGATATTCCTTTATTACATCCATGCCAGTACTCTCATTCATGTTATTAATTTCTTCCCATTTTGAAAATATGTGGATTTCTCTCGGGATAGGCGTTGGTGGCTTCCTAAGTGGAATGGCAATAGCCAATTCCAAATTCACATTATTTATGGTTCATCCATTTGTATTAATGTTAAAACCAGCTGTTGCACTTAATGCCTCACCTAATCCTACTGTCATAATCTTCTCTTTAATAGAAACTTTCACTTTCCTCGGAGTTGGACTATGGCTTACCAAAAATCATCATTATGAATAGGAGGGTCAAACAAATGAATTTCTCAGAATTACTAAAAATCGAATTTATGAAAGTCAAGCGCTCTAAAATTATTCCACTTATTTTTATCGCTCCTATCTTGGTAATTATTTCTGGAATTGCAAACCTAAGTACTTATTTCACTCCGGAATACACAAATGCCTGGCCAGCTATGTTTATCCAAAGTGCTCTTGTTTATGCCTACTATCTGCTTCCTTTTAGTATGATCGTAGTTTGTGTAATGATTGCCGGACGCGAAACACAAAACAACGGTATTTTGAAAATGTTGGCTTTACCTGTCAGCAGGCAATCCCTTTCTCTGGCCAAATTTTGTGTTCTTGTTTTTTACCTCTTTATGGAAATGGCTGTTTTCATGGCTGTTTTTATTATTGCAGGTCTTATTGCAACAACCACTATGGGAATTACCGAAACGCTACCAGTACTATACCTACTCAAATGGTGTATTGGACTTTTTCTTACTATGCTTCCATGTGTAGCAACTATGTGGGCAATTACTGTTTTATTTGAAAAGCCATTACTTTCCGTTGGTTTAAATCTATTACTTGTAATTCCTGGTATCTTAGTTGCAAATACACCACTATGGATTGCTTATCCTTACTGTTACAGCGGATATCTCGTATCCTGTTCATTACATGACTTTACTGCGGTTTCTTCTGATTCCGCATTTGAACTTATGCCATTCTTGCCATGTGCAATAATTGTATTTGTACTTGTTTTAACTGTATCTATTAAAACCTTTGGAAAAAAAGAAATGAGGTAATTAAGTATGAAAGAAAAAAAGCTCAAAGTTCTTAGTATATGTGCATTAGTTTTTAGTCTGCTCCCTCTTGCAACACTTATTCCAACATTCCTTGGTGTCACACTCGCAAATGGAATACAAACTGCATGGGCAGGTGCAAATATCTTATTTGTTCTAGTCGGTTTAATACTCTCTATTATTTGTGTGCGTCATGCTGGAAACAGGAAAGCATTAAACATTCTTTCAACAATAATCAGTATTTTCTGGTTATTGTTAATGGTCGGAATTATCGCATTCGCAGTATTACTAACTTTTAAATCGTAATGCCAACCTGTTTCTCTGAAACTATTATTACACTAGGAGGTGCATTTTTTGAAAAAATGCTTCTTAGAGATGATAATATCAACTTTTTAAAACTACTGTCCAATTTGCTTCAGAGAAAATTTGAGGTATATATGGCAACTGGCGTAAAAGAAGCAATGCAAATTTTTGAATCAATTTATATAGATATGATTTGTTCTGACTATTTTATGACCGATGGAACGGGATTTGATATCTTAAAAAAGGTAAATTCTCTAAATATCGCTATTCCTTTCATTATTCTGTCTGGGCTCGAAGATTCAACACTTATTCAAAAAGTAGAGTCATACCATGCGATGTTCTATTGTAAAACAAATCCTGAATCGCTATCAAAACTCTGTGATATTGGATATTCTGAATAAAATAATTTTAACCTTCAATGTAGGAGATGCGTCAACAAAAACATACTCAGAATATAAAGAAAAGAGGCTTTTATGAACAGTAAAACCAGCTCAGACTGTCAAACAATGACCAAAATTACTTTATATATTTCATCACACAGCCTCCTTCATCTGTTTGTCTCGCAACTAACATCATAAAGAAAAACTGTATGATTGGGAAGTAGGGATTTTCTCTACTTCCTTTTTGCATACAACCCTTTTATCTTTCCTACCAATCCTTCACGCTAAAATTTCTTGAAAACCAAAGACACTCTTGATACTCTCATACCTCACCCACTGTCCATGATAGTAAATAGCGCATATTTTAATAATTTTAAGGCTCTAACCGCGCATCATAATAGTCCGAATGCTTTTTAGCACTACAGGTAGATAAAAGAAACTCCTTCTCCGGTTCCGGTTCTGCTTCATGTCCTTCTTCCGTTATCTTATACACTGCACTATTTGTCGACACTTGTTCACAGGCTGTAATCTTATAGTTCAATATTACTCCTTCTGGTAAATAAACCTCCATATCCGTATGCTCCTGAAAAAATCAATATCCTGATAATTTCTCAATACACTAAACATACTTCCATCTTTCATGTTATGCCCAGAGATAATATTCTTACTATCTGAAAGATCCCATTCATTCCGATAATCCCCAAAATACTGCTAGCAATATTGTAAGTATTTTGCGCCGCATGACTTAAATAACAGGAATTATCTCCCCCTCTTACGACTGGATATTCCAGTACCCCTGGAATTCTGACCCATGCTACAACATCTGGATTGCTTTCCTGTAAAGCTGCAAAATCAACCATTACGGTTTCTTCCGGCTTTTCTTTTCCTTATCATCTGTTGTAGTTTACGGCTTCATATCTTCTGGTTCTTTTGTATTCTTTTCTACTTTCACATATTCTTGCAACTGTTCATATTCCTGTTCTCTTTTTTGTATTCACTCATAATCTAATCAATCCAGATTCCTGCTGCCAGGAAGATCACGGTTAATATCCCAAGTAAAAAAAAGCGGCAGCATACCAAAACTGATATACTACCGCCTACACTTATGTCTCTTACTTTCTTAAAATGCAACAATCCACTGAGTTGGGATTGATATGCTACTTCCAATATTTATAATGTTCTGTGGGATCTTCACAGACCGTCAACGGAACCTGAAGAAATTCCACCCCAAATTTATTTACCAGTAGCCCATTTAAGTAATCAAAATTCAAATATTCTTCAATCAGAGGACTTAGTCGTAAAGTAACATCAAAACCCTCTTCCTGTAGTTTTAACAATGCCCTTAACCGCTTTGACGGACTGCTTACTTTTCATATTCAAGAGCCTTTTATCATCAAAGCAGGTAATCGTAATCTGGATATGTGCCAGTCTCAGATCATAAAGTTTTCGGTATCGTTCTTCTCCTTCCATAATATTTAATTATTCTAGTTCCCATACCATGACCTCTAATCCCACTAGTGTAAAGATATATTGATATTCTTTTAAAATCATAATAGTTATCTGCTTCCTATCCACTGTGTAGTTCTTTCAACAATTGCCTTCTTCTGTTCAAAATGTAAATAGTGAGAACCTTCTAGCAAAATTACTTTTCCATTTTCTTTATCTGCTATAATATCCCTATGTAGTTGTTCCCACTGTGGCATAGTCTTGCAATTCTCTTTTGAAACAAATTCCAATATTGGTATTTCTCTTGGAATCTTCATATCCTCCACTACTTCCATATTTTTTTCAAGATTTTTCATTTCTGCCATAACCGTTGCGTTATATCCTTTATCCAGCGTTAATATGCGGAAAACTTCCCATTCCTTCTCTGAATATAGGTACTGCGGATCTGCATACACAACTTTCTTTGGATTGTTTATAGAAAGTAACCTTGTAACTCCCGTTATATTGACTATCTTCTGAGTATACGCAGATATTTGGTTGAGCAACTGTACACTGACTGGAAAAGGATTATTTTCTTTACTTGTCATTTTCGGAACTGATGGATCAATCCCTATAATTCCTTTAATTTCATTTGGATATATCTGGCTCCAATACAAACTATATATCCCTGATATGGAATGCCCCATTAGATAGTATTCCTCTTCTCCTAAGTTTTTTACACATTCATGAAGTTCTTCTACGATATTTTCAATCGTCCGGTCACGCTTTGTTCCATCAGATAATCCATATCCAAATGGCTCAATCGTAATCACCTTGTATTTTTTAGCTAATTCACTTGCTAAAGGTTTAAATTCTAAAATAGGCGACGGTTCTCCCAAACCAGGAAGCAAGATAATCGGAGGACCGTCATGTTCCGCTCCGGCAATCTCCACAACCATACTTTTTCCATCTATTTGCACACTGTTTCCATACGCATCTTTTATTTTGTATTCATCTATTTTCTTACATATAGTGTTCCATATAATTCCCAATAAAATGAATATAATGGTAATACCTATAATCCATTTTATAATGATCCATATTTTTTTCTTTCGCTTCATTTAAAAATTCAAACTCCCTCCTGTAATACTAATTGTACTAGAAGATTTATTTGTTATATAGAATTTATAATATCCTGTACTTCTAATTGTAAATGTGGTACTGTGACTTTTTCCTGTTCCACTATACTTTTTTGTTCTGACACCATTTGAATTTTTATATCCCATTTCAACACTTCCTGATGCTTTCAAACTAATAGAAAAACTTATCTTAGTCCCACCCGGAACGTAAAATGCCATCCCATCATTATCAATAATATTAATGGTTTCTCCTGCACTCAACGCTGTACTTGAAATTCCCATCCTCTCACTTTGCTGATGCATAGTATTTGATTGAGGTTCCGCTGCCTGTACAGAAGTACTATTTGTTGTCATAACCAAAAGAGCCATTATTGCTATTACTTTTTTTACTTTCTTCATTTCTCCATCCTCTCCTTTACTATATGATAATTAAGAATAATTCGATCGCTTGATATATTTTTGAAATATGGAAAATATTCTCTCTGCGTTCCCCCTTTCAGCCAAACTTCATACTGTTCGACCTCAACAGTATCTACTTTAAATGGCTTTCCATTTTCAATATATCCTATTTCAAACGTATGTCCAGGCTGTTTATTCATGTTCTCCTGCTTGACACTTATTTTGACCTTTTCATTCTCTTCTAGAAAAATCCCCTTTCCTTGATCCTGTAAAATCAGCATTGTACCATTTTCTACATATATTTGTTGATCAGCTGTATAAAAATCTATCTGTATTTCTAAAATATGTTTTGCAATAGGAATACCATTTTGATATAAACAGTCTTTATTAAGCAATTCTGTTTGAATATCAATCACTATCTTCTCTTCTTCTGTATCTGATTCGTAGAGCGTATGCTCTTCTTCCAGGTTTTCTATTTTTTCTACTTTCCCACCTGGATCCAAAAGCGTTTTCGCCAAAACAATGCTGCCGGTCACCAAACATATTATGCTAACTGCAGCTACTGATTTTAAAAAATAGGACTGTTTTTTTCGACGAATAATCTTTTTATATACCATATCCTGAATATCTGTGAGATTGTCTATGTCAGTTCTTTCCTTTGTTAATATCTCAACCGAATTATCCAACATCTCACTTATCTTGATTTTCATAAACCGTATACCCCTCCTCACGCAAAGCATGACGCAAAGTTTCCCTGCCTCTTCGAAGTCTGGTTTTTATGGTCTGCGGATTCATATTAAGTTGTAATGCGATTTCTTCTATTTTAAAATATCTATAATAATATAAAAGAAAGATTTCCTGATCCATCGGCTTTAATTTCTGAAGAAGTTTCTGAATAATCCTCTGTTGTTCCTTTTGCTCCATGAGTTTTTCGGCCTGGTTATCAATTAAAACCACATCATCATAAAGTTCCAGATTCCAATTTTTAATTGCACGTATTTTATCTTTTGCCTTATTCCTTGCAATCATACCTATATATGCTTTAATACTGGTGTATTTTTCATAATCAATTCTTTCAGCAGTATTCCATAAAGAGATAAATACATCTGATACTACTTCTTCCACATCTTCGTTTGTACCTTTCCCCGCAAGTATTTCTTTTGAAATCGTAGTGACATATGCACCATATTTCTTCATAATCTCTTCTAAAGCCTTTTCGTTCTTTCTCTGTAGTTGTTTTAATAACTTTCTTTCCTTCATTCGTAAGAATCCTGATTTTTGTTTTTGTATCAATACGTAAAATTCATAATTCAGGTTTCAAAAAAGAGGAGATATTTTATAATATTTTTTTCAAAGATTATTTATTTTTCAATCTATCTTAAATCTTAACAACACTTTTGAATAAAAAAATAAGAAGACTTAACAGCCTCCTTATTCTTTATTATTCTATTTGCTATGTAAATACATCTCTATGCTGTTCGTGCAAGATTTGCATTCGCATTTCGGGTTACTGTTCCATTACTGCCACAATAACCAACACAATATGCTGATCCTGCATTATGAGCATTTGCCACTGCTACAGATCCACTGCAAATACAACCTGCTTTACTTCCTTCAAAATGCGATCCTGTTTTCATTGTTTTTGTTTTTACTAATTTCATGCTGTATCTTCCTTTCCTTGTTATGATGTTCGTGCCAGATTAGCGTTTGCATTTCGGGTTACTGTTCCATTATTGCCACAATAACCAACACAATATGCTGGTCCTGCATCATGAGCATTTGCTACTGCTACAGATCCACTACAAATGCAACCCGCTTTATTCCCTTCAAAATTGGAACCTACTGCGATCTTTTTAGACTGTACTAATCTCATGTTTTTCCCTCCTTCCTCTGTAACTTTTTGTTTTAAATCCTTCAAAATAGATTTAAAATTCTTATTTCGTTTCACAATGTATAGTATATACACACTTCGTATGATTTTTTCGTCTTTTCTGTGTAGTTTTTGTGTAGAAACCTATTTTCTCATATTTGTTATTATATTCTCCTTGGCAAACAATTTCTTAATGTCATAAATGTCTTTTTGAACATTTCTTTCTTCTTTTGAAAGCATATCCTTAAAAGTAAAAGCATTTATAAAATATTCTCTCAAAGAGTTACAATTATAACCTATTGGTTCTTCCCTTAAAAACTTCAAATATCTCTTTTCTATCTCCGTTACTGGCAAATTTTCTATTTCTCTACAAATGTCTTTCCATTCTAAACTCTCTTCTATCGTTACCTTAATAAATTCCTGCTTAGGAGATAAAAATATTTTTTCCACACCAACCTTACCTACATTTTCTTTCAAAAATTCTTGTATTACATAAAGTAAATCTTCATTTATTGACTCAGCATCCGATTTTCTCTCCCTATATAAATAGTATGATGCATTACCCTGTTGATTTTTGATGGCAAATCCACCTGTTTCCGCATAAGACAAAATCTTTTCTTCAATCTTCCCATGCTCTCCACTAAGATTTGCAATCCATCCGTCTCCAATGTTCTCCAACGTTTGTGTTGATGTAATCCAAATAATACATACATTTTCTAGAAAATAAAATCTTTTGAAAAATGTTCTGATTTCGTCATTTGATATGGAACGAATCGTTTTTGGGGTTCCTATGGATAAATGGTTTTCATAATTAGTTCCATTTAATAATATACGAAAATCTGAGTTTCTATTTTTCACTTCATATGCTTTATATTCCTCAAGAATATCTGATCTTACCTTCTCAACATCTTTCATTTCTAAATACTTACCTTTTAAAATATTCTGTATGATATCTATTACACACTCTAACGATGTATCCTTTACATCAAAATAATAGGTTGTTGAATAAAAATCCGTATAGGCTGAACAAAGATACCTCTTCTCATTTTTATCAAAAAAATTCATTTGTACATGCTCCAAAAAGTGTGCAATTCCTGCATTTTCTATATCTTCTGAAGAAGAACCTACATTGATTGTTAGCGCTATATAGTTCATTCCTTGAAGGTTTTCTAGTGGAAACACACATTTTGTTATTTGATTTTCACATTTTGAAAAAAAATTATTCTCTCCCAACCCAGTCACTCCTCTCTATAAGCCTCTGCTTGTATGCTATAAAGCTTTGCATATTCTCCGTCTAATTTCATCAAATCTCTGTGATTCCCTTTCTCTATAATTTTCCCATCCTGTAAAACTAAAATTTCATCTGCTAATTTTACTGTAGAAAATCTATGTGCAATTAATATGCTTGTCCTTCCTTCCATTAAATCCCTAAATTGTTTATAAATCTCATATTCTGCCTTAGGATCTAATGAGGCTGTTGGCTCATCTAACACTACAAGTGGAAAATCCTTCATAAAAATTCTACTGATTGCAATTTTTTGCCATTGCCCTAGAGATAATTGGATCCCTCCACTCCATTCTCTGTGTAACTGTGTATCATACTTTTCCGGCAAGGAAGAAATAAATTCTGCTGCCCCTGCTTTCTCTGCCGCACAGTAAATCTGATCAATATTTTTCATTTCTTCCACATTTCCACAACCAATATTCTCTCTAACTGTCAATGGATATTTCACAAAATCTTGAAAGACTGCCCCTATCATTGTTTGATAAGATTCTGTATCAATATCACATATATTAACTCCATCAATTAAAATTTCCCCCTTATCTGGAACATATAACTTTAATAACAACTTAATTATAGTGGTCTTGCCAGATCCATTTAATCCCACAATAGAATAACAGTGTTTAGCATTTATTGTGAAAGAAATACCTTTTAATATATATTTTTCTGATTCAGGATATCGAAACCATACATTTTTAAATTCTATCTTTTGAAAATTTTTATTAAACGATAACGAGTTCTCTATCCTTTCCGTTGTTTTCATATCTAAAAATTCAAATAGGTTTTGTATATAAAGACCATCTTCAAAAATTGTGACTATTGTATTTAATATTGTCGTAGCTGAACCTCTAAAATTATCAATGGAATTTATATAAAGAGAAAAATCTCCAAGGGTTCTTTTCTCTAAAATAACCTTTAAAGTAATATATATTTTAAAAAATAAGATTGCAGCCTCTTCTACCAAATCTGTCAAGGATAATTTTTTGCAGAAACTACTTCTGATTTTTTTATCTTCTTGAATATATCCATCATATTGTTTCAGTATGTGCCCCCGAAAAAAATCATGTACATGATAAATTTTCATTTCCTTTATATTTTCATAATCAGTTACAATATCTTTCAAATATGCTATAAAGCGTAATCCTTCAAATCGCTTAGTATAAATTTCATATTGTGTAACTGCCATCTTCATACTAACGATTAACGTTGGTATGCAAATAAAAATACACAATAGCATAATTCCAACATTAAGACTTGCTAACACTGTGATGGTTCCAATCAAGCTGCTAAAACTTTGAATAAAGTTTGTTAATGTCGCCAATAAACTGATGGATCTCCCTGTCGATTCTTCATTGACTTTCCTAATTTTGTCATAAATCATTGAACTGTCAAAATACTTTAAATCCGTATCTTTTACCTTTTTCAAAATCAAATCACTTGTATAACGATTTAAGTAACTTGATAAAATATTCTGTTGATAATCTTTTATTCTCATCAGTACACTCTGTAAGTAATTGAATATAAAATAGAATATTAACCAAAATAAGACCGGTGCAATGTCTCCTGATATAATCGATCGACTCATATCATCAATAAGATATTTCCAAATAACCAAAGTAAATGGAATCGTAATACCTGAAACAATACTCACTATCATTGTTTTAATAAAATTGGACTTCGAGCTATTCCATAATAACTGAACTACTCTGCTTATTATCAAAAAAAATTCTTTGCTTTTTTTGATTAAACTCTTTAATCTTTTCATAAACTTTCACTCCACTTACTTTTATAAAAGGAGACCGTACCTACTTGACAGTCTCCTTCTTTTCTTATAACATAATATTAAGCCTTTTAACTCTGTTCATATATCTATTTTTATAGAATTTGCTTGGTATTGAACAGAGTTATTTTTCTTTTCCAGACTGGCACGTTCTGTTTAAAATACATCTTTTACGCAGTTCTTGCAAGATTTGCATTGGCATTTCTTGTCACCACTCCACTGTTGCCACAATATCCCACGCAATATGCTGGTCCTGCATTATGAGAATTTGCCACTGCTACAGTACCATTACAAATACATCCAGCCCTATTCCCTTCAAAGTCTGTTCCTGTTTTTGTTGTTTTTGTTTCTACTAATTTCATAATCCAATACCTCCTACTATTTTGTTTTTGCAAGATTCGCATTAGCATTTCTAGTCACTATTCCGTTGTTTCCACAGTATCCCACGCAATACGCTGGTCCTGCATAATGGGAATTTTTCACAGCTATAGTACCACTGCAAATACAATCACCTCTGCTACCTTCAAAGTCTGCTCCTGTCTGTAACTTTCCTGCTACGATTTTTCTCATGCCCAACGCCTCCTTTCTGTCTGTTTTTTTATTTTAAATTATCTTTGATAATCTAAAACCTTTCCTTAATAATACGGTACCGCATCTATCTCTTCGATTACTTCCGGTTTCTCTTCCAGAATGCTGTAATACGAGATCAATTCTCCTTTTGTGGCATACCTATGGGCTCCGCAGACCTTCTCTTTTCTTTCCATATCAATTCCTTCTGTTTCATAGCAGGCTGCATAACAAAGTCCACACAGGTTTCTTGCCCAACACTCATTGCATCTTGCGATGGATTTTTCATCGTATTCATCCATATAATATTTCTTTATTTTTTCTAGATCTGCTCCTTCAAACACATTTCCTATATCCGGTGCATCTCCGGTCTTTTCACACAAAAGGAATTTCCCATCCGTTTTCACATAGACCCTCCGGTTCCCCGGAATGCAGCAGCCGTTTCTTCTGAGATCTTTGCATGGTTCCTGTGTCTGTCTTCGGTTATGTATCCGCACCAGTTTATCCGCTACAATCCCTGCCACATAACTTTTTGGATCCTCTTCTTCTAAATCCCTTGCCAGTGCCCAGCCTTCGATGGCATCTAACCTGAAACCGTCCAGTTCCTCTCCGATAAACTCCCCGTCTCCAGCATACTCCATGGAAATATCTTCTTCTTTTACGCTTCCGTATTCTACGTAATCACATTTCTTTACCATTTCTTTTGGCAGCCAGCTCAGACCTTCAAAAAACTCCTTAATCGCATCCAGTTTCTTTGCACTGAATGGCGGACAGACCACCGTATTGATCACAATACTTTCCTTTGCCCTTTCTCCAAAAGCTTCTACCAGATATTTTAATCCCTGTATTGCTTTCTCAAAACTTCCTTTTCCTCCGCTCATCACTCTGTAAGCATCATGGATTCCTTCTGGTCCGTCTATACTTGCCAGAACACTCATTCCTTCCACTCCTGCCACATATGCAGCGATTTCCGGTGTTACCAGTGTCAGGTTGGTAGAGAAAGAAAAGGTCAGTTCTTTTCCTTTTATGATCTGCCGGCTGTAATCTATTGTCTTTTTCATCAGTTCAAACTGCACCAGTGGCTCTCCCCCATAAAAGGATATCGCCACTTTATCTCCACTGTTATCCCTTGCATACTCCACAGCACGTTTTGCCACATCCCAGGTCATGGCTTTTGGCGAGAAATTCCGGTATCCTTCATTATGTTCGTTATAAATACAGTAGCGGCATCTCATGTTGCACTGTTCTGTCAGTTCCAGGATGACCTGCTGCAGATCGTACCGGAGCAAGTCCCTTAATGTTTCATCTGTTTCCCTTACAAACTTTAAATTCGGTGAAACCTGCAGGATATGCTCTGCTTCTACCATCTCCCAGATGTTTCTGTATGCAGCCTCCAGTTCTTCTTCTGAAGCCCCCTCCTCCTCATCCGGAAGTTTTGTCTGTTCAAACAGGCTTTTTAAGATCTGGTATTCATTTACCCCGCACTCAAACACTTTTCCGGTTCCTGTATCATACATATACTGTTTATTTCTGGTAGTGAAAACAGTTCCCAGGCTGTATCCATGCTCTACATCAATGGTCTCTTTGATCTTTTTCAGGTGTTCATTCATTTTTCTTCCTCCTAACATTCTCTCCCAATGCATCAGCTCATTTCAGATAAAATCTCCTTTGGCTTTTTCCCCATAATCATAGTCCCTGCTACCGAAACTGAAACAAATAGCAAACCGCCAATTGCAATTGTATCTTTTACTAACATATCTGATGTAATTTCTATTTCTATCGTCTGAAATTCCAAGTCCGGTGCAATATATCCATCTGCAAACACTTGATTTTGTGTTGCTTCTTTCTGTTCATCTGCCTGGCTTTGAGATTGCTGTGCCATATAAGATGCCGTCATTTTAGAAAGTGCGGGGGATATCAGAAAAGATAATACCAATCCCAAAATTCCAATCAGCATGGCTTCCCAGAGAAATTGACTCCAGATTTTCTTCTTACTTTCTCCCAATGCCATAAAAATACCGATTTCCTGTGTCCTGTTCTTCATCCAGAATAAAAAGATCAGACTGAATATGATAAAACTTGCTGCGGAAACTACGATTAACAGCATTTCACTTAACTGCTTCATATTATTAAAATTTTCAGCCATGCTCTGAATATTTCCATTACTATCAATCAGATCGTATCGTTTCCAATCAATGTCTATTTTTTCAATTTCCTTTTTTACTGCATCATATTGATCTACATTGGCGACTTTAAAAATCGCATATCGGAACAGCGGATTTCCCTCTTCACCAGATGGTTTCTCTGGAAAATTCATATCGGTAAAAATCGTATTTTCTGAACGGTAAGTATCTCCAGACATAACCGGTTCCAGCTTCTGCACCGCTTCATATATCCCTACAATCTTAGCACTATAAACTTTCGAATTTTCCTTATCATCCCACTGATTAAACTGTAGACTGTCACCGACTTGCAGCCCGTTTAATTCCGCCAGTTCTTTTGAAATCACACAAACATCTTTGTCTTCTTTGGTTGTCATACGCCCGTCTACCAATTTAATCTTTCCAGCTGCAACATCCATATCCATTTCCATAATTCGGTTGCCTCTTAAATTGACACCTCCGAAGTCCTGGCTCTGATCCATATCCGAGTCTTCAATCCTTTTAAAGTTTACAGGATTTACCACAGTCGCTACTGTAATCAGATTATATTCTTCAATTCCTTTTACTTTTGCTATCTTTTCTGCATCTTCCGGGATAACTGTTTCAAAAGAATTATCCGTCGAAACCCCATAGGCTCCATTTTCTAAGCGATAATTATGAACTCCTTCATAATCTCCTTCTGCCCCTGTTATCTTTGATGCTTCTTCAAGCCGAGCATGTCGATTCGCCTCACTTAATTCTAGCCTAAAGGTTGCTCCTACTGCTTGTCGCGTAGAGTCCTGTACATTGACACTGGCAGACTGGCTCGCTAACCCTGCTATAAAAAAACTGCTGATCACCACAACGACTAACAGGAGAAGAAGACTTTTTATAGGCTTTCGTATAATGGAACACATTCCTCGTCGTAAAATATTCATCTTTTATTCTTCTCCTTCTATAAAGCTTTTTTATATTCCATAATTCTTATACCATTTTTTCGATTATAAAGCTTACTTACTCCAATGATCTTTCTTGCATAATAAGTTTGAACAAGCTATCAACTCATTTCAGATAAAATCTCCTTTGGTTTTTTCCTCATAATCATAATTCCTGCTACCGAAACTGAAACAAATAGCAAACCGCCAATTGCAATTGTATCTTTTACTAACATATCTGATGTAATTTCTATTTCTATCGTCTGAAATTCCAAGTCCGGTGCAATATATCCATCTGCAAACACTTGATTTTGTGTTGCTTCTTTCTGTTCGTCTGCCTGGCTTTGAGATTGCTGTGCCATATAAGATGCCGTCAATTTAGAAAGTGCGGGGGATATCAGAAAAGATAATACCAATCCCAAAATTCCAATCAGCATGGCTTCCCAGAGAAATTGACTCCAGATTTTCTTCTTACTTTCTCCCAATGCCATAAAAATACCGATTTCCTGTGTCCTGTTCTTCATCCAGAATAAAAAGATCAGACTGAATATGATAAAACTTGCTGCGGAAACTACGATTAACAGCATTTCACTTAACTGCTTCATATTATTAAAATTTTCAGCCATGCTCTGAATATTTCCATTACTATCAATCAGATCGTATCGCTTCCAGTCAATATCTACTTTTTCAATTTCCTTTTTTACTGCATCATATTGATCTACATTGGCGACTTTAAAAATCGCATATCGGAACAGCGGATTTCCCTCTTCACCAGATGGTTTCTCTGGAAAATTCATATCGGTAAAAATCGTATTTTCTGAACGGTAAGTATCTCCAGACATAACCGGTTCCAGCTTCTGCACCGCTTCATATATCCCTACAATCTTAGCACTATAAACTTTCGAATTTTCCTTATCATCCCACTGATTAAACTGTAGACTGTCACCGACTTGCAGCCCGTTTAATTCCGCCAGTTCTTTTGAAATCACACAAACATCTTTGTCTTCTTTGGTTGTCATACGCCCGTCTACCAATTTAATCTTTCCAGCTGCAACATCCATATCCATTTCCATAATTCGGTTGCCTCTTAAATTGACACCTCCGAAGTCCTGGCTCTGATCCATATCCGGGTCTTCAATCCTTTTAAAGTTTACAGGATTTACCACAGTTGCCACTGTAATCAGATTATATTCTTCAATTCCCTTTACTTTTGCTATCTTTTCTGCATCTTCCGGGATAACTGTTTCAAAAGAATTATCCGTCGAAACCCCATAGGATCCATCTTCATACTTTTTTGTTGTTACTCCCCTGTAAGTCCCTTCATTTTCTTCTCCAATTTTTTCTGTTGCTTCTTCAAGACGAGTATGTCGGTTCGCCTCACTTAACTCCAGCCTAAAGGTAGCCCCTACTGCTTGCCGCGTAGAATCTTGTACGTTGACACTCGCAGACTGACTTGCCAATCCTGCCATGAAAAAACTGCTAATCACCACAACGACTAATAGGAGAAGAATGCTTTTTATGGGTTTTCTAAATACTGAATAAACACCACGTCGTAACACATTCATTTATGAATCCTCTCCTTTTTCTTTTATACTTTCTTCGTGTATTTTCCCTTTTTCTATTTTAATAACAACATCTGCTGTTTCTGCCATACTTCTACTATGGGTTACTACAATTACACATTTTCCTAATTTATGTGCTGTTTCCTGAAGAATTTCAGTAACTTCTCTGCCAATATCTTCATCGAGATTTCCGGTTGGTTCATCCGCCAGTAATACTTTAGCCGGACTTGCTAAAGCTCTTGCAATAGCCACTCTCTGCTGTTGTCCTCCGGAAAGTTGTAAGACTCTTCGATTCCAATCTTCCTTCGGGATTCCAACTGCAGCTAATAATTCTTCGGGATTTCCATTTCCTCCAAGCATAACGTTTTCCTGCGGTGTTAAATAATCAATCAAATTGTAGTTCTGGAACACCAAAGAAACATGTTCTTTTCGATGATGATTTAATCCACCTTTTAAAATATCCTCTCCTTCATATAAAATACTTCCAAATACAGGAACATCCAAGCCTGCAAGCAATGACAAAAATGTTGTTTTTCCTGATCCACTTGCTCCTAAAATAGCATATACCTTGCCTTCTTCAAATTCATAACTAATCCCGTTCAAAACATTTTTGTTTTTATTTGTTTTATAATGGTAAACTACATTCTTTACTTCTAAAACCACTGTATCGCCTCCTAATCAATTAACAGTTTCAAACCCAATTTCTACTTTATCTGGTAAATTTTCTTCTTGAAATAAAATGTTTTTTTGCTTAAAATATCCCCTTATCACTTCCATCTCTAAATTGCGACTAGGCATTTTCCATTCGGAGTTGTTCAGCTTCTCTGCACTTCTAAAAATTATCCATATTCTTCCCTCATAATATTTTAAGCTTATTTCTAGGATGGAAAGTTCCACACATTTCTCAACAAAATAATACAAAGTATTTGTCAGACATAATTTGAGTGCATTTTTATTTGCATATATACAACTATCCATTCCATCATACAAATCCAGTCTGATTCGAATTCCAATTTTCCGTAAATCATCTTCTACAGATTCATATAATTCTAATATTGGTACAACAACTTCTATCTTATTTCCCAAACAATTTTGGCTCTCTATTTGAGAAACACTATTCTTATTATTTCTTTTCATGCTATCCCTCCATCTCTGATAGTGTATCTTTAGGATTTGTCCGTAAAACAGGGATCACTGATATTCCAATTCCAATAAAAAGTATCATAGCACCACTCATAATAAGTATTCCTACATCTGATAACTGTGGGCTAATTTTTACTGCCAATGTAGAAATATTTTTTCCTGCAAATAATAGGTCTTTCAATTTTTCTGCTAAAATATTTCCTATAGCAATAGAACATACTGAAGAAGCTGCAAATACCAAAAAACTCTCCAATAATAGCTGCGACAGTATTGAACATTTCGTTTTTCCCAAACTAATATAAACTGCTATTTCCTTTTTTCTCACTCTCATCCACATGCATAAAAGGAGTGTTATAACAATTGCAGATGTTCCTAATGTCAGATATAACATTAATTTTACAACTTGCATAACCTGTTCGAGTGGTTGTTTCATTTGTCGAAATAGCATATCTGATTTTGTTAGTTCAACTTTATCTCCTAAAATATTTTTCATTTCCCTTTCTATCTTTTCTAGATTTTCTGGATTTTTTAAATATACAAAAACACTTTCATATCCGCTTGTATCCTGCAATGTTATTATGGATTCTGTTTTTGCATAGATAGTATTTTCAATCCGATAAACAGATGCCATTTCCTTCGACTGTTTTCTTTCCGAACCTGACAAATAATACCCTGAGATAACTCCTTCCAGTTTCTTCCCATCATCTGTCTCTAAAGTGAGTACATCTCCAATCTCTAACTTATTAGTCTCTGCTAATATTTGATTTACGAGGACTTCATTTTTTTCTTTTGGATACTTTCCTTTTACAATTCGAACTTCAGAATCTGCAAAAGCACCGTCTAATTTTAAATCATCATAACCGACCAATCGAACCTGAAGATTTTCTGTATTTGTATTTTGGTTTTCTGTTACCGTTTGAAAATTTGACGGATATACAGGCAATGTGGTATTTTTATTAATCCTATCTATGCCCTTCAAGTCCTGTATTCTATTTATGTCTTCCGTTGTGATCGGATTGTTATTTTCCATAATTCCCGCTAATATTTTTGTCTTTGTTTTTTTCTGCAGTTCGCTTTTTGCCTCATTTGAAGCTTTTAAAATAATCCCTGTACTTAAAATCATCGCTTCTGAAATCAAGAGTACCAAAAACAAAATTACTGTTTTTGATTTTTTTCTTATCAAATACCGAACTGCTCTTTTCGCACTTCCCAATTTATTTCCTCCTACTATTTTTGAAAATGATCTATAATTACACGAGTGGCCAAGAAGGTTCCGTCTTCCTGATATTCCCCATACAGAAAGACTGCTGATGATTTTTTTACATCGTCTTTTGTTCCCGCCTCCAAAGTTACATTCGTAATTGTGGAATTTGAAATTTGAAATTGTGTATTATCAGCATACTGTACAGAAATTTTTTCTACACCTTCTGTGTTCTCTCCACCTGCTGGTGCAGTCATAGTATCTTCTGTAGCACTTCCTTTTCCGAGTGTGCAGCCTGTTTCTGTAAAATCAATTACTGTTCCAACCAAATTAGCATTTTTTAAAGCACTTGTTCCTTCGCTGTTCTCTGCGTTATTTTCAGTTTGGTTCATACTATCTGTTGAATTTTCTGTCGAAGGAACTTCTGGTTTATTCATGCTATCATTTCCACATCCTATTAAAGTTCCAAATAAACAAACTGTTAATATTACCGTTGCAATTTTTTTCTTCATAAATTATATCCTCCAATATTTTGATACTTTTATTATAAAAATCTCTTTTATGTTTATCACGTTTTTTATGTGTAATTTATGTGTAGAATTTAAAAAAGCGTTGTAAAACTCCACAAATTATTGATTTGACTTTCTAAAGTTTCATAGTTCCATAATTTTTCGCTTCTTTTTTTACTATTGGGATCATGGACACAAATCTTTCCATCTTTCATTCCTGTCAAGACAATAAAATGTCCGGTTGTTGTAAAATCTCCTGGACGCATGGCACAAATGATCGGATGTCCTAATTCTAATTCCGTCTGAATACTATCTTTGCCTAATGGAATCTCACTTCCTTGTATCCCAAAATAACTTCCTACATCTGTCATCATGTTCCAACTACTTCCTACCCCCTCTACATAATATCCATTTTTTTCTGCATACTGCGCTACTTGGTAAGGTGTTGCTTGCTTATTCTCTGTAAGTCCCACTATAACCATAGAAAGTGCTGTTGGACCACACCCGTTTACTGCAAACATGCTATCTCCATAATTTTGATAGCCCCATCTTTCATCCCATTGTAATAGTAATGGAATTTCTCCACTCCTTGTTTCCCCTACTGTTTCCGCTGGTGAATTATTTTTCTTTTCAGGATAATTCAATACAAACTCTATAGTTTCTATATTTGTCGTGAGCAGTTCCAAAAGTTCTTCTGGGTACTGACTTTTATTTTCTACGATATCTTTGATACGAAAATCATAATTTGACATTTTTTGCAATCTTTCCTCTATGCCCTCATTTTCCGCAGTGTGACTCACAATATTTTGTAATTGTATATCCTTGTATTTTCTATAGAAATACATCCCCGTACAACTTATAAAAACAATAATTCCCCAAAAAGCTATCCTTTTTATTACTCGTATTTTTCTCTTTTTTCTGCTCTTTCGTACCATTCTTATTTAACCTCCCTTCAGCTTTATAAAATCACCTTATTTAGTGTTACTAATAACATTCTTATATTTCATATCCGTGAAACAAGCAAAGCATTCTTGCATAGTAAATTCTTTCCTATCTCCAAAAATCAGTTCAAACTGCACCAGTGGCTCTCCTCCATAAAAGGATATCGCCACTTTAGCTCCACTGTTATCCCTTGCATACTCCACAGCACGTTTTGCCACTTCCCAAGTCATAGCTTTTGGCGAGAAATTCCGGTACCCTTCATTATGTTCGTTATAAATACAGTAGCGGCATCTCATGTTGCACTGTTCTGTCAGTTCCAGGATGACCTGCTGCAGATCGTACCGGAGCAAGTCCCTTAATGTTTCATCTGTTTCCCTTACAAACTTTAAATTCGGTGAAACCTGCAGGATATGCTCTGCTTCTACCATCTCCCAGATGTTTCTGTATGCAGCCTCCAGTTCTTCTTCTGAAGCCCCCTCCTCCTCATCCGGAAGTTTTGTCTGTTCAAACAGGCTTTTTAAGATCTGGTATTCATTTACCCCGCACTCAAACACTTTTCCGGTTCCTGTATCATACATATACNCCTTCATTATGTTCGTTATAAATACAGTAGCGGCATCTCATGTTGCACTGTTCTGTCAGTTCCAGGATGACCTGCTGCAGATCGTACCGGAGCAAGTCCCTTAATGTTTCATCTGTTTCCCTTACAAACTTTAAATTCGGTGAAACCTGCAGGATATGCTCTGCTTCTACCATCTCCCAGATGTTTCTGTATGCAGCCTCCAGTTCTTCTTCTGAAGCCCCCTCCTCCTCATCCGGAAGTTTTGTCTGTTCAAACAGGCTTTTTAAGATCTGGTATTCATTTACCCCGCACTCAAACACTTTTCCGGTTCCTGTATCATACATATACTGTTTATTTCTGGTAGTGAAAACAGTTCCCAGGCTGTATCCATGCTCTACATCAATGGTCTCTTTGATCTTTTTCAAATGTTCTTTCATTTTTTCTCCTCTCAAAAATATTCTTACTTCTAATATTTCCTATCAATTTCATGTGGTTTTTATTAACTTTGTAATGTATAGTTTAAAGCAGTTTTTTATGATTTTCTTGTTGTTCTTGTATGTTTTTTGCGTAGATTGTACCAACTGCATTTATTTTAGAGCCAAAAAACATCCGCCTGTAATCACAAACGGATGTTTCTCTATTCTTTACATACTATTTTCACTTCTATCCCTTGATTAGTATTTTTAAAGTCACACTCATAATGATGTAATTCTACAATCATTTTTACAATATAAAGACCTAAACCACTTCCTCCTGCCTTTCTATTTCTAGATTTTTCTCGTCTATAAAATGCATCAAATAGTTTTGGGATCTCCTGTTCTGAAATATGTTCAGCATTATTCTCAACTGAAAATATTACACCTTCTTCATTTTTATACACCTTACACCAAATATTTCCATTATCCGGCGTATACTTTACGGCATTGCTAATTAAATTACCAATTACTTTCTGAAACAGTACTCTGTCCGCACAAATTTCTGTTTTCTCTTCTATTTCTGTATGCAAGGTCACACCTCTATCTGTCGCAATATCTTCCCATTCTTGTATAATTCCTTTTACGATACTGTCTAAAGATATAGTCGAAAAATTGAGTAAGAAACCTGCAGATTTCATTCTGGAAACATCTAATATCTCTTGAATTAATCCTTCCATTGAAAAAACTACCTCGTATGATCTTTTCAAATATTTATCCCGATCCTTATATCCACCAATTCCTGAAATCATTCCCTGAATTTGACCTTTCAATATGGTAACGGGGGTTTTTAGTTCGTGTGAAACTGCCGCAAAAAAAGAGAGTTGTTTCCGTTCCATTTCTTGTTCTCTTTGTATTTCATCTTGTAATATTTGATTTTTCTCTTTCAATTCTTGTAATGTATCTTCTAAGTGCTCTGCCAATTGATTTAAGTTTTCCCCTAAAATGCCTATCTCATCGCTTCTTTTTTCAGGATATGGTTTACGGAAATCTAATTTTACCATTCTTTTTGATGCCTCATTTACCTTTAGAATTGGTCTTGTAATATAACGGGCAAAAAATAAGGCAATTAAAATAGAGACTATCACCGTAATAACTCCCAAAGACGGTAAAATTCTATTTAGAACTTTTAGTCCTATATTAACCGACTCCTTTGTTCCAAATATTTGAAGTTTATAAACTGTACCTTCATTAGACTTTACAATATAATTTTTGGTAATTCCTTTACTATTTTGTGCCTTGGAACTATTCGCATCTGGAGCTAAAAAATAAGATATTCCCCCATAATTTCCTATTTCCTCTCCTTCTTGATTTTTCACAATGATAGATATTCCATATTCTATCGCAAATCGTTCCAAGGTCTTCTGAGTTTCCTCATTTGTCATATTACTTATTTGTTCAATTGTGGTATCTAATTCTTTCTCAAGGCTTTTATTTAATTCCGTCAAATAAAAATTAGACATACCAAAAGTAATCATTCCATAAATTGCTGCACTTAATGTCAATAATAGCATGATTGTTACTAAAAACACTTTGATCGTTAAGTGTTCTTTAATGTACTTTCTCAAGACGATATCCCACTCCTCTTACTGTTTCTATATAATTTCCAAAAGCGCCTAATTTCTTTCTTAAATTTTTAATATGATTATCTACCGCACGTTCATCACCATAAAATTCATATTTCCATAACCGATTTAGAAAGCTCTCTCTTGAAATTACTGCTCCCGGATGTTCCATTAGTTCTTTTAATATCTCATATTCCTTTTGTGTCAGATCAATGCTTTCTCCCTTTATAATTACCCGATAATTACCAATGATAAGGCAGATTTCACGATACCACATCTCATTATTTTCTGTTTCATCTTTTTTATCATATCTTCTAAATATCGCTTCTATTTTTTTTATCATAAGTGGTAAAGAAATCGGTTTCGGGATATAATCATCTATTTGCAATTCAAATCCTTTAATTTGATCTGCTTCGCTACTTAATGCACTGATCATAATAATTGGGACGTTTGAGTTTTGCCGGATAATTTCACATACAGCATATCCATCCATCTTAGGTAACATAATATCCAAAAGTACCATATCCGGATGTTCTTTGTTAAAAACTGCCACCCCTTCTACACCATCTTCTGCAACACATACTTGATAGTTTTGATCTTCTAAAAAAAATTGTATCATTTCTTGTATATCCAAATCATCTTCTACAATCAAAATTTTCTGCATAATATCATCTCCTAAATAATTCTATTTTATCAGCTTACTTTGTAATTTGTGTGTAGTTTTCATATCTTCTGGCTCTTTTGTATTCTTTTTTCACCTACGAACCTCCAACCCAAAAGGCAGCAGCATATCAAAACTAATATACTGCCGCCCACACGTTCCTATTTACTTAAATCCCAGCAATCCTATAACTCTACATTTATATGCTGTTTTCAAAAGACATAATATCTTGTAACGTCTCCAAAAGTATTCAATAACACACGCCTTTTTTATTACTCAATAGACTTTATACTCTTGGTATCACTTTCATTTCATTCGTGTTTGCTTTTGGCCATGTTATTTCTTGTTCCTTTGGAAGAAATTGCTTCATTATCTTTTCTATTTTAGACTCTTCTGCATAAAAACAAATAGTTTTATTCTTTTCAGCAGAACCCCCCTTCAATGTTGGAAAAATCTTAAAAATTTCTGCATCAGAAGAAATATCCGCCAAGTGCATTTGCATTGCGTAAATATTGAAATCGTGATAATATACAACCTTCATAGAAGGAAGATCATTTGCTGCCAGAAATTCTTCTGTAATGGATTCTGTTTCTTCATTTTTATATAGTAAATGATTTTTTTCAAAATTCATTTCTGAAACTTCACCTATAATTTTTTCAGTATCTACATCAATTATAATTCCGATTTTTGGCAAAGGATCTCCAGAACTTTTCCGATACCCGATTTTTTCTAAAATGACGCAGACACAGTTATTTTGCTGATATAAACATGGTATTATCTGTTCTTCTGCAATCTGGTAATCCTGGAGATATTCTTCCAAAATTCTTTTACAGTCCACTTTCTTTTGAACAGTTCCTCTATCTATATCATAAAACAAAAGTTTACAGGTTTCTAATTCTGTATATCGTTCAATGTAGGTTTTGAATTCATTTTGAGTTTCGATTTCAATATCTACAACATACTTTCCTGGAAATACAAAGGGAACCACATCTCTATCTACATCCATAGGCATAAAATAGGACCATTCGCTATTTTCATTGTAACTATTCCATTCTTGTCCAGTTTTCTTTGTAGAGCAGCCCGACAGCAGAAAAGCAAACACAAGAGTCAATGCTATAAATTATATTCTATTTTTTAACATTTTTTCTTATCTTTTCTCTGTAACTCAATCTGATGTTTCATCAGTTCTAAAGTCTGTTCCACTAATTTTTCAGAAGGTTTATTCTTATCCATTCTTTCTTTATATTTTTCTACCCAGTTCTCTGTATTCTCCATCACTATCACCTTCCCATCTAATTAACATCATAGTACACATATCCGTTTTCATCTTTTGCATTTTTCAAAACTCTTGCCATTTCAAACAAAAGTCCAAACGTATATGTGAATGGTTCTGAATTATTTTTTAAATTCTCAATATTTACTATTTTATTCGTTTCTACACTCACATATTTTTTTCCATCAAATCTATATCTTTCAAGAACTTCAGAAATATCAATAACCGTATTTACAATTATTTCTCCTTCATCATAGATAATAGCCGCATTCACAGAATGATTTCCATTATCAACGACTACCAGACCTAATGGTTCTATTAAAACTGCCTGAATATTATATGCAAACGAAATCCCATTAAAGGGATTCTTATTTATCTCTCCCAGTCCTATCAATCCGTCAATCATACGAGAATGATTCCAAACACATGATATAATAGGAGTATTTTGAACCTTTAAACATATGTTACATTTTTGCCAAAAATCAAACGACAAATCCAGTAAAAAACTATTCAAAATAGCTCTCATATAATCTATTTCCTGATAATTCCTATCATTATACATACATTTCGTAAGTAATTCACTTTGTATAGAATTTGCCATAAATTTAATTACCGAACGCACAGATTCCTTTTTACCTTCATTTACCAATTTTTTAAAATCTTCGATGAATATCTGTGTATTCTCCTCAATCGTAACCTCTTGTTGTTTTTTCTTCTGTTTTTTTAAAAACATACTACCTCCTGTTAAATTGTTTATTACTTTTTTATATTATATCGGAAAATTTTACTGTTTACACATATCATTTATAAGTTGTATTTTTTCGATAGGAATATTGTATATCCTAGAAAATTCATTAATGGTCCAATTATTATAGACTAGAAAACTTCTAGTTACATATACATCGGAATTTGATTCCTTAATTAAGTGATAAATACTCAATTTGTCATGACAATTAAAACTATAAGAAGGCGTGCTCTTCAAATTTCCATTTGTTATTTTCTTATCATATTGTTCTTTTATATTCTTCACTTCGTTTATATAAACTGTTATATTGCTTATATATTCCTTTCTTCCTTTTTTCTTTGTATAAAAATATGGTTCAGTTAAACCAATATTATAGATTCCTCTTGGTGTAGTTGAAAGTGTAAAAATCAGCGTATTAATATCTTTATATAGTATGTTTTTTTTTCTAACACCATAAACCAATTTTTGTTCTAATAATCTATATCGCCGTTGACTAAGAAAGCAATAAAAAATAAAAAGAAGTACAATTAGACTGCCTATAAAAAATATTATTTTTTTAGGATATATTTTAAAATCAAATGAAAAAATAAGTTCACTTAAACAAAAAGAAAATAATATACATATAATTATTCCTGATATAAAATCAAACAAATTGGAAAATTTACTACCCCCCATGATATAATCATAACTTTTATTCATTATAGCACCCTCCCATCGTTATATCTAAAAGGAAATTGTCTAATATTCCAAAAAAATTATTCAACTGGTCACCAAATCTTTTCGTGTAGTTTACCATTAACTCTTCAAGAATATTTTCATTCAATGTACCAACTTATCCCTTTTTAATATCACTCTAACTTGGAAATGCACCATTCAAAGCACCAATACCATTGGTGCTTTGAAGCAGTAACTACATCGTTTCATTCTGAATGATAGACCTATAAGCCTGCAATCAAATCCTATTCTATATATCTTCTATGTTCTGATACTGGTCTTTCCAAAGAATCCGTATCCATAACTCGCCTTAAGGTTTCCGGCACTGTCCTCAATCCGGAGCGGGCTTCCCAGTTCATATGGTAGGTGTAGTTCCTTTCCCCACTTTCTTCTTTCCATGTCCGTTTTCCAAAAGTATCATACCCATACCAGGTTTGCATCTGCCCATCCTTTTAGATTTCAGACAGCCTTCCAAGTGCATCGTAATCATAGCGGTAGTGTCTGTTCTCCTGTTTCCTTGGTTCTGATATAGATCTCCGTATCCATAACTTTGAAAAAGCGTTCCAGAACTGACTTCAATCTTCAGAGGGATTCACACTTCATCCTAAAGATAATAATGTCGTAACGACTGTGGTCATATTGATAATGCTCTTTCGGAAACATATTCTCCAAAGAAATTTCTTATATTTACTACTGTTTCCACTTTGTAATTGTTGCATATTTGGTGAATGGTAAATATATTATGTTAACTGCATCCCCCTCTTTTAGCCAATCAACTCTTCCAACACGGTATTTTTTATTATTATCATTAACACAAATAAACATACCTTTTTTTTCACTAACTACTCCTTGTACAGTTTTATAATTCTTTGATAAAACATACGGTAAATCTAACGTAGATGGCACTATTATCAACAACGAATATATTATACATATTAATAGCAAAAATCTTTTACATAATTTATCAATTTTTTCTTCATTTCTTTTTGCCCATTCCTGTTGTCCTGGATAAAAAAATTGCCATCGTACAATTTTTACTTTTTTTAATATAAACGCCAAACAAACAACTACAAATATACTAATAATATAATACATCCAAAACATTAATATTCTATTTGCATTCATATATATTTTTCCTCTCCTATTCTGAGCATGGCTGACTTATGACATCATAATTTTTGATAGCTGCTAGACCTGATAAACTTGAACCCATCGAAAAAATAGTTGATCCACTAAATAATGCCCATTTTTCAAAACCAACTACATTGCCGCTTATTTTGACTCCGTAATTGAATGGACCTCCTATTGTTAATTGAATTCCTCCTGAAATCAATGCATGTCCTAGCATAGTTATTCCATCATATAATCCTGGATTATCCATATTTTCAAAACCATCTGCAACTACGCTGCCTGCTACACCACCTAAAAAATCATTTATAAATGGAATTGGGATGAAAGAAGAAATTGCTCCATTTATTGCCCCACTACAAAATCCATTTAATGCATTTCCACCTGTTGCTGCATTAATTCCAGCACCTATACCACCACCGATTAAAGCTGTAGCTCCCACAAGAGTTGCAATACCTGTACCTGCTGTCACTGCGGAAATAGCGACTGCAGCTGTTACAACAGTGGCTGTTATGAAAACTTTTCCAATATCTTTTTTATGATCATCTATCCATTCATCAACTCTACCTATTGCATCTCCTACATTTTGAATCCCTTTATTGATTGTGAATCTTGAAAAAACTATATGCTAACAAAAATTTTCTATTCTCTTATTTCATAAGATAATGTATCTCCTGAATGATTACTAGTAAGATTTAAATAATACCACAAATAAAAATCTTGTCCCAATAATTCAAAATGTACAATTTCATCAGGTTGTTGTTCTTCTATTTTCAAACTATATATATTATCATCTGGCACCACACCATATACAAATCTTGTATTCTTGGGATTTACATTTAAATCTTGCAACGTATCACTAAGAGTAAGTTGAAGTTTAATGCCTTTACTTGTCTTTAATCCGTATTTTGTATCTTTTGTAACTTTATCGGATACTTTTGTTAAAAAAACATATTTTTGTTTTCCTTCGAGTTCCTTGATTTTAAATTTAGCAAATGTTGTTGCTGCTTCCGTTTTTCCTTTTTCTGATATAAAATAGATAGCAATATATTCTTCGCTTTTGAATTCCTTTATAATTTTATCTATATTTCGCATGTAATCATCTTCAGGCGGAATATCAATATTAGGATTCTTCATTGCCTGTTCCAATGTATCAGAATATTCCTCATCAGGGATGCTTTCTTCATCTACTTTTGTCCCCATTGGATTTACAATATCTAGCGGAACATATTCTTTTGTTTCTTCCGGTTTATATGTGTAAATCCTATCTTGTTTTTTTTCCCTACAACCCCTTGAAAAAATTCCAATAATAAAAAGTATCAAAAATACAAATACTACTAAAAAAATAATAACCTTTAAAATTTTTATTATCTTTTTCATTTTAATCTCCATTCCGCCGCCTTTCAGTTGGCGACTTAATTATTAAGGCATCCCAGCATCAGTATCAGATGCACCCACCCGTTTGTTTATTGATGTGCAGGTGCGCCTCTCTGCTTAGATGGGAATACTCTTAAAATCGGTTCACTTTGTGCGCCTATTTTTTGTATCCATTCCACGATTTTGGCTTAACATACATTCTTTCACACTAATGCCTCCTTATCCAGTACATAATTCTCCAAGTTTAGGAAATAATCTTTGTAACATATCTCCTAAAGCAGGTAGCTTACTAGTCACATATGCAAATAAAGGTGCTAAAGCTCCATCGTCAGCAAAACCTACTCCTGTTGTATTGTCCGCTATAAGTAATATAATTGCAATTATAGCAGCTAACGATACCACACCCTCTCCAATTTGTTTCCAGTTTGCAATGTGACGCTCTAAAGAGTAAGACCACTTTAAATTTGCATGGTTTGTGATTACTATGTCATTCGGAAGTTCAAAAGGCATATTCTCCGACGTCCCATTAAATCCTCCTTGCATTCCTAAACCTGAACTATTAATATATAGTCCTCCTGATGCTGAAATTTTTCTATCATTATCTGTATACTTTATCCCTGATTTCAATTTCCATGTGGAAATATTTGCATTTTCCCCTGACAATGAAAGGTTTGAGTTAGGAATAAGTTGTCCTAAATTTAGTGTCCAACTTTGGGTACCCGTCCCAGCACCATGTTTAAACACAAGCAAATTTCCTCCTTCATGTGCAGTTACTTCATATGTTCCTCCGTATAAATCTGTTTTATATATCGTAATATCATTACCTATAATATATTTATGTATTACACTTTCATCTATCCAATGCCACGCATCCTTAACTGCTTCTATTCCATCATTTACAATGCTTCCAATCTCTTTAACCCATTTCGGTAATGCACCATCCAAATCTACCAATACCATCGGTGCATTATAACAGTAACTGTAACGGTTCATACTGAACGGCAGATTCAGAAAGCCTGCAATCAAATCCTGTCCTGCGAACCTGCCACTCTCTGCCAGATATTCCCTCGCCTGGGCATAATACGTCCCTGCAGTCTCATCTCTCTGGTATCCCGTATAGCCAAACGGCTGTATCTTCCCCTGGTTCTGATACAGGTCTTCCCCGAAGGCTCCGTATCCATAACTCTCTTTGAGAATTCCGGCACTGTCTTCAATCCGAAGCGGACTTCCCAGTTCGTCCTGAAGGTAATAGTTCCGTTCCCCATTTTCTTCATACGCTGCCACGTTCCCGTCCCAGAAGTATCTCTGGTTTCGGTTTTCCTCTGTCCGCTCCAGGAGGTTATAATACTGTCTGGTCAGGTCCAGGGTATAGGTGATCTGCCGGCTGTTTCCGATTTCCATGCCAATCCTGCTTTGCGGATCCAGTTTCTCCAGCTTCTCTTTTGGAAGGACACCTTCCTGCTTTCCTACCCGGTGTCCCAGTCCGTTGTACTGATACCTTGCCTGTTTTCCTGCCGCATCCACCGCTTCTTCCAGACGGTTGATCGCACCGTAGACATACTGTTTTTTCCATGCCCCGTTTTCTTGAATGCCGGTTAGGTTTCCTCTTTTATCATAACGGTATGCTCTTAGGATCTCTCCATGTTTTTCGCTTACCATCTGGTTCAGGGCATTGTACTGGTAGGACGTCCTTTCCCCGCTTTCTTCTTTCCATGTCCGGTTTCCAAAGGCATCATACCCATACCGGGTCTGCATCTGCCCGTCCTTTTGGATTTCTGACAGCCTGTCCAGTGCATCATAGCTATAGTGGTAGCTGCCACTTTCTTCGGTTAAGCCACGCCGCTCTTTTGTAATTCCGGTTTTATTTCCCAAAAGGTCATACAGATAGGTATAGCGGTCAAGGACGCCTTCTTGATCGCTATGTACCAGTTCTGTCAGCTGGTCTTTTCTGTCGTAAGTGTAGGTGGTCTTTGTTCCATTCGGGAACTGCTTTTTACACAGCCTGCCCATAGGGTCATACGCATAGGTGATGATGCTGTCCCCTTCTTTTAGTTCCGAAAACCGGAGCTGGTCATCATAACCATAGAAGACCGTCTTGCCATCCGGATAGGTCATGCTTTTTCTTTCCCCTGCTTTTCCATAGGTATAGGATACTTCCCTTCCATCCGGGTACTGCACCTTTTGTGCTCTTCCCAGTGCATCATAAACAAACATGGACTTTGCCCTATCCTCTTTGTTAATCTATGTTGAATAAAGGATAAACTTCTATAATTCTTCCAAATCTAGTATGTGGGAGATACGCAACTTTGACATATTGATTGTTTAAATTTTTCTTGTAAAAAAAATTAATACCTTTTACATATTTTCCGTTTTTATCAATTATACTTCCCTCTTGCCATGATTCTATCGCTTTGCTATTTTCTATCATTTTTCCCTCTATAATATGATATTTTCCTTCTATCGCATTAGAAATATCTTTTATACAAGGGTGTAAAAGTAAACAATAGCTAACCAAAACCCAAAATAATAACAAAACTTTTATTGACCATGTCCATAATACAAGGGCCAAAAGAAAAAACATAAATATTCCACAAAATACTCCTATATAAATATAATAAAGCTGTCTTATTGTCTTATCGATTTTTAATATCTTTCTAATCATTTTTTCCATCTGTTTTCTCCATTAAAATTCCAAATTTTAAATGTTTAAGATACTTTACCACCAAATAGTCGCCTTTATTGATTTTTTCTGAAAAAAACATAAGTGTAATTTTTCTTCCTGATGTATCTTCTAAAATTTCAGCAGTCCTCCACGGAACTTTTGAGCTTTTACTATTATTTAATGCAATCCCTGAAGTTACTTCATACCTGTTATTCAATGCGTTACCATAATCTAGAACACACGGTATTATTGCAACAATAAGTTCTACTGTAAGAATAACAAGCCCTACTATTACTAGTACTTTTCTTCTTTTTAATATAAGTCCAACAGATATGATAGAAATAACTATCATACAGATAAATATAATAATAAAAAATATCTTTACCTCTTTATCCATTACATGCCTCCTCAATTCTTCTATATAGCCCATCTAAAATTGCCGTAATTTCATCTTCACCTATCCATTCATTTTTCAACTTTTGAGCCCCAAACCGTGCTCCAAGAGAGAGAATCAAATTTCTAGCTGGTCCAACAATATAATCTAATGCGGTATACTGTTCTACTCCTCCTATCTGTTCCAGTGCTTGAGTTCCTCCCACACCTACTATTGTAATAAGTGCCTGTATAAAACTAGGACTTTTTGCAAACTTTCCTGCAAGTGCTGTTGATAGCATACTTCCAGCGTAGGTTTCCATAGAAGAAAGATCTCCAGCCACAAAATCAGAGATCCCTTGAACTAATCCCCCAGCTACAGTAGCCCTTTTCGAAATCTTCCACGAATGGTATATTGCCACACCTCCCATTGCAGATGATGCATATCTCTTGAGTGGTGAAATTGTCATTTCTTTCGTGTTTATACTTGTTAATAAATCAAAAACACCTCTAGCAGACGCTCCAAATGTAGCGGCTTTTGCTGTATTAACTGCTATACCAGCTGCTCCAGCAGATGATAATGCTCCTACCGCCCCTACTCCTGTTCCTATAAGAGCTCCGGCTGCGCCTCCTTTTAAGGCATTTTTCCCTGCTTTTCCCCAATCAATATCTTCTCCCTTGGATACGTCACAAATAATAGAGCCGATTCCCCCAATAGCTCCACCTATCAATGCTCCGACTCCAATAGTAGCTAAAAATGCTAATTTTCCATCAGAATCTACATATATTAAGGAATTGTTCCAACAATATCCATATCTATTAAGTGTTTCCGGATACTCAACAAAACCAACAATCAAATCCTGCCCTGCAAATCTTCCATTTTCCACCAGATATTCCCTTGCCTGGGCATAGTAGGTTCCTGATACCTCATCTCTCTGATATCCTGTATATCCAAATGGCTGTATCTTCCCTTGGTTCTGATACAGGTCTTCCCCAAAGGCTCCGTATCCATAACTCTCTTTGAGAATTCCGGCACTGTCCTCAATCCGAAGCGGGCTTCCCAGTTCGTCCTGAAGGTAATAGTTTCGTTCCCCATTTTCTTCATACGCTGCCACGTTCCCGTCCCAGAAGTATCTCTGGTTTCGGTTTTCCTCTGTCCGCTCCAGGAGGTTATAATACTGTCTGGTCAGGTCCAGGGTATAGGTGATCTGCCGGCTGTTTCCGATTTCCATGCCAATCCTGCTTTGCGGATCCAGTTTCTCCAGCTTCTCTTTTGGAAGGACACCTTCCTGCTTTCCTACCCGGTGTCCCAGTCCGTTGTACTGATACCTTGCCTGTTTTCCTGCCGCATCCACCGCTTCTTCCAGACGGTTGATCGCACCGTAGACATACTGTTTTTTCCATGCCCCGTTTTCTTGAATGCCGGTTAGGTTTCCTCTTTTATCATAACGGTATGCTCTTAGGATCTCTCCATGTTTTTCGCTTACCATCTGGTTCAGGGCATTGTACTGGTAGGACGTCCTTTCCCCGCTTTCTTCTTTCCATGTCCGGTTTCCAAAGGCATCATACCCATACCGGGTCTGCATCTGCCCGTCCTTTTGGATTTCTGACAGCCTGTCCAGTGCATCATAGCTATAGTGGTAGCTGCCACTTTCTTCGGTTAAGCCACGCCGCTCTTTTGTAATTCCGGTTTTATTTCCCAAAAGGTCATACAGATAGGTATAGCGGTCAAGGACGCCTTCTTGATCGCTATGTACCAGTTCTGTCAGCTGGTCTTTTCTGTCGTAAGTGTAGGTGGTCTTTGTTCCATTCGGGAACTGCTTTTTACACAGCCTGCCCATAGGGTCATACGCATAGGTGATGATGCTGTCCCCTTCTTTTAGTTCCGAAAACCGGAGCTGGTCATCATAACCATAGAAGACCGTCTTGCCATCCGGATAGGTCATGCTTTTTCTTTCTCCTGCTTTTCCATAGGTATAGGATACTTCCCTTCCGTCTGGGTACTGTACCTTTTGTGCTCTTCCCAGTGCATCGGGAGTGATCTTTGTACTTCCTAACCAGTCCTGCACCTCCAAAAGCTGCCGGAGCGGGTTATAGGACAGTTTCACTTCTCTTCCGTCCGCATACTGGATACCGGATAAATCTCCCTGTTTTGTATAGGCATACTTTGTCAGGTAACCCTCCTTATCCAGTTTGCTAAGGAGCTGCCCTTTCTTATCATAAGTATAAACTTCCTTCTGTCCCAGGGCATCCATGGTTTCTGTGACCTGTCCCCGCAGATTCCTTGTATAACGGGTGACCTGGCACAGCCGGTTTCTTCCATTCTGTTTCTCTGCTTCCAGAAGGTCTGTATCCATACCGGATCCTTCTGTATCTTCCTTCAGGCTTCCCTCTGCACCATACTGGCGGATCTCGATGAGCCGGTCACAGGCATCATACTGGTATTCGGTTTCATTTCCAAGGGCATCCGTTACTTTTGCAAGCCGCCCGCTTAAGGTATAGGCATACCGGGTGATGTTTCCCTCCCCGTCTGTCATGGAAGTCACATTTCCAAGGGCATCATAAGTATAGGATTTCTTCTCCCCTTCACTTCCTGTGATCTCCGTGATCCGGTCCATGCTGTCATATCCATAACGCAGCACAAACCCGGTGGCAAGGGTATGGGTTTCCAGGTTTCCGTTGGCATCATAGGTAAAGGCTTCTTCTGTACCATCTGAGTATTGGATTTTTTCTAATAGTCCGCCTTTTTGATACTGGTAACAAGTAGTACGCCCTGCCTCATCGGTGATGCTCTCCACATCGCCTAACGGGGTATAAGTATAATGTCTGCTCTCCCCAAGGACGTTGGTTTCTTTCACCAGGTTCCCGTTTCCATCGTATTCCATGGATACGGTATTGCCCAGGGCATCTTCTGCCTCTATGAGATTTCCTTCCCCATCATACCGGTAGGCATAATGGAGTCCTTCTTCTCCGTTTACTTCCACCACTCTTCCAAGGGCATCATAAACAAACGTGGTCTTCGCCCCGTTTTCATCTTCTTCCCCGGTCCGGTTCCCGTTTCCATCGTAGGTATAGCGTACCACTGCCCCGTCTGCATATTTGATCCGGGATAACAGGTTTTCTTCATTATAAAGATAGGTAGTCCTTGCACCGTCCGGTGCTGTCACCCTTGCAAGGTTCCACATGCTGTCATAAGTCAGGAGGGTTTCCCTTCCTTCTTTATCAATGATCTTGCTTGGGCGGTTTAAGACATTGTATTCCCTTTGGATGCTCGCCCCGTCAAAGTCTGTCACCTTCGTTACTTTTCCACTTGCATTGTATTCATAGCTTTGGCAGTTTCCCTCCGCATTTTCCACGCAGGTCACATTTCCTATCACATCATACGCATACTTTGTGACATTCCCTTTTCCATCGGTACTTTCCACCATCCGGTTCAGGGTATCATACCCATACTGGGTCATATTTCCCTGTGCATCTTCGATCGCTGTGATATTTCCCTTTGCATCATAGGAAAGTGTGATCCGGCTTTTGTCTGCCTGCAGGATGGTCTGCGGCCACCCTGCTTCCGTATAGGTGATCTCCACTTCATTTCCAAGGGCATCCCTGGTTTTTACAAGCCTTCCCTGTGCGTCGTATTCCCCGCACAGTTTATCCTTTCCATTTATCCTGATCCCGGTTGGCTGGTTCTTTTCCCCATACCGGATCTCCGTCTTGTTCCCAAGGGCATCAATCACGCGCACCAGGTTTCCTGCCGGATCATAGGCATACTGGGTCTTATTTCCAAGCCGGTCCACATACAGAGTTTTCTGGTTATTCTGGTTATAGGCAAAACGTTCCTCCCCGTTGCTGTGGATATGCTTCACATCCCGGTACTTGTCATCATGGACATAGATCACCCGGCTGCCATTCCGTTCCGTAAGTTCTACGGCCTTCTTTTCTGCATCATATACATAAGACATCCGTGTCCCGTCCGGGAACTTCTGTAAGGTGGTGCGGTGTTCCTCATCAAAGAAGTTTTCCACCGTCACGATTCCCCTTTGGTTCTCCACCTGCTCCAGTTTTCCCTGCGGGGTATAGCCATAGCGGAAAGTGTTCCCATCCGGAAGCGTCACTTCCTTCAGAAGTCCCCCCTGATACTGATAGGACAGGCATCTTCCTACATGGTCTTCCACACGTTCCAGCATGCCATCTGCTCCGTAGGAAAAGGCAAAGAATTCCCCGGTGTCCTTTTCCGCTTTTACCAGATGGAAAGGTGCTTCCGTTTCATACGTAAATGTTACTCGGCCGCCCAAAAGGGTCTCCGTTTCCAGACACATTCCTTCCCTGTCAAAGCGATAGACTTTTTGTTCCCTGGTACGGTACGTATATCCGTCTTCTGCTTTCTCCAATGTTCCCTCACTGGCAAACAAAGAAAGATAGCGGTCCTTCTCCCAGAAAAAACGTTCCTCTTTCCCGTCTTCCCTGAGAAGCACCGCTTCCCCATCTGTAAACTCCAGATGTACTTCATAATTATGGTTCCAGTCCTTTCCAAGCACACCCTCTCGACCGTTGATGGCATTGTAAAACCGGCGGAACACAAACGGCTCCCTTCCGCCAACCTCCAGATCAGTTCGGTCATAGATAAAGTTTCCGGTGCTTAGGTTTACCGGGTCTTTGGAAAAGGCATGGCAGATGGTTTCCGCTCCTTTAATGTTCGCCATCAGTTTCTCCACTGCCTTCTCTGCATTTTCCGTTACCTTGTTCCATCTTGCCTGTACTTCCTCAAAGGCTTTTTTAAAGGCGGAATAATCGGTGGTAAGCGGAGTATGGATCAAAAACTGCTCCATTTCCTCCAAAAGTGTCTGCAGGTTTTTCGTGACCCCCATAAGCTCCCTGGTCTGGGCAGCATAGTCCGTATCGGCTGCCGGGATCAGCTCACAGGCTCTTACGCGGCAGTTTTCCAGCTTGGTCAGTGCGTCCTCGATTTTCTCTGTTTTTAAGGCACTGCGAAGTTCAGAAACACTGTAAACCGCCCCATAATGACGTACTTCGCCAGGCACTTCTGCAAGTGCCTCATCTGCCTGCTCTGCATAAGTTTTCATGTTTGAAATATGGGTTTTGCACCCGTTTAACAATGTTTTCAGTTCATTGCACAGCGTTGTGATCTCGCTTACCTGGAACACTCGTTTCATTCTATTCCCACCTTTCTTTCATAATGAATAACTTCTCCTTTGTTGATGATTTCTCCATATATTTACTTTTAAAGAGTTGTTTACTTTTCGTGATTTTTCCTTCATTTTACATGATTTTGCCCTAATTTTCAATATTTATAAAAGTTTTTTTGTGCATCATAACCTAGCACTTCTCAATTTGAAAGCATCTAAGTTTTCGGGATAACATTTTTTCTGATAATAAAAAAACTCCTTTGCATTCTGCTATACCAAAGATTGTCTTTCCTTCTATATAGCAAAAACCACAAGAGAGTTTTTAGCCACTTTTTTAGTTTTTTAAATTTTCCAAAAGTTTAATTGCTTCTTGTACCGTTGTAAATGTACGTGATGATTGATATAACCATCGATTCCTTACATCAGAGTCTTCTAACGTAGGTAAACCTTCTATTTGCCCTAATACCCAATCTCCATTTATAGAAGCTTGTTTAAAATGATCTGCTATTTTCCTCGTTGTGTTAGAATCTCCTTTTACATAACCAGGACATTCATTCTGTAACAATCTTAGAACATTCTCTTTTTCCGCAACCGTTTGAATAGATGGAACCACTTTTTTATAGTGTAATAAAAACCAAAATTCAACGCAGCCTGTTGTCATTAACAATCTTACACGTATGTTCGGTTTCTTACGTAACTTTTTTAATGTAGAAACAATTTTCTGAATCCTATCCCAGCTTCCCGTCTGTCCGTCATCGACATCAAAGAAAAACCATATTTCATCTGTCACCTCTGCATTATTCCGATACTTCGCATCTTTTTTAAATTTTTTATCGGCTACTTCAAACAGACCTTTTACTGGTTTTTGAATCACTGCAACATCTTCAAATTTTTCTTTCAAATATTTAGTGTACTCGATTTCGCTTTCGCCTTCGCAAAAGACGTAAATAAGAGGTTTTATCTTTCGTGCCATTATTCAACCTCCATGGTATCTACATCTGGAACCGCACCATATTTTCCTACAAGATATGCTTTTCTGATATTATCATTTGTTCTTACTGGAAGTTCCGTTAAATTGAACAATTCCGAAACACCGTTTCTTTTATTCTTATCAACAAAATATACCTGATCTTTTCTTAATATCTCCATATTCAATAATTCCGTATCATGTGTTGTAAAAATAATCTGTGCATGACCTGGATTGGTTTCTGGACTTTGAAATTTAGAAATGATAAATTCGACTAATAATGGGTGCAATTCCCGATCAATCTCATCTACCATCAATATCCCACCTTTTTGTAACACACGTTCAATTCCTGGGGCAAGTGACATGAGTCTTCTTGTTCCATCAGATTCATCCGAAAGTTCCAATGTAAATAGTTCTTCCTCTCCTGCTTGATTTAATCCACGATGAATGGAGGAGGTTTTCACTTCTCCTATTTTTAAGTTCATTTCAGCAGCTTCTGAAGAATCCTTTAATGCCAGAGTAAATTGTTTTAACGCAGCAACAATTCCCTCCGGAAGATTATTAGGAAGCGAATCATTTGCAGATAATTCTTCATTTCTAATTTCAAAAGACATATCCTCTATCCCAACATCTGCCTGCTTTGCATAAGACACAATTGCTTTTAGCATATTCACATCTTCTGCATGTTCCAATAATTGACTTGGTATATCTGTATAATCTTTTGAAAAATAAATACTTTCCCTAAACCATCTCATAGCATCAATACATGGCTGGTAATTCATCACACATGCAATTGAAAAAAATAATTGATTTGATGCAACTGCTTCTGCTATCATTTCCTTTTTCCTTTTTTCGCCATTTGAAGGGAATGAAAACTCCTGATAATTTCTTGAAAATATTTCTGCTTTTTGTCCTTTTGGTGCCGAATACAAATATTCTTTTACAATTTCTTTTTTTGTGGCTGAAAATCCATAAATGTATTTGACACCATCCTGAATGTATTCATATTCAAATCCTGTTGGACACTGTTCCGAATAATCATTTAATGAAAAAGCACGCACTGGAATTTCTGCTTTTTCATGCTGCGTTTTTTGTGCATTTCTTATAAATTGCACACCCAACCAGAAAGCACGAATTACATTACTTTTTCCACCACCGTTTTTCCCCAAAATAGCTACAGCTGGAAGAACTCCTTTCTTTTTATACGGTAAAAGACAACTTTTATATTCTGCATTTCCTTTTGCTTCCATAGACAAAATGCTTTTGTCCCTAAATGAACGATAATTTTCAAATTCAAATTTAATCAGCATATCATATCCCTCCTTATATGATATAGTATATCCATAATCTGATAGAAATACAAGGAAAATAATTGCTGTTTTTGATTATTTTTATTTAATTTCTTTGTTTTATATCATACCATTTGTTTTTATATATACAAAACAGGATACTGCAACTTCATATCTGTATGCAATATCCTGTTTCTTTCTTATCCTTATGATATTTCTTTGTGCAGGATTAATTTCACTTTCCGATTAACTCCTGCATTGTGGTAATAACCAAATTCCACTTTCCGATTTTCTTCCCGAACTCCCGTATAACTAAACAGTAACTGATCTTTGATATTTCCAAGAATCAGGACTTCCCTGCTTGCCAAGAGCATTTCTATGAACTTGCTTCTTGTCATTTTCTTTACCTTAAATTCTGAAGTTACAAGGACATAAATACCATAACGGACAGCTTCTTCCAAAATATCAATCATACTGTTATCTTCCGCCACATTATCATACAATTCCTGAAGCATGTCTACCATGACATAAATTGGCGGAAGTGTTTTGGCAAAGCTTTCGATGCTTAAAGAAACATCATCCAATTTGGCTTCTTCATACGCTTCTTTTCTTTCAAAAATATCTTCCTCAATCTGCTTTAAGGCATCTGCAACCGTACTCTTATCACTTGCATAAACTACATTCTCTCTTGACTGGTAAGCAGCAAGTTCATGACTCTTATTATCAAAGAGATATACCTTTTCACCCGAAACCATAGAAAGCATATTTTTGATTACATTTGTTTTGCCTGTTTTTGCATTTCCAATTACAAAGGCTGGTGTCTGTTCCATGGAAAGATAGTACATCTGTAAAGTATCCGTATCCAATCCAATTGGTACTTTCCGGTTTGTCTTTTCATATCCTGGGTAGGATGGAAGCATTGACACCGTAAGTTCTTCCGGCATAACTGGAATTTCTTTTGCCTTTTCTTCCGAAGACTTCTGATCCAGTTCAAAAATAAGTGCTTTCAGTTTTTCATTGTATTCTTTTTCTGTTTCAAACACAACGGGAGTATATAGCTGCATCACATGGATGCTGTCTGTTTTTACAAGCGCCCTTCCTTTATGCTCTTCCGGCAGCTTATAGGAACTCCGTCCAACAAAAGAAGAAAGTTCACTTTCATCAAAATTGAAACCACCGATTCTCATTTTGAAATTGTTTCTGGCTGCACTTCTCATAGCCCCATCTCTGGAAGTCGTTACTGCCAAATAAATACCAAGCCCTGCCCCGTCTCTAGATACTTTTTGTATGAAAGATTCAACAGCTTCTCCCAGTTCTTTTACCACTTCATACTGGTCTATGACAATCACAATGGCTTTTAATGGTTCCGCCTGTGTTTCGTTGTAAACCGAAAAGTTCTGTACCATAGCACGTGCCAGTTTCTTCTTTCTCTCTTTGATTTCCTCTAAAATCAATTTTTGGAATTTTCCGATTTTTTCTTCATGGTCTATATTCATATAGTCCGCAACATGGGGAAGCTGTTTTAATGGGATCATTCCACTGTTACCGAGATCCAAAATATAGAAATTCAGATTTTTCACTGCATTCTTTGCAGATAATCCTAAAATAATCTGCGTCAGCAGCATCGTTTTTCCATATCCGCTGGAAGACAGATATAAAAGATGTCCATTTTTTTCAAAGTCAAGGACATATTCCGTCTGTGCCTGTTCTTCAGGGATATCCATCATACCAATCCCTAATTTCAAATCAACCTTCTTGAAACCGGCACTGTCCTGAATTTCCATCAAATATGGAGATGCAATTTGAAATGCCAGAGATGGAAGCCAGGTCTTTTTCACTTTGACACAATGCTCTTCTTCGTAAAGTTGCTGAAGGTGTTCTACTACAACATCCAACTGACTTTTCTTGAGCTGCTGGCTTTCCTTTCTGCCACTGAAATCCTTATTTAAGGCTTCTCCCTGTCCAAGCATATTCAGCAGATATACCCTGTCGTCTTCCTCTTTTTGTTCCTCTTTTGTTCCGTAGGAAGCGCCACTCCATGCGGACTGGAACAATTCATAAATCTCATTATTACCAACCTGTAAGTATCCACGTCCGGCCTGTGTGATGTTTGCAGCATCTGCCGTATGAAGCATTTCTTTACTGTCCGCTGCATTCTGTACTTTTAAGCACAAACGGAATGTTGAGTTACTCCAAATCTGATCATCTACTACTCCTGATGGTTTTTGTGTTGCCAGAATCAAATGCACTCCAAGGCTTCGTCCGATACGTGAAGTGGAATCCAGTTCTGCCATGAATTCCGGCTGTTCTTTCTTTAACTCTGCAAACTCATCACTGATGATAAACAGATGCGGAAGAGGTTCTTCTGCTTTTCCCATACGGAATAATTTCTGATAATCATTAATATGGTTTACACCATACTCTGCAAAAATACGCTGTCTGCGTGCCAGTTCACTTTTAATGGATGCCATCGCCCGCATACTCTCTGCTTTATCCAAGTTTGTAATTGTCCCCAATAAATGCGGAAGATTTGCAAACAGGTTTGCCATTCCTCCACCTTTATAGTCAATCAAAAGAAAACCGACTTCATGAGGATGAAAATTCACAGCAAGAGAAAGTATATACGTCTGAATGGTTTCTGATTTACCGGAACCTGTTGTACCTGCCACAAGACCATGCGGTCCATGTGCCTTTTCATGCAGGTTCAGTTCGGTGAAATCATTCTCCGCTTTTGCACCAATCGGAACTGCCAGGCTTTTATAAGCACTATGAGACTCCCACCGTTTTTCTACTTCCAGTTGAGTCGGCGTATCGACACCATACATTTCAAAAAATGTCAGTTTATCAGGCACCTGAGAAGTAATCCCCTGCTCATGGATCAAAGGACTTAATGCCCTTGCCATTCTTTCTAGAGGAATTCCTTTTGTGTGTTGTACTTCAAACCGAAGGTTCTTCCTTTCCCCTTCCTCTAATAAAAGATGAGCTTCCTCTGAGTTGTCTAAAATACAGATTGTTCTGATGTTTTCAGGGAGATTCGATTTCTGATCGGTAGTATAAATCATACTAAACCCTAATTCCATTTCCCTGCTTTGCAAGTATTCCATAATAGCATGATTTAAAATCAGTTTTGGTTCATCAATGATAAACAGCAGATACGGAAGGAAAATGTGTGCTTTTTTCTCTTCTTCCTGTTTTAGTTTTCTCTCTTTTAAAATCTGCTGGATACTTCCCAATATCTGATCCCTGATCTGCTCCGAATAAATTTCTCCGATTACATTGATAAATTCCAACCGCAGATGCGGATACCAGCGCATATACTGGAAATCTTCGGTATATGCTCCGCTATGGATAAAAACAATCTGTAACTCCCGGTAACTTTGGAAAAAAGTTAATTGGGCAAGCATATATTTTAATTGATCATGGATATTCCGTTTACTTCCAACCAGACCTAAATGTGCTTTTTTCAGATCAATCTCTACGGGAATCTGTTCTACTTTTTTAAATTCTTTTGGAATTTTCTTGGCACATTCAATCAGTTCATCCTTTGTCATATCCAGTTCTTTATCTTCGTAAGAAACTTCTATCTGGGACTCGCCTTTCCGGTATCCTAAATTTACTTTTAAAAAGTCATCATCTAAGATGGAACGTTCGTAAATACGGCTACTATATTCCAATACCATATCTTGCAGCATAGAAAGTGTCGGTGTCTGATAATCAATCGCTTCCCGTTCTTCTTCCCTCAACTTTTTGATTTCTTTTCGTTTCCGAAGAAGATATTCATCATACATCACTTCCCGGTCTTTATTTTCCTGCTTGATATTCCGTTTTTCACTTACATATCTCTGAATAGAAAAAATTAGGGTAATAGCGGTCATTCCTGCCGTCATGTACATATAAGGACCACGTTTCATCAATACGCCCATGGCAATCGTAAGTGCCATCATGCAAAGGGGCGGGATGATCAACTGTGCCAGACTCCCTTTTGACATCTCTTTTTTTCTTGGAGGAGCTTTAATTTCTACCTTCTCCTCTTTTCTCTGATATACAACTCTTGGAGAACGTTTATAAAAAGGAAATCCCTCAAAATATTCTTCTTCCTGTCGTTCTGGAAGTAAGGTTGTTTCAAAATACTCTATATCTGATTGAACTTCCAGTTTTTCTTTGAAAAATGTAATCCTAAAATCTTCAATATGTATCTGGTCTCCGTTTTTGATGATCATCTGATTGCCACTTACAATCTGATTATTCAGAAAAACTTTGATATTTCCCTCTCTTTTTAAGTTCAAGATTTCTCCATCCAGGCACATCTGTATTGGAAGATGCCATACAAAGTCGTAAGAAAATGAATCCGCTTCTGTCCCAAACCAAATCTGCGGCTTTCTTTTGTATGTTCTGATGGATGTATTCTTTCTCTCCATGTATTTCTTTCTCCTTTCGTATGGTGTCTTCTAATATCATTTATAGAAATTTATCATATTTACTTTACTTTATGTATAATACACTTTTAACTGCATTTTTTGTAAAGTTCCTCTATAAAGCCTTCAATTCCTATAAGCATAGCGTCTAATGTTATCGTCTTTTCTCCTTTTATAATAAGTTTAAATCCACCATTAGAATTTCTTTCTATAGATTTAATTTTTGAAACCGGAATACATCTTTTTTTACCTATAGGATGCATAATAATTAGTTCATCTTTCTCTAATATTACTTTATATCTCCCTATCACCCATCCTGCTGAAACACTAATTAATCCCATTATAATAAGAAAAACAGATATCCCTACATCTTTGTACATAAACATCATTATAGCCGAGAAAATTATTGTAATCACAAAACAAATATACAGAATTTTCCAAAAAACTGGTGGAAAATATAATTGATTTTCCTTGTCTTTTACTTCATATTTTTTTCTTGTCACCATCGATATAATTCCAAATACCAATGTCATAAAAAACAACCATTCTATTCTCATTATTTTCTCTCCTCCACAATTCCAAATTTACTATTAGGTAAATATGTCACTTTTAAACGCTCCCCTTCATAAATTCCAGTACTATAAACCACCACATTTACTTTTCTATTTGTTTTAGAGTCTATAATTGCAATACTTCTTGATCTTCTTCTAGTCTCTCTACCATAATCCCATTCTATTACTTCTCCCTCTGCTTCTAAATATTCTTCTTGCATCACGTTAGGAAAATCTTTTATAGCTGGAATCACACGCCACATAAATATAATCCCCAAAAATAATCCTATTGTGCATTTCAATACTATATTAATTCTTTTCTCATTTCTTTTAACCATTTGCTTTATATCTGGTGCCATTTTTTCCCAGCAAATCCACCTCTTTTTTTTCAACGCTGAGATTAAATAAATAGCAACCATAACCGTTATCAATAAAGTTTCTACATACAATTTCACAATTACTTCATCCATAATTCTTTCCCTGCACTTTCTTACTTTATATTTCTCCTAATATTCTCTCTAAATGATTCATACACAGTACAAATCTTACTATAATATTTCAAATACGCTTTATAAATATAATTTTTTCTCTGATTGATATTTTTTCACCCATAATAACATCTTTATCATTTAAATTAAATAATATTATTATGCTATATCACAATTTATTATTTCCTCTTTGATTTTCAATATATTTTCCCATATATTATTCATATTACTTTTTATATTTTGAACAACGCTCTTCCAATCCACTTCCTTTCCCATTTTTTCACTCCATTTAGTCACTGCATCTTTCAAAGCACCTAGAATTGTGTCTGGCATTCCTTTTATACTCTCTACCATGAAAAATTTGTTTCCATACATTTTTAAACTAGTTAAAACTTTAAAAGAACCCGCCCGTATTCTTTTATCATGATACTCATATTTAAATTTCCAATCATGAAGCGAAAATTTAGTTAATAACTTCTCTCCCATTTTATTTGTAAACTTACTTGTAAATTTATCAAAAATTCCTGCTGACGCACTGGCTATTCCTGAACTTATTCCTGATCTTATCATAAGTGTTAGCACTGAGTCCACCGTAAAACTAGTGGTTCCGTCTGCCATGTCCCAAATCCCCTCAACAAAAGTTGATGTGGCTCCACTCGCTGCTCCCGCCCAAGCTGCTCCTGCACCAGTCCCTGCAACCGCACCACCTACTGCACCTCCTATTGTAGCTGATACTGTTTTTTTCAAGGACGGTTTTTCTCCTGTAGCAATGTCTGTAACTATCTGAGAAATACCGCCAAAAATTCCTCCTGCTATTCCTCCTATTACTGCTGTAATCCATAAACCATTTAGATCCACAAAATAAAATGGATTACTATAACAATATACATATTCATTTAAAGTTATGGGTTCTATAAATGAACCTTTTACTCTATCACAAGCTAAAAATCTACCGCTCTCCACTAGGTATTCTCGCGCCTGAGCATAATACGTCCCTGCAATCTCATCTCTCTGGTATCCCGTATAGCCAAACGGCTGTATCTTCCCCTGGTTCTGATACAGGTCTTCCCCGAAGGCTCCGTATCCATAACTCTCTTTGAGAATTCCGGCACTGTCTTCAATCCGAAGCGGACTTCCCAGTTCGTCCTGAAGGTAATAGTTCCGTTCCCCATTTTCTTCATACGCTGCCACGTTCCCGTCCCAGAAGTATCTCTGGTTTCGGTTTTCCTCTGTCCGCTCCAGGAGGTTATAATACTGTCTGGTCAGGTCCAGGGTATAGGTGATCTGCCGGCTGTTTCCGATTTCCATGCCAATCCTGCTTTGCGGATCCAGTTTCTCCAGCTTCTCTTTTGGAAGGACACCTTCCTGCTTTCCTACCCGGTGTCCCAGTCCGTTGTACTGATACCTTGCCTGTTTTCCTGCCGCATCCACCGCTTCTTCCAGACGGTTGATTGCACCATAGACATACTGTTTTTTCCATGCCCCATTTTCTTGGATGCCGGTTAGGTTTCCTCTCTTATCGTAGCTATATGCTTTTAAGAGCTCTCCATGTTTTTCGCTTACCATCTGGTTGATGACATTGTACTGGTAGGAAGTCCTTTCCCCGCTTTCTTCTTTCCATGTCCGGTTTCCAAAGGCATCATACCCATACTGGGTCTGCATCTGCCCGTCCTTTTGGATTTCTGCCAGCCTGCCCAGTGCATCATAACCATAGCGGTAGTGTCCGCTCTCACGCTCCAGCCCTCTTCTCTCTTTTGTAATGCCACTCTTGTTTCCCAAAAGGTCATACAGATAAGTATAACGGTCAATGACTCCTTCTTGGTCTTGATGTACCAGTTCTGTCAGCTGGTCTTTTTTGTCATAAGCATAGGTGGTCTTTGTTCCATTGGGGAACTGTTTTTCACACAGCCTGCCCAGAGGGTCATACGCATACGTGATGACGCTGTCCCCTTCTTTTAACTCTGAAAGACGGAGCTGCTCATCATAACCATAGAAGACCGTCTTTCCATCCGGATAGGTCATGCTTTTTCTTTCTCCTGCTTTTCCATAGGTATAGGATACTTCCCTTCCGTCTGGGTACTGTACCTTTTGTGCTCTTCCCAGTGCATCGGGAGTGATCTTTGTACTTCCTAACCAGTCCTGCACCTCCAAAAGCTGCCGGAGCGGGTTATAGGACAGTTTCACTTCTCTTCCGTCCGCATACTGGATACCGGATAAATCTCCCTGTTTTGTATAGGCATACTTTGTCAGGTAACCCTCCTTATCCAGTTTGCTAAGGAGCTGCCCTTTCTTATCATAAGTATAAACTTCCTTCTGTCCCAGGGCATCCATGGTTTCTGTGACCTGTCCCCGCAGATTCCTTGTATAACGGGTGACCTGGCACAGCCGGTTTCTTCCATTCTGTTTCTCTGCTTCCAGAAGGTCTGTATCCATACCGGATCCTTCTGTATCTTCCTTCAGGCTTCCCTCTGCACCATACTGGCGGATCTCGATGAGCCGGTCACAGGCATCATACTGGTATTCGGTTTCATTTCCAAGGGCATCCGTTACTTTTGCAAGCCGCCCGCTTAAGGTATAGGCATACCGGGTGGTGTTTCCCTCCCCGTCTGTCATGGAAGTCACATTTCCAAGGGCATCATAAGTATAGGATTTCTTCTCCCCTTCACTTCCTGTGATCTCCGTGATCCGGTCCATGCTGTCATATCCATAACGCAGCACAAACCCGGTGGCAAGGGTATGGGTTTCCAGGTTTCCGTTGGCATCATAGGTAAAGGCTTCTTCTGTACCATCTGAGTATTGGATTTTTTCTAATAGTCCGCCTTTTTGATACTGGTAACAAGTAGTACGCCCTGCCTCATCGGTGATGCTCTCCACATCGCCTAACGGGGTATAAGTATAATGTCTGCTCTCCCCAAGGACGTTGGTTTCTTTCACCAGGTTCCCGTTTCCATCGTATTCCATGGATACGGTATTGCCCAGGGCATCTTCTGCCTCTATGAGATTTCCTTCCCCATCATACCGGTAGGCATAATGGAGTCCTTCTTCTCCGTTTACTTCCACCACTCTTCCAAGGGCATCATAAACAAACGTGGTCTTCGCCCCGTTTTCATCTTCTTCCCCGGTCCGGTTCCCGTTTCCATCGTAGGTATAGCGTACCACTGCCCCGTCTGCATATTTGATCCGGGATAACAGGTTTTCTTCATTATAAAGATAGGTAGTCCTTGCACCGTCCGGTGCTGTCACCCTTGCAAGGTTCCACATGCTGTCATAAGTCAGGAGGGTTTCCCTTCCTTCTTTATCAATGATCTTGCTTGGGCGGTTTAAGACATTGTATTCCCTTTGGATGCTCGCCCCGTCAAAGTCTGTCACCTTCGTTACTTTTCCACTTGCATTGTATTCATAGCTTTGGCAGTTTCCCTCCGCATTTTCCACGCAGGTCACATTTCCTATCACATCATACGCATACTTTGTGACATTCCCTTTTCCATCGGTACTTTCCACCATCCGGTTCAGGGTATCATACCCATACTGGGTCATATTTCCCTGTGCATCTTCGATCGCTGTGATATTTCCCTTTGCATCATAGGAAAGTGTGATCCGGCTTTTGTCTGCCTGCAGGATGGTCTGCGGCCACCCTGCTTCCGTATAGGTGATCTCCACTTCATTTCCAAGGGCATCCCTGGTTTTTACAAGCCTTCCCTGTGCGTCGTATTCCCCGCACAGTTTATCCTTTCCATTTATCCTGATCCCGGTTGGCTGGTTCTTTTCCCCATACCGGATCTCCGTCTTGTTCCCAAGGGCATCAATCACGCGCACCAGGTTTCCTGCCGGATCATAGGCATACTGGGTCTTATTTCCAAGCCGGTCCACATACAGAGTTTTCTGGTTATTCTGGTTATAGGCAAAACGTTCCTCCCCGTTGCTGTGGATATGCTTCACATCCCGGTACTTGTCATCATGGACATAGATCACCCGGCTGCCATTCCGTTCCGTAAGTTCTACGGCCTTCTTTTCTGCATCATATACATAAGACATCCGTGTCCCGTCCGGGAACTTCTGTAAGGTGGTGCGGTGTTCCTCATCAAAGAAGTTTTCCACCGTCACGATTCCCCTTTGGTTCTCCACCTGCTCCAGTTTTCCCTGCGGGGTATAGCCATAGCGGAAAGTGTTCCCATCCGGAAGCGTCACTTCCTTCAGAAGTCCCCCCTGATACTGATAGGACAGGCATCTTCCTACATGGTCTTCCACACGTTCCAGCATGCCATCTGCTCCGTAGGAAAAGGCAAAGAATTCCCCGGTGTCCTTTTCCGCTTTTACCAGATGGAAAGGTGCTTCCGTTTCATACGTAAATGTTACTCGGCCGCCCAAAAGGGTCTCCGTTTCCAGACACATTCCTTCCCTGTCAAAGCGATAGACTTTTTGTTCCCTGGTACGGTACGTATATCCGTCTTCTGCTTTCTCCAATGTTCCCTCACTGGCAAACAAAGAAAGATAGCGGTCCTTCTCCCAGAAAAAACGTTCCTCTTTCCCGTCTTCCCTGAGAAGCACCGCTTCCCCATCTGTAAACTCCAGATGTACTTCATAATTATGGTTCCAGTCCTTTCCAAGCACACCCTCTCGACCGTTGATGGCATTGTAAAACCGGCGGAACACAAACGGCTCCCTTCCGCCAACCTCCAGATCAGTTCGGTCATAGATAAAGTTTCCGGTGCTTAGGTTTACCGGGTCTTTGGAAAAGGCATGGCAGATGGTTTCCGCTCCTTTAATGTTCGCCATCAGTTTCTCCACTGCCTTCTCTGCATTTTCCGTTACCTTGTTCCATCTTGCCTGTACTTCCTCAAAGGCTTTTTTAAAGGCGGAATAATCGGTGGTAAGCGGAGTATGGATCAAAAACTGCTCCATTTCCTCCAAAAGTGTCTGCAGGTTTTTCGTGACCCCCATAAGCTCCCTGGTCTGGGCTGCATAGTCTGTATCCGCTGCCGGGATCAGCTCGCAGGCTCTTTGTCTGCAGTTTTCCAGTTTGGTCAGTGCCTCTTCCATCTTCTCTGTTTTTAAGGCACTGCGAAGTTCGGAAACACTGGAAACTGCCCCATAATGACGTACTTCGCCAGGCACTTCTGCAAGTGCCTCATCTGCCTGCTCTGCATAAGTTTTCATGTTCGAAATATGGGTTTTGCACCCGTTTAACAATGTTTTCAGTTCATTGCACAGCGTTGTGATCTCGCTTACCTGGAACACTCGTTTCATTCTATTCCACCTCTCTTTTTATTTATTTCCCATCTGACTAGCTCCTGTGGAATCCAGTTCTGTAAATTCAGAAGCAGCAAAACGGATACTGTTCGAAAATTTTGTCAAAGTATTACACAGCGCAATCGCTAAGTTATTTTCTGTTTCTAATTGTTCACGCAATGCATCCACTTCTTCGCCAGATGCATCGGATAATAAATCTATAAGTGATGAATATGCATCATTTACGTCCTCTTGTATATTTTCAATACCTTTTATTGTTGCACCCACAATGGATATAACACTATCCGAATTTACATGAATGTTGTTTGTCATTGTTTTCCCTCCTAACAACATGTATCCAAATCTGCAACCGCGGATTTAAAACTGGAAATAATGTCTGTATGTGCAGAATAGATTTCTTCCATAGATGATTTGGCATCATTTAATTCATCACACAAAAGTTGTACTTTAGGAGAGATAGAGTCCGTATAAAATTCGCCATCTCTTCTACTCAAATCTTGGAGTTGTTTTACAACATTTCCGACTAATTCAATTATACTTTTATGCTTTGCTATTAAATTTTCTTCTAATGAAGTAAAGTCCTCATCATTTATTGCAATTTTATTAGCCATCTCTCTACCTCCTTATATCAAACTTCTTTTATAGTCAATACTATTATTAAGGAAAGAAATTTTTTCATTTATTTTATCAATTTGTGTACCTAATTCTGTTACCAACTCCGCTGCTTTCTCAATGCCCTTATCATTTTCCTCCTTCGCATCGTCTATGTATGTTTCTAATTTGTTCGCCATCTCGCCTTCAAAAACATCCGGCTGCTTTATTTCTTTTTGCGCAAATTTTCCAACGGTTTCCTGCCAACTGGTAACCTCTGTATTACAATTAGCTTTTGCATTCTGTACTTTTTCTTTTGCGGCCTCATATTCTTTTAGTTCTACTTCTAAATCTTGAATCTCTTTTTTGAGTCCGGCAATTCTGCGTTCTTCATCTCTTTTTTTCCTATCATCTGAAAGACTTCCCATACTTTTTCCTCCTGTAACATCTAGAACACACTACTGTGCAGTATCTGTGGTATCCTGTGTCTGCTGTTCTTCTATGGAAGTATCCTCCTGCACATTTTTATTAATATTCTCTACATTTTCTTCCTCTTGAGGCTCATATTTATCGCCAAGTTTTTCTATCTGCCCCTCTAATTCATCCAACCTCTGTTTCTTCTCTGAACCATCTATCTGTGTATTATTCTCTAAATCGTCTGCCTCTTTCATATATGCATAAATTAGTAATTTATCATCAGACAGCGATAGGGCAATTTCTTCCGCTTTTTTTGTTTCCAGCCTTCCTATCCGTATCCAATACTCTAAAATCTTCGAATTGCTACTTATCGACAGGTTATCAATAATATTTCTCATTTCATCCTGACGAAAGCTTTCCATATTGGCGTAAGAATATGCTAAAATATAAAGTGTATTCTTTTCCATTTCAGATGGTTCCACATTTCGTAAGCTATCCACGCAAGTTCTATAATCTTTTTGAATAAAAGCCTCATTTGCTGCAAGCAATTGTTTCTGCTCGGGAACAGTTTTAATAGAAAGATATGTTGCATATCCACCGCCAAGCAAGGTTCCGATCAATGTAATAACGGCTACAATTCTCCATATTGAATACGTAGATTTCTTTACATTCTGCATCTCCCGCTTTTGTTCTAAAAGATAATCTTCTCTCACTTTTCGCAAGATATCTGCAATCTCTTCTGATGTTTCACAACGATAGATGGGTTCAAACCACTTTTCTTCTCTGCAGATTTCAATCCCACTTTCCTGGATTTGTGTGACAGAATATTTACTTCCCAAAACACCTGCAACAAAGCTTTTATAGGCATTAACAAATTGTAGATCACTTGGTTTTTCGCCACGTCCATAAATGTCTCGTTCTTTCAGATATAATAATCCATTTTCATCATAATACAGATTATCTACAGTCAGTTTCAAAACAAAATCTGTCTGTAGCTCTTTCAGCAAGCAAAAGTTAATCAATACTTGATATTTTTTCTCTCGTGATTCTACTTTTACATCTTGAAAAGGACTCATTCTTTCTATATCATAATAAAAATATAAATCTTCTCTGTCCTCTTCATATTTACAAGGCAGAAGCCCCCTTCGATCCACACAAAGTTTTTTATAATCATAACTATCTTTTGCATGCATCGAAGACTTTTTAATTTCTTCCTTCAAATAGGTAGCCTTCTGCTGCGTCTCTTCACCTTTGATCCATGTTTTTTCATCCTTCTTTTTTCCCATCTTCATCAGTCCCTCTCTATTCTTTTTCTCTTTGTGAAATCACCACTATATCGCCTGTATAAATATGAGATTCTTCATAGGTGGATTCTAACTTCAAGTGCCGACTTGTCCGTTCAGACTGTACCGCCGGATTGGTTCCGATTCCATTCATGAACTCCGGGAGATTTTCGCTCATTACTTTCAATGTGGTTGCAATTTTTTGCCGATTATCTAGAGAAACATCATAAGATTTTCCATCTTGTTCATTTTTGATAGTTATGGTAATTTTCATTCCGTTTTCTCCTATATCTTTCTATTAAAAAGAGAACTGTTCCTGCCAGTATCGCTCCTAAGATTCCATAGGCTATATTTATATATGGATTACTGGTTGCCTTATTCTCATTATATTCTGCTTTAATTACTGCGGTTGTTTCAGCCTGTATGACTCTTTTGAATGCAGTATCTGTCATTTCCTTTTCTGGATTATTTAAAACATTGGAAAAAATCTCATCTTCTTTTTCTTGCTGTTTTTCTTGGTATCTTTTCTCATGTTCCATAAATTCCAATGTGTACATATGAATGCCAAAACGGTCACATAACGATGTGCTTATGTTTTCTTTTTTTTGCAATATTTCTGTATCTAAATTTAACCCTGGTTGGGACTGCATATTTTCCTGTCCTTCCATATGCATTTTCCTCCCTTCCTTTTAGAAAAGCCGCCATTTTTGGCGGCTTCCTCTTTTACTCTATTACTGATGTTACATTTGTCCAGCCATATCACTATCTGCCTGTGCAAAATTATCAGAAATTTTCTGCATCTGAATGGCCATATCTTCAATCATCTGTCTAACATTTCTAAGTCCCGGTTCTGCTTCTTGGAACTGTTCCACATAACGTTTACTTGTATCTGCTTCCCAAACATCTGGAAGTCCTTCGATCACTTGACGCATTCTGTCAATACATTCTTCAAAAATTGCTCCCTGATCCTGCAAAGTTTTTGAGCCAGCTGCTAATGCTTCATAATCCACACGTAACATATTTTTTTCCTCCTTTGAAAGTAATGAAAAACTATAAAGTTCAAAGAACTTTATGCCTTCAGGTCTAATGCGATTTTCGCAAGTATTTTTTTCTATATTTTACACTTTTTTCCTCTATTTGACAATATATTTTTAAAGATTTTTTGTGCAAATCAACTATTTTTTTGATATATTCAGCTCTTATTTCGTATCTTTTTCTTATAATTCCAAAAAAACAACAAAATTTTGCGTTCTTTTCCAATATATATAAAGGGCGCTACAAAATAGATAAACGAATCAAACATATTGGAAATGCCGAACAGTTCTGATACATCTCTAAACTTGAATATAGCTTATTCGTATCATACCTTTAATGTACTGTAAATAGATATTTCCCCTTTGTTTATATATGTTGCGGAAACATTTTCGTCTTTATAACGTGTGATGAAACTAATTGATCATGTTTCAAAAATCCAGATAGAACATACTGATTTACTGGAAAAAGTGGGTTCCCTGCAAATCAGTAAAGTATTAACCGATATCGCCTAACAAAAGAAAAGCAAGGAAAATGGCTCTATATATAAAGTAACCATCTTCCTTGCCTTTCCTGTTTGTACACTGCATAGCCAGAATCTGTTCTTGTGGCTGTTTCCTATTGCGTACTACAATCAACCTGTTTTTACATATTTATAAATGATCCTCTTGGGAATCACTATGTTTTTTTCTTAAAACTATATAGACTCCCACGCAAAGCAAAATAAGTACAATTGGAATCGCAATTACCATTACAGAAATATTTTTTTGTTCTGGTTTTTCCTTCTCCATCTTGCTCTCTGGTATATTATTGTTTACCTCTTCTGTTTCAATAGGATCATTTTTGACAACCGTTAAATCATTTACAGCCAACGGCTCTGACATAAACCGGTATGCCAAAATATTTTCCTGTGTTCCAAGTCTAGAATATGGCAGTATACCACCAATATCGTTTAGCATTCTTTTATTATCTTCATAACTTGTCTGTTTTGAATTTTTTGCATTTGCAAGATTAGTCTCCAATTTTTCATTAGATGCTTTTTCCCCAGCTTCAATACTTTCTGCTTGTTTCTTTGTGTTTTCTTCAGATGTTGTGTAAACTTTTTCTACATAATCTTCATACTGTTTATTCTGAGTTTCTATTTTCTCTTGAATAGTATTTTGATTTTTACCTAAAGATTGTTGCAACCCCTGAATTATCTCGTTTTCTAAGTATTGACTTGGTGAATAATCATTAATTGATTTTTCCAAAGCACCTTGTGCAATAAGCATACTGCTATAGGCATTATCAAATGTACTTAATGATTCACGAACAGACGCATCCTTTTCGACCAACCGGTCTCTAGAGTTATTTATCTCTTGCATTCTTTTGTCTGTATATTTTTTAGAAGTACTTAATATACCATTGACATCATCCATGATTGTAGTCTGCTCTAAGTTTGGAAATTGAAGTGTGTCCCAATCAGGTTTTTCAATTCCTGCAGTATATCCAATTGCACGGAATGTAATTGGATTTAACGATACTGTTTCAGCAGGTGGAATCGGCTCTTCTTCTGGTAAATTAATCGAACTATCTACCATCACATTCAATTCTTCGTCGCTTTTTGCAGGATATGTATCAGGGTCCAAAGCACTCAATTTTTTATACATATCAATCCAGGAACCCTTATAATCAAGAAAACTTTCACTTAGCAGAAGACTATCATAATATTCTCGTAGCTTCTGGTTTGCATATGCAATTTTTGCCGCTTCTTGTCCCTGTAAAAAAGCATCCACATTTTGTTTGCTATAAACCTGGTATTCCGTCCAAGCAACTCTTCCTTCTTCTTCAGTCCATTCACGTACAATGGACTCTCTTAACTTCTCTTTTATCTCGTCATAAGAAGTTTGAATTTTGCCATTTTTCTCATCTGCCACAGACTGTTTTCCCTTTAGTTCATCGAAATCTTTCTTTAGTGCACTTATCTTTTCGATTTCATTCAAATTCTTTTGAATACTGTCAACATGACCTGAAACTTCAGTTTTTTCGGCTTCCGTATCATCCTCATATTTCGGGATTTCCATTTCCTGTCCATGCATTGTTAACATTTTTTCGTATTCTGCATTCACACCATCATTATTATTTAGACTTGCTGTCAAACCATTAGACTGTGTTTTGATGGTATTGTTAAATTGTTCTTCTCCCTTTGACCAAGAATCTTGATAGGTTTTATCAATTTCAGCAAGAAGTTTATCTTCTTCCTCATAATGTGGAATAAGATCTAAGATTTCAATTTTTTTATCTACAGATGCTAGTTCTGGTAATTGAATTGCTTCTGTCAAATCATCTCCACTTACCTCCCCTAGAGCTTTTAAATCTCGAATATCATTCTCTTTAATTATGCCTGCAGCATCTTGTACTTTGTGCACTTCACTTAAAACGGAAGAAAGATATAATTCACTAATACCATTATTTAAGGTTGTAAAAGTATTTCCAACTGAATAAATAGCTTTTGCCTGAGCCTCTTGCGTGAGATTTTGAGCAATTGCATATTCTAAAACTGCTTTTTGTGGTGTTGTATTGATAGACTCAACAGATGCTGAAAATGTTCCAGGTAAAATCATGTATGCACTATATTTTCCATTTTCTAATCCTTGTTTTGCATCTTCAATACCTGTTATTTCATATGGGAGAGTTAATGTCCCTAGCAAAGACTGACTGTAACTTACCACTTTGTCCTCTTTTTGAATTCCTTCGTCAGCATTAACAATCGCAATTAAATTTGTATCGTATAATTTTTCTTTTACAGGTTTATCTTCTTTTACTACAGCAACAGGTTTTATGTCATCAGAATTTGTTTTACTCCCTGCATAATAGCCTCCACCCAAACAACATCCAAGAATCAGTATTCCTACTCCTGCTTTAACAATCTTATTTTTCACATGGGCTCCTCCTTCATTTGTTTTTCCAAGAAAAAATTTTGTTCTATTTTTCTTAACTTACATACACCCTTACTCAATCAGAGCGCTAAAGTATCTTTCGTTATATTGTACACCGTCAATATGATATGTGCAATATTTTTTGTGAAAAATTCCTTTTTTTCATCCACTTTTTTACTCAAGATATTATAGAATACAGATCACTTTTTGATAACTTTTATAGCAGGAAAAAATATCCTTAATTCTTCCAATAAAAAAGCACTACCGACTCAGCGATAATGCCTTCTTATAAGTTCATCAAATTTTCTACTATTATGTTATCATAATTCCGTATTAGGTATTTAGATTACACAACCACATTCAATTAATCTTTGCTGTCTGCCTGTTAAGCCTGTAAAATGAAGAAGTTCTATATCTTTACGCAAAAACTCACAAGCGTACTCTCTTAATTTACTCTTCTTTTCAATAACAGTAAATTTGAATTTTCCATTTTCAAAAGAATTCCCATTAAAAAAGCCCTGAATAAACCGTTCTTCCGTATTCCCACTGTGTAATAGTTCATCAATCGTAACATACCCCAAATACTGTATATTACGAAGTGCTTCCTCCATTTCACTAAGAAAGTCAAAAGGAGGCTCGCTAGTTTTCATAACAATAAGTATATTATCTTCTACATTATTTAATTTAATAATCTCAAAGTTATTCATCTAACTTTCTCCTTTCTCTTTTTTACACTACTCATAATATTCATCAATAATTGCCAGTGCTCTTTTGATTTTATCATGTGCATCTTCGACACTTAATAATTTTGTAGTATCTAAAGGTCCTGTCGGATCATCCCAATGGAACAATACATGCCGGTTATTATGATAAAACGTATAAAGATTACCAATATACTTTGCTTTATCTTCAGTAGCCGTTCCATGTTGATCCATCTTTAGTTTGTATTTTGCTCCAAGCTTATCAAACATATTAAAGCCATTATCTTTAATATATTTTGCATCCGGAATAATTTCGTACTTCACCAATAAAATCTTCAAATGTGCTTCTACGACTCTCATTGCCGGATGCGCAAGGAATGTTCCATCAAACATCTTGCCATTTAATTTTAAGTTATACACTGCCTGGAGAAGCGCTTTTTCCATTTTAGATGAAAATTTGTCGAAAGAATTTGGCATATAGAATTGAAATTCTGAACAAACCTCATCTTTATCAATACTAACATTGTATGTATTATTGAATATTTTAGGAATTTCTTCGATATCTACCAACTCTGTAATATAACTTATGATTGTTGAAAAAAGCAGTTGCGGTTTTCCCTGCATAACCACTGTATTGCTTTTGCTATAATGAGATACCACAACTCTATCTTTATTGCTGATCTTAAGAGATATGGATTTACCATGGGCTATGCTTTTTTCCTCTTCTGCTATCTTATCAGAACCTATCTCTTCTTTTACTAATCCAAGAACGGCAATCAAATCATCTTCTGTAATCCCTTCAACCGTAAACCAAAAATCACCACGTTTAATTTTAGGAATTCCTTTTCCTTCTGTCAATGCTGCTTTTGCCAGCTTATCAACTTCTTCATTATAAAAATCACCCGTATGAGCTTTTATTTTTGTAAATTTAATATTCAAATGTTTCTGATGTTCTTTCATAAACTCTGCATATTTTTGAGTTAATGTATTTTTTGCCTTCCATTCACCAGTTGCCCATTTCTCAATGCCTTCATAGTCATACCGTAAATCCAGACTGATATATCCATTTTTTATAGCCCATTTCACAGCATACATAGCACCAAGCATTTCGCCGGCAACATTTCGGATTGCTAATGATTCTGGATTATCACCATTTCCGGATTCTTTAATAGTCTCCCCATTTGGAGTAAGAATAATACATCCAAACGAATATTTTCCTATTTTTTCATCAAAACTGCCATCTACATATACAATTAATCCCTCTTCCAAAGTTTCATGAGTATTTGACGCAATCTTTTCTGTTTCTTTACCCTCCAAATATGCTTTGGCCTCTTCTTCTGCAGAAAAGCCTTTAAATTCTGCCCCAGGATATCCATCGACCGACTCTTGGCATTCAGCCCAAGAATAAAACAAACCTGTTGTTTTTCCCCTTTTTACGGCAAAAACTTTCTTTTTAGCCATATGTCCTCCTCTAAGTTTCCGCATTTTATCACAGAACTTTCTGCTTGTCAATAAAAACATAACACTGCTTCTGTGCAAAAAATAGTAGATTTATAACGCCTCTATCGTCGCATATGCATACTATTCTATGCTCATTATACCTTTTCCTGTGTTTTCCGTCAATAAATTTCCTAACTACCAAACTTCCAGAAGGGATTACTTTTCTTGCAGTTTGAAGAATTTTTATCAATTAGAAACAACCAATCACTTCATATCTTTCACCTAAAATCTGAAATTAAGATGATAAAACTAAAATTTTTCGTTGTCTTTTTGACAAAGGACTTTTACTGCTGGAAGTATGGTTCCCAGTTGTGTTACCGTATATAAATTTTCTTTTTCTTTTCGTATGCCCTGATAGCCAAAAAACTCCAAATATTCTTCATGTGATGTCCCTTGAAAATCAAATTTTTCGGTATCAATTTCTATTAAATACACTTAGTGCCCTCCTTTTGTTATCTGATTTTTCAAAATATCTTGCAGTTATTGTTTTAAATTATTTTTTCAAATCCGCTTTTATAACAATCCGGATATTTGCTTTTGCACTACAAGTAGACAATATGATTTCATTTTCCTTACTATCCTCAGCATATCCTCTTTCTATCTGATAAATCTCACTATCTGCCGGTACCTGTTCACAAGCTGTAATCTGATAGTTCAAAGTTCTTCCATCCGGTAAATAAACCTCCATATCCGTGTGCTCCTGAAAAAAATCAATATCCTGATAATTTCTCAATACATGAAACATACTGCCGTCTTTCATATTATGGCCATAGATAATATTCTTACTATCTGAAAAGTCCCGTTCATTCCGATAATCAAGAAAAATACTTCCTGCAATGCTATAAGTTTTTTGTACGGTATGGTTTAAATAGTAGGAATTATCTTCCCCTCTCACTACGGGGTATTCCAATACCCCTGGGATCCGAAGCCACGCTACAACATCTGGGTTAATTGCCTGCAAAGCCGCAAAATCCACCGTTACAGTTTCTTCCTGCTTTTCTCCATCCTTATCATCTTCTGCAACATTTGGTTTCGCATTTTCCGGATTCCTTGTATTCTTCTCTACTTTTACATATTCTTGTAACTGTTCATATTCCTGTTCTGCTTTTTGATATTCACTAATAATCTGATAAATCCAGACTCCTGCTGCCAAAAGAATCACGCTTAATATCCCAAGTAAAAAGTATTCTTTTTTCATTTGCTTACCTCCAACGTAAAAAAGGCGGCAGCATACCAAAACTGATATACTACCGCCTGCACTTATGTTTCTTATTTTCTTAAATTGCAACAATCCAGTGGATTTGGATTGATATGCTGCTTCCAATATTCATAATGTTCTGTGACATCTTCACAGACCGTCAAAGGAAGATGAATTTTTTCCAATATCCTGATTTTTTCTTCCAACGGTAAATGCCAGTATCCACTCTGACGCAAAATATATTTCTGATAGTCCAAATCCGGAAACCATTTTTTTATCCACCCATTCACCCGAAGAAATTCTACCAAAACTTTATTTACCGGCAGCCTATTTAAGTAATCAAAATCCAAATATTCTTCTATCAGAGGACTTAATCGTAAGGTAACATCAAAACCCTCTTCCTGTAGATTTAACAATGCCTTTAACCGCTTTGAAGGACTGCTTGCTTTTTCATAGCCAAAAGCTTTCTTATCATCAAAGCAGGTAATCGTAATCTGAATGTGTGCCAGTTTCGGATCATAAAGTTTCCGGTATCGTTCTTCTCCTGCCAAATGGGATTTTGTCACAATCAGATACCCAATACCATATTCATTTAACTGTTCTATGGTTTGATAGGTAACCTGTTCCTGACGTTCCACCGGCTGAAAGCAATCTGTCATGCCTCCAAGTCTTAAAATGGTTCCCGGCGGCACTTTTTCCAATTTTCTCCGGATTTTCTGGATATCTGCCACTCTTGGATTTTCTGCATTCCAAAGCCCGCGGAAATCCAAAAGGCTGCGTGCATAGCAGTAGGAACAGTTATGCATACAACCACAGCCGTAGGTATCTAATCTGGTTGGATACTTACATTTTTCCGCTTCATTACCGCTTACGCTTTTATAAAAACTTTTAAATTCTTTTCTTTCGCTTCCACATCACCTTTCCTTTCGCTTGCGGGGTCCGGTACCGCCCCGAAATCTTCTGGTAAAGCATCCAGAAATGTTCTTTACACCACCCCGCAGGCCAGTATTTTATAACTTCCAAATATTTTTATCTCTTTGTGCGTCTGATTCTCCAAAGGACAATACCGATACCAATTACTGTCAGTACCGCAATGCCTATCGGTAACAGGATCATGGTAGTATCTCCTGTTTTTACTTCCTCCGATTTTTCCGGTGTCTTTGGAAGTTTCTTGTTCTGGATTTCTTTTACCACTTCGATGACTTTTGTTTTGGCATCTGCATAACTGAATGTGATTTCATAAGTTTCCGTATGTTTTTCATATCCGTCCAATGGTTTTGTCTCCGATAATACATAAGTGATCGGTGCTACTGCCTTCCCTTCTTCATAAGTAGCAATTGGCAGCAGTTCACTGGTTGCAATGCCATCTTTATCTGTCGTGAGTTTTCCGACTACTTCTTCTGTTTCTTTATTTTTCAGTGCAAATTCTACATTGGCAAGTGGTGTTTCATCTTCTGCATCTGTTTTCTTGATGATGAGTTGCCCCATCGGCACTTCATCTTTCATGGAAACTTTCTGTACTTCTCCAGTTTCCTCTACGGTAAATTCTACATCTTCTGCAATCAAAAATCCTTCTGGTGCAGCTTCTTCATGAAGGACGTAGGTTTTCCCCGGTTGCAGATATTCGATACGATATGGTTCTTTGGTAGAGATCCATTCTTCTACCACATTTCCTTCTTCATCCAGTACTTGCAGTTTAGCACCTTCGATTTCCTGTTCTCCGGTGATATCCGTCTTTGTGATTTCAATCTTGGTATGATCATCTTTCATGGAAACTTTCTGGATTTCCCCGGTTTCCTCTACGGTAAATTCTACATCTTCCGCTTTCACATATCCATTTTCTGTTGGAGCCTGCTCTTCATGCAAGATATATTTGCCCGGTTTCAATGCATAAACAAGATGCGGTTCTTTGGTAGAAGTCCATTCTTCCACTACATTTCCTTCTTCATCTAAAATCTGTAACTTAGCGCCTTCTACTTCTTTTTCTCCTGTAATATCTGTTTTTGTAATCTCCACCTTTGTCGGTTGGTTTTCTACCTCTTTTTGTATAGAAATCACCTCCAGTTTCGGCTCTGTATAGGAAGCGTCAATTTCAATCTTCTCTTCAAACGGAAGATATCCCGGCAGTCCTTCCAGTTCTTTTAAATAATATTTCCCATGCGGAATGGTATCCTGATACTTCAGTTTCCCTTCTTCGTTTGTTTTTTCAACTGCTACCAGTTCATCTTTTTTCACCACAATTTCTCCTGCTGCATTTAAAAGATCTTCTCCTGCATACAGTCCAAACGAAACCCCAGCAAGCGGTTCTTTTGTGGCTTCTGATTTTTTCAGCACTTCAATTTCCACCTTCTGCCGCTGGTTCTTGATTTCTTTTGTCACATAATCAACCGCCACTTCTTGTCCCTGATAGGCAATCTCAAAATCCTGTTCTTTTGGATCCAACACGAAAGAATCTCCTGTTTTGGTCTCTTTGATATAGAATTTGCCAATCGGAAGATTATTTAAAGTTCCCTTTCCTTTTTCATCTGTTACAATCGTTCCAACCAAAGCGTCTTTTTCAAAACGTATGATCCGGTTGCCTTCACTGTCCATCTGCCCATCTGGCGAATAAATGGTTTCCCTTGCATAGATAGAAAATTCTGCTCCTGCAAGCCCCTGTTCTTCATACTCGAACTCATATCCTTTTTCCATTTCCATAACATCGTCTCCAGTAAACAGGTTGGACACTTTATTGACTGCTTTTGCCAGACCATTTTTAATTTTTGTCAGCATCTGGTCTGTTCTTTTTTCAGCGCCAATAAGCACCTCTCCTGTTTTTTGGATTGTCAGGCTTCCTACTGCCTCATCATTTTTTACTTCCACAACTACAATATACTTTCCAGTTTCTTCTTCCACTTCATGTACGGTATTACTGTCTACTTTGATGGTAATGGATTTTCTTGGAGCTTTTTCATAAGTTCCTTCTTTTGTCACCTCATTTAAAGGAAGTATTTCCTCTCCCTTTTTTAACACCTGCTCAAATCCTGTCTGCACAAACAGTTCCGGGCTTTTTACTTCTTCAATACGGTAAGTACCCATTTTTAACGGTTCTGGTGTCAAAAGATAGCCTTCCTCATTTGTTTCAAATACCTCAATGGTTTCCGGTTTTGGATACCGTACTTTCATCGTGACATATTTCTTTTTCTCCACATCATAAATTTTATAATGAGCGCTGTTCTTTAAAATCGGAAGTTCCGTCTGTGCATCCTTTTTGATGATTTTAAAATAGAACTGCATTGGACGGTCATTAAAGACACGCCATACTTGTGGTTCTCTGCTGTCTTCATCAATGGTAACTAAAAACGGCTGAATCTCTTCCATATTTTCCGGAATGGTACTTTCGATACATACATATTTTCCATACGGAAGTTCCGGGGAACATAAATATCCCTTTTTGTCCGTAAACATTTCTTCTGTCTGTATCTTCTCTCCATTTTGATAATAAGAAGCAGTTTCCTCTTTACTGAAATCATATCCAATAAAATCCTGTGGAACAAATTCTGTTCCATTGTCTGGTTTTAAGGTGCCATCTTTTACTTTTGAAAGTTCACTGATCAGATACACTTTAAATCCGGCACCTTCCAGTAATTCTGTTTCTGTCTGGCTTCCGTCATCACTGATTTTGATCAACTGGAACGCCTGTTTTTTTATGGTCTCCAAAACTGTTACATTTTTCTGTACGATTTCCACATCCTGTCCTTCATACGCAAGGTCTACCGGATATTTCGTTTTATCCAATAGATAAGCATTGGATGGTGGTGCAGATATTTCCTGTACGTAGTATTTTCCAAGATACAAATCTTTGAAATGCAGAACACCTTTTTCTATAGTTCCCTGCATGACTAACTGGTCCTTTTTATAAAGCAGTCCTGTCTTTCCATTTGGGTGCTGGATGTCTTCTGCAGCATACAATCCATAGACTGCCCCGTTTAAATCCCCATCTCCCTGGCTTAATGAGTCCTGTGTATCTTTGTCTATTTTCTTGATATGGACTTCACCACGTACCTCTTTGTTCTGGAAGATATGTGTAAAGGTGTAGGTATATGTTTTGTCATTTTTATATTCATAAAAGAATTCATAACTGCCATTTCCCTTGAAATACAACGAAGGAGCCTGAATTTCTTTTACTTCATAATGAAAACCAATTGGGATATCCGCAGTAAATATAGCCTTTCCGTTATCGCCGGACTCTGCTTTCTGGATCAAAGTTCCCTTTGTGACCAAGACAGAACCATCTGCACCGGTAATATCTTCCTTTGCATACAGACCAAAAAGTGCTCCTTTTAAAGCCACCTCATCATTACTTGACTGTTTCAGTACTTCTACGGATACCTTCGGTCTGGCATTCTCATATTGTGTTTCTTCCTCAACCACTTCTACTGTCTGCCCCGCATAAGAAAGGGTTACTATATGGGTACGTTCTTCTTCCGTTTTCCCTATGGTCAGGGAATCAGGCGCCTGCTGTTCCACTACTTTATAAGTTCCAAGATAAAGCATATCGGAAGAGCAGCTTCCATCTTCCTTTGTCTCCAATTCTGCTGCCAAATCTCCTGCTTGATAGATTTTTGTCTGTTTATCCTGGCTGTAAATATCTTCAGCTGCATAAATCTTATATTTTGCTCCTGCAAATGCTGCATTTGTATAAAGGAACTGAAGTTTTCCTTCCTCTCCGGATACACCAGTCAGTTTCTCGCCTTGCTTATGTACAACAATTTTCCCTTTCTGTTCCTCATTTTTCACAGTCAGTGTCTGTGTTTTTGCCACTTCCAGATTGACATTATAAGAATTCGTATTCAGTTTATACCCTTTTGGTGCAGTGATTTCCTTGATATACACCGTATCCTGTGTCTTTGTCAGTTCCGCCTTGGTTGCTCCTTTTTCATTGGTAGGAGGCATCTTTAGTATCAAATCTGTACAAGCCGGATCTCTATAAATCCCAAAAACAGCTCCTGCAAGTTTTACGCTGCTCTTTGCGTCTTCTTTGATCACTTCAACCCAAGAAATATCCATCCATTGAATGGAAAAAGAAACCGATGCACTCGGTTCTTCATAAAAATCCCCATACCCAATATCCTGATTTCCGGATCCGGTTGAAACAACCAGCGTTTTCCATTGTGCACCTACCTGACCGCCCAGATTACCACTTTCCCACGTTCCATGTACCGTTTTTAAAGCTGTAAAATAAAAAGTAGTACCTCCATGGATTTTGACTGATCCACCTGTTTGTTCTTTTCCAGTTGTATCATGATAGGTAACTCCTTCTGGCAAAGGTAACGTGATATAATTTCTATGGTCTCCATTCAATGTAATATTCTTTGTCTTTTGCATATCTCCTTCCAAAAAAGCTGTTTCTTTTGTGGAAGAAAGGCTGATGGCAGCACTTGGTGGTGCTTCCTGTCCGCAAAGGTAATTGATGTATTCCATGACACTATAGCGTTTCAATCCGTCCTGCGTGCAGCCCACGAATGCCACCTCCGCTCCGCCGTAACAATAACTTGCTGCTAAATGTGTCAGGACATATTTGATGTCATTGCTGTAGTTCTTTAGATATTCCCCGGTTAAATCTCCTGGTCCTCCATATCCGTAATACAAAACTTTCTGTAAGTTTAAATTGCTTTCATAAAGTTCTGCAACATAATCAGAGGAAGGCGGGGACTGTAAGTTTGATTCCAGACAGTACGCAATTCGGTCATTGACATAGAAATAACAGGTACTGTAAGAACCTAAATCACTCGGATATACAATCTTCTGTCCTTTCACTAAAGAAGCTTTTTCTCTTGCCTGTTCTATGGAAGATGGTACAACAGAAAATAAAACTCCCGTTTCTTCCTTTAATGCACTGGTATCAATATTGGCGCCATCCGGCTCTGCATCTTCTTCGCCACTTTTTTGTTCTTTCTTCTGTTTTCTGTCCTTTTGGGGACTCTCTCCTTCTTTTCCATTTTCCTTTACAATGATTTTTCGTGTAATCTCATAAGTTTCTCCAGAAGGTTTTTGCACCTGGTAAATACAGTCATAAGTTCCTGGTCGGTCTTCATCAAACAGCTTTCCCTCTCTATCCGCAGATAAGACAAAAGAGAGTTTTTCCCCGTCTTTTACCGTAATCCCCTTAAAATCGGAAGCCGGATCAAACGTTTCTCCCTGTTTTATTGTAATGTCTTCTGCCTGTGTTTCCTCTTTACTTTCTGCCTGCTCTAATGGTGCTGCCATAGCACTGCCTGTGCCTGTCAGAAGGGAGGAACACCCTAATAAAATTGCCAAAAAGCCTGCCGTACATCGTTTTTTCCATGTTGTTTTCAATAAACATTCTCTCCTTTCTCTTTGATGTTTTTTCAAATGGGCAGTTCCATTTTTCGGGAATATGCTGCATATCAAAAACTGCCCTGCTTCCCCTTTCTCTTTAAGGTCTATCCCGAATCATCCACTTCTCTCCTTTCTCATGGTCCTTTAAACCATGCAAAAAAGGAACTGCTTTTGCAATTCCTCTTTTGCACATTTTAAAAATGAACTATTTTCTATTTACCCTGATTTCCTTTGTCAGCCAGTCATCAATTCCTTTTTCATGTTCTGCCCATAAACCGTCCGGATCCAGGTCCCACTGATTACGGTTGCAGGATAGAGAAAGTTCCTCACAGATACGGTATGTATGGTTACAGCCTTTTCGTATAGTATCCCGTTTCAATCTTTTTTTGGGGCATTCAAAATTTGGATTCCCTTTTTTCTTTCGGTCTTCACACTCCTCACAGATTTCACTATACTTTTGGTCGCAGACAAGCCTAAGCTGCTTATCCATGTCATATACCTCTTCCACATGGGAAAGTCCACGTTTTTTTAATACCTGCAAAACCTCATACAAATCTCTCCAATTTCCAATTCCCGGATTTCCAAGGAAAGTTTTTCCGGATACCTGATGGGCTATCTCTGCTTTTAAAATTCCTTCCGTCACATAAATTTCACTGCTTTCTGCTTTTCCAGATACCCCTACAATACTGCTGATTCCACACCCTTTCTTCTGGTTTGCACTGGAAAGCCATACATATTTATTTTTTCCTTTAGGATGATCCAAACGTATCTGGAAACCTGCCAGATATTTATCTACCGTATAAACAGGGCAAAGATACCCTCTGTTTCCTTCATAAAAATTAAGATCCCAGTTTCCTTCCCAATTGATATAAAAGCCCGGAACACCTTCCAATCGGAATCCTTCTTTTATCAGACGTCTCGCTATCTGCTGCGAATCCACATCATTGGTACTTTTATATCCCTTTTCTTCCATGTGCAGGATCATCTCGCTATCAGCCCCTCTTCTCTCCAAATCTTTACGATGATACTCCTTTAGTTCCAGATAGGAGAGCATTTTTTTATAAACCCGATGTCGCTGTTCTAAATCCACTGGTTCAGCCAGATGTTCTTTCTGTTTCCTTGCCCGTTTCTTAATTCCCTGGCTTTCTTCCTGCATTGCCTGTCGCGTCTTTTTCTTTCTGCCAGGTTTTTTCTGCTTTCTTCTATAAATTTCCCGATATGCTTTTTTATACCGGTCTTTTCCTGTCAGATGACAAAGATCCGCATAAAGTGTCAGCATATTATGGCCGGTTCCACAATCAAAACAATGAAAGACATTCATGATTTTCCCTTCTGCACAGACACAGATGCTTGCCTTTCCCCTGGCGTCACCACAAAATGGGCATACAACATTTGCTGCATTCTGGGTGTCTTTTACCTGGTATCCATTTTTACAGTTTTCTAAAAATTCTATATCCAGTAACTTTGCTACATCAAAAATAGTAAACGGGGCAACCGGATCAGATTCTGTACGCTTTCTTTTTTTCATACCATTTTAACCTTTCTGGAAGTATCCCCTTATAAAGCGGAAAAGGCATGCCCTGCACGCCTCTTCCTTATCCTTTAACTTTTTAAGCAGCTTTCTGTTCACAGCCTTCCAATAAAAGCTGTGCTGCTTCTTTCATCTTAAAATCTGAACCTCTGTATTCCTTTGCAAACCATTGCAACTGCCGGTAACCTGCTTCTGTTTCAAGCATTTCCCCAAATGTTTTTCCTTCAAACAACGCATAAGGACAGATTACTTTTTTTGCCTCTTCTATCGTCAGGGGGATCTTCTCCATTTCACTTTCCATATCTCTTTGTAACTGCAAGAAAAAGTCATCTTCATCTACCTCTTCAAAAGGAACTTCTTCTTTTACCTCTTCAAAATCTTCTGAATGCCCGGAAATAATAGAGCCCTCTTTCCTATCCGCTTCTTTATCAGTCTCTCGGGACCCTTCTGCTGTTTTTGCCTCATTGCTTTTTGTCTCCTGTTTCTCGGATGGTTCCGGCTGATGTGCTGAAAAATCCAAAAGATTCATCTGTCCAAAATCTTCCTCATTTTTTTGAGACTTCAAAGAAGAACTTTTTGTTTCTTCCTTCTTTTCCTCGTTGATCTTTTCTCCTGAAACATTTTCTTTTTTCTCAGGTTCCTGTACTGCTTTATCGGTTTTCAAATCTTTTGTAGGAGGATGCTCAGATGTTCCTTCATCATCGCTCTCCAAAAATTCTGTCGGCATATCTCCTAAATTTTTTGTCTCTTCTTCTGTGTTCAAAGATCCCGATGTTTCCGTCACTTCCAAGGATTGTTGTTCTTCCCTCTCAACCTCATGACATTCTGCATCTTCTCCTGTATCTTCTGCTTCGTTTTCTTTCAAAAAATCGGCAGGATCTGGAAGAAAATCTACTTGTTTGATGTTTTCTTTCTTTTGATTCATATCGGTCACGGATGGTTGTGATAAAGGGCTGTCTGCTATTACATCAGAAGACTCCTTCTCTGGTTTCTGCGGTTTTACTGGCACTTTTGTTTTTTTCTGCTCTGCTTTTTCTTTCGATTTGTCCGGCCCATTTGGTGGTGTACCTTTCATATCTGGATCTTCTGTTTCCTGTTTCATACGGAATTTATATAAAAAGAAGTATTTAAACCCATAGGTCCACGCTGCCCCTTTTGCTTTTGCAGGTGAATCCAAGTGATCTCCTACTAATTGGATACTCACCCGTTCTTTTTCATCCAGACAATCTGCATTGACAATAAAGAAGGTAAGTTTTGCCGTATAAATCCAGCTTCCATCAACTTTGCTGTAAGTCGCATCTGTTTCTTCCAATTCCTGCAAACAGATGTGATACTTTGTAAACGCTGGATTTAAAAGTTCAAAGATATCATCAATCTTTACAAAATCATAATCTACTTCGTCTGAGTAATGCTTTTTTAATAACTTTGGCATTTCATTTGATATTGCAATCAATTTTTGCTGTAAATTCATCGTTTCTTTATTTTCCATCCTTTGTCCTCCTATTCCTTTCATTAAGCAGCCTGTTTTTGATCAGCCATAACATTGTAATACCAGATATTCCTTGCCCCTACCTGATAAATCTCTTCTATATCCCAGATTTTATCTGCCCCATACTTTTCTTTCAGACGTTTCCTTTCCTGTCCGGATATCTGACTAAGCGGGTACTTTCCATTTGTATTTTTTAACACCTCTGCATCGATATGAAAATATTCAAAAACACCTTGTTTTCCTCTGACAACTACGATTACGGTATGGTGTACTTTTTCCAACGCATTTCTCAGTGTCCTGATTTTTTCAATCCGCTCTGGCTGTTTCTTCAATAAAAATTGCACCTTACTGTTTACTTCTGCTTCAAAAATCCGGCGCATGATTTCCCGATGCTGTAGTTCTCTCGCCCAAGCTCTTCCTAATTTCCGAATAACAGTCTTACGCTTTTTTAAATAACGAAAATACAGCCGGTTATCGAATACATATGTTTCTCCATTAAAAGCAAATTCCAGTTGTGGAATCATCTGGTCTGTCACAGATACTTCTTCAAAGATCACATCTGCTGCAGCCTGTTCAATCAGTTCTCGATATTTCCATGCAACTGCTGCTCTTTCAACTGCGGTAATTGAAATCTCCTTGTTTTCCTTCTCCAGTTTCTTTTGTGCATACTCCTGAACTTTATGTTCCAAACAATGCATACAGCCACGTTGGAAGCGGAATTTTTTCCCTTCTGGGATATTTAGCAAAGTACGCAGAGAATATGCAACATCTGTAAATTCAAAAGTCTTCTGGTTAAAAAGTCCGACAAAATCCATGCCCTGATATAAGTGACTAGCTCTATTTTCCATGTCTGGTCCCATATACACAAAAGTAAAACCTCGACTGGAAACCTTAGTAAACACCGCATCTCCTGTCAGAAGAGCTGGATTGTTCTTTTTTCTAAGCCATTTGAAAAATCGTTTTGCAAATGCATTGCCCTTTGCCCAATTTGGTACATTTCTCATATTCTTTTTCTCCTTTTCTGTTTGTTTTTTATACAAATGGAAGACAGTATGAAGATGCCCAATACCGTATCTTTTCCATTGTCTGCTCTTTCTCACATTCCACCCACAGCCACTCTAATAAAAATTCTGTGAGTATCTGCTGCTTCTCCTTATCCATAGTTACGAGTTCCAACCAGAATGCTTTCATAAACCGATCTTTTTCAGAGTCTGTCAACTGACCTAAAATGATTTCCAGCTGCTTTTCTGGTTCTCCTTTGATTTTCCGTATTCTGAAAATATTCTTTCTTCTGCATGTTGGAAGCGTCATAGGACAGGAGAATACTTCCTTTGCCATATCCACTGCCCACAATTCTTTCTCTTCCCATGGTGTGAATAACGACAGCCTATAGATCCAGTGTGTAACCAGATAGGTCATATTTTTGCGGATTATCCCTCCACTCCTTTGCAAAACAGAAAAGATTTTCTGTATTCCCGCTTTCTCTTTCCCGGCATTTTTAGCAGAAATTTCTTCTGCAATGGAAACCAGCGTTTTTGCATAATAAATGCCAAGTTCTTTCTTTCCTTTTTTGTAACCCATATTCTTTTCTCCTATATACATGGCAGCCCAATTTTAATTTCTCGGATCCAGGAAAGTTTCGTATCTTCCTTTGCTGCATCCCGAAGCCACCTCATTGCAAATCTGGTGAAATTCTGTTGCAAAGTACGGTGTTCTTTCCGAAGTTTTAAGAGAAATTCCTGATACCCATTTGCTGCATCTTTTTCCAAATATACGGCTAAAACAGCTACTACCTCATTTGCATTTAAACTTTTCAGTTCAGGATACTCTCTTGTTTCTCCATGTTTTTCTTCTAGTACCGGAAATTCTATGTTATGTTCAAAAATTTTTTTCGCAAGTATGACGGAAGCTTCATTTCTTGCATCTGTAGTTATAAAAGTAGATAATTCCTTCATCCAACTCAGACACAAAAATGTAAATCTGTCACAAATAGACTTTTCCCATTTTTCCATTTCCACCAAAAGTTCTTTCTCTTTTAATGAAATACACAGGGTATTCAAATAAGTTCCTACCAACAGATTTTCTATTGTCTGCCCGTTCCATTTTATCTCCATAAAGTTTTTCTCCTTTCTTCTGAGGATTCTTAATATACAAGATCACCTGGAATGTCATATTCTCTCCACTTCATACTCAGGCATTTGGCAACTTTTTCTTCCAGTTCCACCATAGCTCTGCCAGATACCCCTTTACTCTGTGCAAGGAAAAGGATTTCTCCAATCCCACAATACACTTCGTATGCCGTACAGGGTACATTACCAAAGGTTGCTTTATAACGATCCACAATCTCTGCAACATTCTTTTTTCCAAACCCTTGTTTTGTCATGATTCCGATTATGGTATTGACCGGATACTCTATGGAAATAGCACACAGTTTTTCTACAGTTCCTTTCAGCGCATTTTTATAGCATTCAAAGGTTGATAGCAGATTTTCCGTAAATTGTTGAAATTCTACGGAGTTGTTGTGCCGCATCCGCATATCTGTTCCAAGTGCAATCTTTCGTTTTCCCTCCATCAGACTGTAGAAAATATTAGCACCGGATGCTGCTACATCAGAGGACGTAATGCGTATGGTCGCTGTCAGTTTTTCCTTTACCTGCTTCCCATACTTTTCCATGATTTCTCCATACACTTCCTCCAAGCGCTGATCTTCGATCTGCCAGGTGGCCGATACCATGGTCTGGTCTGCATAGCCTTCTAAAAAGGTGCTCTTTTTATACTCTCCACGTATGTAAACACTGGCAAGCATAAATACTTCTGGTAAGGGATATACTTGGTACCCATTTTTTTCTGCCGAGTGTACTGCACGTACCTTTCCTTCTGAAACACGAAGTAATGCTTTCCCTTTTGCAACTTTCAGACATTGATTCAATATTTCTGCAAGTACAGCAGGTCTTACATTTGACAATGCCGCACCGCTGATTCGTGCCCGGTTTTCTAAGGTCGGAATTGCAGAACTTCCCAGCTGGTAAACTTCTTCCTGATCCGTTTTCAACAAAAGGTGTGAATGTTTTTTGGTATCTTTCAATACTTCCATACAGATACATTCATCTTCATTTTTCGGATTTTCTAATATTTGTCCTGCTTCATATACACGCAGCTTTTTACTTGGAACTTCAAACCATGTTGCATGTTTCTCAACCTGTTCCAGATATTGATGCAATTCCACTTCTTTCGAAAATGATTTTGAGAAATTGTCTGCAAACCATTGTCCCGTAGGTGTATGATGCATTTTCAGACAAATCTTCCATCCACCGTCTACTGACCGGAACTGATAGCCTTCCCGTTTCATGTGTTCCATTTCCTCCTTATTTGGCAGACTCCCTTCCCACAGAATACTTGTCTGCATACATTCGCCTCCTTCCATTTGGCAGATATACAAAAACATCTCTGTTCCTTATAAGATACAACCGATAATTTTCCAGACAAAGAAACACATCAAAGCCTGTCTGTTTCTGTACTTTCTGCAGCCTGTCTATTTCTTTCTCATCATTTGAAATCTTCTTCACGGGAAGATAGCGTTCTTCTCCTTTCTCTTCCTTTTTCCCTACTGGAATAAAGTGCATTCCCTGATACAGCAGACATTCCTTCGCATTTGAAACTGCCTTATTTTTCTGTTCGAGGATTGTAGCAATGCATTTTTTCAGATAATCCGGTATTGTCCATCCTGTCAAGATTTCAAAACAAGTTTCCACTGATTCCCGGTCTTTACTGTTTTGATGTATCTTCAAAAGATCGGCTGCAATTCCGGTAATTTCAAAATCTACATCTTCTAAAATATCTGCGAGCACCGTATCTGCATCCTGAATGACAGATTGTCCTTCCAGTTGTTTTTCTAAAAACATAAGCGTTTCAAACATGTTTCTTATTTTCTGCTGGCTTCTTGGTTGCTGTACATTGTTTCTTTGACACATTCCTCTTCTCCTTCCTCTTTGTTTTTTTCATGTCTTCCTCCTTTCACGCACAAAAAAAGACACAAAAAAGAACCATTGTCTTTTTGTGTCTGTCGATCTATGCGTTTTAAAACGATTGTTAAAAGCTCTCTTCCGGCTTTGGTTCCGGAACAAAATTTGACTTATGGAAATTTTGTGTTATCCATATAAAATGAAGTCATTTAAAGATTAACACAATATATGGTATATGTCAATCTATACATTCATATATTTAGTAGTAAATACGAATTCTTCTTATTTACACACTTCATTTTTTCAATCAGGAGCAGAAACATTTTGTATCTGCTCCTTTCCAGTCAGTTATTCTTCTTTTGGTGATTCTTCCAAAAGTGGAACCACACATTTTGCAAGGCTTCGTCCTTTTTCATCTTCTTCCGCTACAAAAGATACCTCCATATTGTTCTTCAAGGTCTTGAAACCTTCTGACTGGATCTCACTGTAATGTACAAAGTAATCGATGCCATCTGCATCTACAAGAAAACCATATCCTCTCTTTGCACTAAACCACTTTACAGTTCCTTTCATTTCTTTTCCTGCCATAGTCATCTCTCCTTTTCTAAATTATTTCGTGCATGGCGACACGAAAGGAAGAGTGTGGATTCGAACCACACTTTTTTCACCGTTCTTCCTGTTGGATTTCTTCCATCCCATAAAAAATTTCATATCTACACTCGTTTACTTGGTCTGTTTTTTCCGGAATCTGCTCCATTTTATTGAAATAGAAACGGTAAGTCTTTCCCACCATAAAATGCTTTTCCTTTGGAATCCAAATCCGGATACTTTTTCCTGCTTTATCCTGGACAATTACCTGATAGTTCCTGCACGGATAGTGTTTTCCCTTAATTGCAAGAACCTGTGCTTCCAACATCTCATATTTCTCTGTTTTTCCAATCTTTAAAAACCGAAAAATCTGCCAAAAAGAAAGCACTGCCAATATCCAGGTCAAAATCAAAAAGCTTATTTCATCAAACTGCAGCCCCATATATGTGCCAACCACGGCAATAAAAAAAGAGAAAAGTCCTGCTTTACACATTTTCTCTCGAAATAGAAAAGGGATTTCTCCTGTCCCCTCTGATTTTTTTATCACATATTGCATTATGTTTTCCAAATGATGCCTCCATTTTTTTTGCATATCCATCTCCATTTCTTTTTCGTATTTCTTGACTATAAAAGGAAACACATAGCAACTTTAGGTAACAAATAAAAAAGAAAGCCGGCAAATGCCGGCCCTAGTAAATGCTTTTTGGGTTTCTGTTTCCATACAGTCTGCTTTTTTGTTCCAATAATCCGTACTTTTCCAGGTACAAGCCACCGCAGTTTTAAATAAAATTTCTGAAATTCTTCTTTATCATATCCAAAAGAACGCACCTGAAAAATAAGGGTTTCCTTTTCTTTTTTGTCAAGTAAAATAAAACTATCCTGTTCTTCCTCTTTCATTTTTCGGATTACTATATAAAATTCTGGAATCCCTTTACGGCTTCCTTCAACGATTTTTTCCATTTCCCTGTAAAAAATCCGACAGACTTCGTAATGTTCATTTTTCTGTGGCTGTCGGATTACCAGGCAGTCCTCTTCCAGTTTCATATAACAGCCTTTCGTCTGCATGATCCTTCCATTTGCTTCCAGTGCTTCCTTAACCAGATAAAATCCCCAACTCATAAAAAGCAGGAATACGCAGATGCTCTCCCAAAGGCAATGGGTAAAAAGCAGGAAAAGTCCAAGAAATCCAGAAATTTCCAAACAAATCCCTGCTTTTATCAGACATTTTTCTTTATAGTCCAGAAGCCGATACATATCGTGTTCCGTGGCTTTTAATATCATGCGATTCTGTTTCTCCTTTCGGCTTGCCTTTTTGTTCTCTTTTTTCCATCTCTTTTCGTTCTTCCAGCAGTTCATTGGCTAAGCGTATGGTTTCCATACAGCGATATGTACTAAACATAGCAACATGTGTTTCCTTCTCTGGAAGTGCTAGTTTTCCACTTAGCCAATGATAAGTACTGTTTTTTGTCATATATCCCTGTGTCCAAATTTCCCTTAATGCACGATGTGCCTGTATCCGAAGGTTTCGAAGTTCCCCATCTGCCATAGTCCCCAGTGGTCTGTTATTTTTCTGGTTCGCCGAAACATAAGCATTGCAGTCTGGATAACCGCTGCACACGTAAAACATTGTTTCCGGGGTGAAAATTCTTTTTTCTCCATATAGATAGGAAGCTGGTCTTAAAACTGCCTTTTTCCCGCAATATGGACAGATTACTTCTGGAAGTTGTTTTCTATTTTTCTTTCGCTTCATCGAATTTCCCCTTTCTGTTTTAGTCTATATCATGCATTATAAAAAATTTGGTTTTCCTGGTTCAATAGGTTTTCAAAATTTTTTCATTTTTAAGAATATTTTTTTATTAATCTTGTAATAATACCTTCTGCTACCTCAGATGTCTCATTAATTCGTGTCACCACAAATCCAATTTTGTCCCGTTTTCCCGGCAGAGAAGCCATATTGCATTCATGAGCAATAGCATTTACCCCAAGATCTAATCGGATAAAATATGTTCCCTTATAAACATCAACCACAATACCAGAATATTTTCCCTGACGGTGACATTTCTTTAAATTGTCCTTATTGGTATTTTCCGTTGCTCCCTTTGCGTCTACAGATACAGTCATATTCTCAGCATCTGGCATTTCTATTTTATTCACACAGACAAGCACCAGATCTCCTACCTGAAATTTCTCTGTAGCATCCGGCATCCATTCCCAAGCCATATCTCTTGCACGTACAGAACATTCTACGCCAAATACTTCCAGCCTGACTGCTTTGGGCGCTACCGCAATCACTCTTGCTTCCACAATCCTTCCAGGATAAACCATTGGCTGCTCTTCTTCATTATCTGTAAAATAGAAAATCTGTCGTTTCCGCATCATCGCATCCTTTCGGGAAGCAACTACACTTCTAGACGCTTCATCTAAATCCTTAATGATAAAATCAATATCTGCCCCAAGCATGTTATTGGCAATCCTTACCTGACGGTTCAGCGTGTCTGCATTCTCCCTTCCATCTCCTTTTAAGTTAATCATCATTTCAGACATGGGGATTAAAATTCGATAACCGTTGAAATAGGTAACTGCTACTGTCCAACCGCTTTCCAGTTTTTCGATACCGCTTAACGGACCAGTCAGTATTTTTCGGGTTCTCTGTGCATTTAGCAACTGGTGCCATTTTGCTTCTTCTTTTTCTTGGGTACTTTCAACAGCTGCATCCACTTCAATTGTCAGAATTGAATTTTGTGTAACTGCTCTTGGAATTTCATTTTTCATTTCTTCTGTAATTGTTGTTTTTGTTTCTGCCATATATAGCCTCCTTTTCTTCATCAAAAAAAGCACAAAAAAACAGCCCTTTGGCTGCTTTGATGTGCCTGATTATTTACACTATCATCATAAAACATTCCTTTTTGCCTGTCAATTCCGATGGTGTTGCAATGTTATCGCAATTTCATAATCTTATAATCGCTTTTCAATTTTTCATTTTTTTAATCCTTCTTCCCACCGGATACGAGAAAAATACCAGATTTTACCTTGGATTCTCCGGCAGATTTTATTTTCTTCCAAATACTGAAAACTGCTTTGTTCCGGATTATCTCTATCCCAGTTGGTTTTCTCATAAAATTCTTCCGGTGTATCATAAATCTCTACACATTGTTTTGCCAGTGCAATTTTATCTTCTTCTGTTTCCTTGATATGAATATCAAATTCCTTTAACAACAGCTTTAAAAAAGTGTATTTTACCAATGCGTTTTCCTCCATATTCATACAGTTCTAACTTCCACCTCCATCTCTATTCTTTTGAAACAAATCTTCTACTTTATATACAATCGCTTGGCTGTTGAGCTTTTCCTTTTTCCCCGCAAGCTTTTTTGCAGGCTCCTCTTGTAGTGTCAAAGGTTCTAGTTCCAGCTCCTTTCTCCTTCCCTCTGCCAGCTCTCTCTCAAAATGTTCTGTATCTTCCGCTTCCTTTTCCAATACCTGAAACTGATTTTTTTCTGCCTCCATCTCCCGGTACCAGTTTGGAATATGCTCATTTGTTTTTTCCAGTTTCAAATACTTTGCATCAGGATGCTCGGTATAATCCATTTTCTGAAGCTTTAGCACTTTTTGTCCCCGGATAATCAAAAGCATCTGATCAATTGGAAAACGTAGCACTTCATCTGGGAGCAGCAACATTCGTTTGCCTACGGAAGAAGTTTCTGAGTATTCCGGTACATAATCTGTCATGCGTATAGTATAATAGCTTTTCCGCATAGATGCAACGGAAACTGTAATCTCTCCAGAGCGGGAACTATAATAAGTCGCAGTTGTCATATCATTACAGCCTAAAAACAAAGACATATCACAGCCACCAAGAATTTCCTCCCACTGCCCCTCTGGATAACGATTCATCATCTGTGGAATATTTTGGAAGATAATACTCATACCGATTCCCCTGCTTCGTGCAGTTGCCAATTTCTTTTTAAAGTCGGGAATGACTCCGATATTTGGAAACTCATCTAAGATAAAGCACATAGGAACCGGAAGTTTCCGATCTTCCATTCTGTCTGCCAACCGCACCAACTTGATACTAAGGAACGAGGTAAACAATGTCGCCAAAACATCATAGGTAGAGTCCTGATCTGAGGTAATACAAAAATAAGCACACTTTTGTTTTCCGGGAAGTGTCAGATCAAAATCTGCGTGGCTTGTTATCTGCTGTACCAGTTTATTTTGCATAATCTGCAAACGGGTTCCAAGTCCCAATACTGCATTTCCTTTTACCTTTTCTGCCTTTGAAAAAAGCTGATACGGTCCTCTTGCCGGATGTGTGGTGGGCAGGCGTTCAAAAATAGCATCCAGCATCTCTACAGATTTATTCAGCAAAAGTTTATAGGCTTCTGGAAATGTCTTTTTACCGGGTGGATATTCTTCATATACATATAGGCACAATGCTTTCAACAAATCCATTTCTACATTATCATAAAAATGGTCGAATTTGTCGGTTGTATTGCGGATCACCACATCAACAAAGACATCAATTAGACTTCCATCATCAATCTCTGCTAGACAGTCCCAAGCATCACTATTTACAAGATCAATCAGATTTAATTGTTTTACAACATACCCTTCTTCCCTCAGATAGCCTGCCAGATCTTCATACAACTCCGATTTGGGATCGGTAAGATACATGGACTCTCCACGACGCACACACTGCAATGCCATATTTCTTGCAAATGCCCTTGATTTCATACTTCCCTGGCTTCCGCAGACGGCCAGATTTCTATTTAGTCTGGAATCTACCGGAAGACTTACATATTCTCCACTTTCTAAATCTTTTCCGAAAATAATTCCCATAACGTTTTGTAAGTTCTGGTCTGCGTTTAAAATTTCTTTTTGTTCCTCCGGTTTCATATATCCGGCTGTACCATAAGTTCCCTTTACGGAATAATCAAAGTTCCGTTCATCTGTTTCTAAAATATCTTTTTCCTTTCCTCTCCAGATAATGAGCATACCAAAAAGCAGCATACCCAGACATGCTACTACGGAACTTTGCAGTCCTGTTGCTGTGGTGATTCCTTTCCAAATACATACAAATGGATTTAGTACAACAACTGAATGAGAAAGCCTTTCCAAAAAACCGCCAAAATAAAAAATCAAGGGAATCAGAAGAATACTAAAACCAATTTTTTTATATCTGCTTTCTTTCTCTTTTCTCTCTTTCGTCCTATTCCTCCTCTTCATTTTCTGATACACCGTATGACCTATGGTAGTTATATAGACTACTATAGTAACTGGAAATCGTATTGACAGAATTGTAAAGAGCAGTAATTAACATAGCACGCATGTTCGTAACTTTTGTTGTATTCTTCTCCATACAGTTTAAAACAAATTGAATATGCTCCATGCTGATTTTCTGAAATTGTGCCTTCACAATCTCTGCTGGTTTATCTTCCCGATTGACACGAATGGTCTTTGCCGAACAGGTTTTTACATCTAACAAAATACCTACCAGTTCATCAATCTGCATATTGTAAGGATCATCATGCTTTAATACCTCATACGAAATCTGTTCCTTGACTTCCTTTTCGATTCGAATCAGATAAGAATTTTCTGTATCAAAGTTTATGTCTGTATTCTCTGTATTTGTATCACCCGTATCTGTTATAGTTCTCTCCCTAAATAGTGACTCCTTCTCCACCATATCGGTAATACCTCTCTCTTTTTTCAGGGAGTGGTATCCCTTATTTAAGTGACACCTCTGCTCTTGTTCTGGATAGGTAAGTGTTTCCAGCACCTCTACATTCAAATCTAAAAACAATACGTTCGGCACCTGTTGCCCATTTACATGAAGTGTTCGAAAAACACGCCGTATTACTTTCAATTTTTCCAGTTCAACGACTGCGTTTGTTGCATCTCTTTTCGTAATCCCAAATTGGTCTGCAATCTGTTGATAACTTCTTTGCAAAAGATCTGCATGGAATTTTTTCTTCAGCCCTATAAGTTCTCCTGTCATTTCATCACGCACTTCTGTCGGACGGTACCAATATACAATATCCGCCAAAATGATAATCGCATTTAGGTTTGGTTTCCCTGTTGATTTCCGAATAGTCTTATACCAAGTAACAGGTACAATATTTCCTGAAATGTGTAGGCGACTCATTTTATCTACCGTCACACTTCCGGTTTGAAATTGATCTTGCATGGTCTCCGTCACCTCCTATAGTGCTACCCTAGAAACCATACCTGTCTATTCTTCCATAGACAATAAATACTGCTTTACTTTTTTACAGTCCAGTACCATCAGCTCCACCCCCTTCCCATAATAATCCTGTAACATGCCTTGCTGATAATCAAAGCATACTACAATCCCGCTTCCATGCCTTTCCATATCCTGCTTTACCATTTGAAGTTTTCTTAGTTCCAACTCATATACAAAATAAACAGGAACCCCCTTCTTCATCCCTGCATAAATTGGAAATTCATTTCGTTCTACTTCATCTAGCATATTCTCTAAAAAGGCCAAAAAAAGAGTGTTTTTCTTCCAGTCTACAAATAACTCTATTTGAAGTTCTGCATCTTCCCTATTTCCCGGCACAAAATAATACTGCTCATATACATCATCAACTTGAAACAATTCCTGTTTCATGCCGCCTGTACTGAGAAGTATCTTTTCCAATACTTCCATGGAGTCCCCAAAGAAAATTGCTTTCCCTTTCCATGTAATTCCTGCCCTTAGCAAATTTCGTTCTACCCAACACCGCATGGCTATTTCCATTTTCTTTGACCATTTCATAAGATTCCCCATGCTGTTATAAACAACAAAAACTTCCCTTTTCTTTATGTAAAGCCCACATGTCCTGGAGCCTTTCACCTGATCTGAGCTCTGTTTTAATTCCTGGCTTCCATAATAGATTCCCAAAGAAGTTTCCACGTAACATTCCCGTGTAAAAATCTTAGGTTTCTCTGTTGCAAAAATCAGGTTCCCATGGACAAAAAAGTAAGTCCATATCTGGCTCATACGGTGCAACCGCAGTCGTTTTTCCCGTTCTGATTTCACATGGTTTGTTTCGCTTGCACCTGTAAGATAACGGTCCACGTCCTGATGATAATGCTGCAAAAGATAATTTTTTCCTCTTTTTCCCAGAACATATCCGCGCACACCATCTCTATACCGTAAGAGAAGATAACCTTTTTTCTTTAAATCCGTGATCAGACTGGTAGCATAGGATTTAGATCCCACAATTTTCTCTGGTAAATTTGCCGGTATTTCTCCTGAAATTGCAACCATCTTCAAGAGTAGGTCACTCTTTTTTTCTTTCCTCTCCACGTTATCCCATCTATCCATCTTTATACCCTATCCTTCTCATACCTGGGTATTTTCCTCCTTTCCTTTTTCCTTTCTATTGCTGTAATTTACGGAAAAAACACCTCTATTTCCTTATCGAAAAAACCGTATCGTTTTCCTGTCAGTTTTTCGATACCAAATTCTGCTGTTTTTCATAAAGCCATAACGGAAATTTTTCCGGTGACAGCAGGTAAATCATGGTACGTTCCACGTCTTCCAATCTTGTTTCGTGATACACATTTGTGTAGCACCCGCTATCAGAGGTCAGAAAGAAATTAGATATCACATCTAATACATGTTTTTCCTCAATGTTGTCATGATCCCGTACCCTATATATTGGACGTTTACAGTCATAAATATGAGAAAAACAGACCGTACATGTTCTGTATTCCGGTATTTCTTTATTCTGTTCTGCCCGCTCCATACACCAGTGCTGAAAGGCAGTATACAATGGCTTATAAATATAGTTTGTATATTCTGTTTTCCGATGCGGTATCAATGCAGGCAAGGAAATACTTAAAATATTCTCCTCATACGCAATCTCAATTCCATGTATCAATACCAGATCCGACTGATACTGTTCATATTTTCTCTTATCAAGCGTCATCTGAAGGACAAGATTTCGCATCTTTTCTGTTAGGATTTCAGAACTTTTGGCTGCTTCCAACACCATATCATTTAGATTTTCAAAATGAATATTGACACATTTTCTGGCATAGGCTTGCAGTAAATTTCGTGCTTCTGCAAGCATAGACTCCACATGACCTGCTGTTTTCTGTCCTGCGTCTAGTTGCTCTTTTAACCTCTGTATTCCTTCTTTTTCGCTATTCCCTCCTATAATATTCCACCCCTCCTTCCTCTTCTTGCACTGTGCAAAAACCGATTACATTTGGAATTTGTATTTGTGGGATTTCCTCTGGATTTTCCACAATAACAACATGACCACATCCATCTGTGTTTTGTCTGGAAAATAGTTGATTTACCAGTTGTATTTCTGCTTCCGAAATATAAAGAATATCGTAAATTTCTGCATCTCCCACAAACACAATACGAACAGGATACTCTTCCTTTTCTGCCAGGAAATGTCGTTCAATTTTTTTCTGTTCCATCAAAGAAAGAAGAACCCAGAATGCTTTTAATGTACCTTTTTCCCGCAACTGATAGGCATCTTCATGCTGGGATACTGTTTTTGTGACTTCATTCATATAAATCAAACGTTCTTTCAGCAATGCATGTAACGCTTTTCCCACAAATTTTTCCTTTCCATCTACTGCAAAAAAAGCATAAATCTGTCGTTTATATAAGACATTATAGGTTTTAACAAGTTCCAGTATCTGTCGTTCTACCTGCTTTTGATTTGTTACATATTCCAAAGTTTTTCTCCTTTCTATTTTTGGATTGCGCATAAATTGCGTATTTCATCAAATGATTTTTCTGATTGCGTAATCTATACGCATTCAATAGTTACTATACTGTTACAATCATTTTGCCATCCCCCCTTTCTCATAGGCTGTTTCCCCGTATTTTTCCAACCGTTCCTTAAGTTCTTTTAAGTCCTTGCGGTCTGTGGTAATCAAATCCTTTTCTAACCGGCTTGCCTTAAATTCTACTAACAAATTGTTATTATTGGTAGAAATCAAAGCGTTTCCTCTTTCAAATCTAGTGATTGCAAGCATCTCTGCTTCTGACAAATCCAATTCCTTTTTAACGACTTCTGCTTCCTTATGTTCCAAATTCAAAATAATCTTTGTCTTTGTATTATTTAAAACACCCTTGCCATACTTTCCGCCTTTTAAAGAGAAGAAATCTTCTAAATCCTGGCTAGCACATACCGCAGCTCCTCCATACCCACGTATGGTCTTAAAAATTTCAAGAATATAATTTGCCGTCAATTCATTCGTTGATAAAAGTGCCCAGCATTCATCAATAAAAATAGCCTTTTCTTTTGTACGGTCTTCTTTTGCTTTTGACCATACAAAATCCAAGGCTGTAAAAGTAGCAAGTCCCAAGTCGCTTTGCATTTCTGAAATATCCAGTATCATATATTTGTTATCAGAATCTATATTTGTCTGATGATTAAAATTGGAAGAAGAACCATTGACCAGACGATTTAAAATATTCGCCATACGTCTGGTTTCTTCTTTTTTCAAAAGCACCTGATAAAGATCTCCCAAAATTGGCATTTCTTTATACTTTCCAGGGTGAATCTGATCCCACAAACTTGCATTATCATGAGTAATCCCTTTCTTCTGATAGGTAATGATAAATGCCTCGTCTAAAAGCTGACGTTCTTCATGGGTAATATCTGGAATTAAAATGGTAAAGAAAATATGCAAACTCTGGATTTTCATAGCAAGTTCTGAACGCTCTGAAGCCTGTCCGTCTAAAATTACTCTTGCACTTTGATCACTTGGTCGTATCTCCATGATATTAATGCCATATTTGGATCCTGGTGCAATCTTCAAATATGCCCCGCCTATATTTTTGCACGCCCTTGCCAGCTCATGCCCTTTTTCTGGAGCAATGATAAATACCTGAATATTTTTCCTACGCATTCTAAGAGCCATAAGCTGCAGACAAAAGGTTTTTCCTGCGCCACTGGTTCCTAGAATCGCAATATTTGCATTTTTGTAAATTTCACTATTAAAAATGTCAACGATTACAAGAGAATTGTTTGCTTTATTCACTCCCATCAATATTCCATCACGATCTGACATTTCATAACTTACAAAGGGATAACAGGATGCAACACCAGAAGTCAAAACATTCCTTTTCGATTTCTGGTATAAGTTTTTATCTAAATTCAAAATTGGAAGGGAAGATAAAAATGCCGTTTCTTCAGAAAATGTGCATTTGGCAGTTCCAATGTCCTGTGAATTTAACAGTTTGGCCATTTCTCTTGCACGCCACTCTACTTCTTTTTCTGTATACCCAGTAATGGTAATCAGCATGGACATATAATACAGTTCCTCATTCCCACTAAGTCCTCTTTTCAGATAAAAGCCGGCACGTATGGATTCTGACAAATCATCAAAATCACTATTGGTGTCATAAGTTTCCTTTAATCTTGATCGGTTCAAACGTATCCTTCGCCCAATGCGTTCCATACTTTTTCCTTTATCCTGTTTAAAGAAAAAAATATCAACATCAATCCCTTCCCCTGCATTGATAATCAGGGAAATCCAGCCAGCTGGAACTCTCATACGATATTTTCCGGAAGGAATATATAAATACGTATGGTAGACACCATCAAAGACCACACAGTTTCTGTGTTTAAAATCCAACGTTTTAGGAGCAAACAATTCGGTTACTGGAATGTAAGGAAGGCTTTCTTTTCCATTTTCCTCCTGATACCATTGCGTAACCATTTTAATCCGCTCTGAAAAAGGTACAGTCACACTGGTTCTGCGGTTCAGCAACTGGTAAAACAATTCTACACAAAAACGTGACTCGTTTTCATGTTCTAAGACTACATTGCCACATAATGCTAAATATTTCTTAGCTGTCTGCACGGTTGTTCGCATATACTGATAGACTTCTTTTTCCTTTGGTTTCCGATTTCCATCATAAGATTGGAATTCAAAAATCAGGAAAAATCGTCTTGTCACCGCTTCTTTTGTTCCAATAGATCGGATCAGCCGTGCATAATCCTCTTGAAGAACTCTGCATTGTTCGTCTTCTTCTGCTGCAATCTCCTGCTGTATTTTTTCCAGATATTCTGAAATATCTGCTTTTTTAGAAATAACTTTAAACTGCATTTTTACCGGTGCAATTTTCAAATAACTCAAAAAAGAAAATACAACATTTCTCTGTTCGTTTGGTGACCGAAGTAAAAAATTAATCGGCAGGACTTCTACAATTTTCACATACCGATGATCTGTTGTATAAATAATTCCATCTTTGATTTTCTGGATTGGCAAGTAAGAAGACGCCCAGGTAACTGGTAAAAAATCATGTTTTTCTTCAACTTCGTCTGATTTTCTCTTTCCTCCGGACTCTAACTGTGCATTTTCTCTTACTGATTTTCTTTGGTATTCTGCCTGACTGAGCTGTTTTTGCAGTCTGTGTTCTTCTTTCTTCTGCTGTTTTCGCACCTTACTTTCTTCCAATAACTGCTTTCTCTCAGCTTTCTTCCGCTCCAACTCCAGTATTTTCTGCTCTTTTTGCTGACGCTTTTCTTCCTTTTTTGCCTCTTTTAACCGTTCTTCCAGTTCCTTTATTTCCTGACTGATGATGATTTCCTCCTCTCTTACGGCGTTTATGTTCTTTTCTTTCTATCCGCCGCTTTCTCTCTAACTGGTATCTTCCGCTTGGTGTTGTAAGCACTCTTCTATTTTTCAGAAAACATAAGATATGAAACAGATAAGAAGTCAAACGCTCTCCTTGCACACCAATGACTGCAAAAATAGCAACTGGAAGAATAAAGATAATGCCCAAATAGATTTTCGTTCTCCCCTCCACTGGTATCTGCAGCAAAATTTTCAATAAAATAAGCGACATAACTGCCGCTTCAATTACATTGCCCGCACTTACTCTTCCAGAAAACCATTTCCCTGATTCTGCAAAATTCGGCGGTATGGTATAAGTATCTACTTTTTCTCTTTCTGACATTTTCTGCCTCCTATGTATATGGTTGCTTTTTCCTGTGTACAAACAGATAGCCTGCAAGGGAAATAATCAATAATGGAATGCTCAGCTTCCCTATGAATTCTAAAACTTCTTTTGAGACGTTATCTGTTTTCAGTTGTTCTGTTTGCGACACATTTTCAGATTCTTGTATTGCTTTTTCTTCTGTAATTGTCCCGATACATTCTTCTATCACCTGAAGATTTTCCATTTTCAGTTCTGATTCTTTCAGAGTAAATTCTTCAGTATCATAGAACACCTTATATCGACGATCTTTCTCTATCGCATCTATGGATAATTGATAATTTCCAGGTGATAACTCCAAATTGGTGCTATACTGATTTGCTTCACACAATTCAAACAGATATTCTACCCCATGTTTTTCTTTTACACTTCCCTCTACAGTTCCTGCAAAATCTTCAAAAACTTTTGCGCGTATCGCTACAGTTCCCGTATTTTGATTCGTCACTGTAAAGTTTTCGCTTACCTGCTCCTTCTTTTCCCATTCTTCTGCTTTTTGCAATACTTCTCCAGTCTTTCCAAACAAAACGTATCTCCCAGCTTCATGTAGCGAATCATATGCCCATGTATCTTCCAAGCGATTTCCATCTTCGTCATAACCATTCCCATTTTCCCATCGGCTAATGACAGGTAACTCTTCTATAGTCACAGCCAGAACCGAAACAGAAAACACAAGCCAAAAAATTGTACATGTGAGCACAAAAATAACTCTTTTTCTCACTTTATTCTTATTTTCCAATAATCCAAAAGGCTCCTTCCGACAAATCTCTTCCGTAACTTTTTATTGTTTCCACACTGTAAAGTTTTCCGGTTCTTTCTCTACTTGCACAATCTGCAATTGTAATATATCCATCTGCAGTCACTCCGGTAAGAACAATAAAATGCCCGCTGCTTCCACCGGTAATCGTATAGGCTTCACAAATCTCAACAACCAGTTTTCCATCTTTTAAGGACTCCACTACATAATCCATGCGATCCTTTCCAACCCGTTCACAAGTCAATCCCCAATGCGTGGCCGCATTTTTCACAAAAGAATGGCTGGTACCTACATTGGGAACATATTCCCCATTCTGTTCTGCAAAAGTTTTCGTAATTTCCGGTGTCACATTTTGGCCAGTGAAAGTAGAAATTACAATTGCTAGAGAAGTAGGACCACATCCGGCGGCGCCAACATTGCTTGTCCCATAAGGAAGACTTGCCCATGGTTCTTCTGTCTGGTTAAAATAAGTGACTTCCTTCACACAGTCTTCGACTGTATCATACCGTATTTTATCGCCAGTAACATCGATATTCCCAGTGATTGAGTCATCAATGCCTCCTCCTGTCACAAAATCAGTCCATGAAAACAACGAAAAAATAGCTTTCTTTAATGCATCAATTCCATCCTGCATGATCTGAAGAACGCGTAAAACTATTTCAAATGTCCCCTGATCCAGTACATATTTATATTCATACCGGCTGCCATTCTGGGATAATTGAGAATTCAATAACAGGGCTAATGTATACTCCACCGTAGACTCCTGCACTTCTTCTTCCATCTGCACATTCTGCCCACTTTCCGTTAAAGCTAGATATGTTTCTTTTGTAATCTCTGTCCTTCCAACTTCTGTTACAATGTAATAAATTGTCTTCACAGAGGACTGCTCTGTTGTATTTGTTACAGACCATGAAAAAAATTGCGGTGCATATTCTGTCACTGCATTTTTTAATAATTGATAGGCTTTTTCCAGTTCTTCTGGACTTTCCTCTGCATCAGACGAATTACCCGTTCCCCCTGGCTGTTCTAATATCTGAATATATCCCATCACTTTTTTTACATGGTTCTGGGTTTCCGCATAGGGTGGTATCTGGTATCCCGCATTGATAACTGCCTGCGGTCCTGCATTATACCCTGCAATTACTAATTCCAATGCATTCGCATGTCCTTGAAACATTCCTATAAGTTCTGCCACATATTTTGCTCCCCCCATGATGTTCTGTTTTGGATCATAAGGGTTTGTTACTCCCAGGGAAGCCGCAGTTCCCGGCATCAACTGCATAATACCAATTGCTCCTGCACTGGATTCTACATTAGGATCAAAGTTGGATTCTACTTTTCCCATTGCAATCAATAATGCTACTGGCACATTATAGGTATTTGCCGCCTCCTCAAAAAAAGCATCATACGGACTACTTAAATCTGTATCTAAATCTGCATCAAAACCACCTGAATATCCAAGAAAAGATTTCTGTGTGGTACTATCCAACTTCTGCATTAACAAAATTCCTATGTAATACGGAAGGTTTTCTTTTAATCTTGTTTCATACTCATCTATGATTGTCAGTTTATGCTCTTTATAATTTGCCTCATAATCTGCCTGTATCTCCTGTAGTTTTTTCCCATGTTCCTGTGAAATAATAGATAGCAATTCTGTCTGATATTCCTCTACTTCCAATATTTGTTCAATCCTGCTTCTGATTGCAGATAGTTCTTTTGACTGAGCCTCATTTACAAATGAATTCGCATCCATAAATCCAAGATAGGAAAAAAGAATACCAATAAAATTCACAATGATGAACAGGAACATTAAAATTCCAGCCATAACTCCTGCAACAATTCTTTGGAAAGTCTTATTTGTTACCAAGAATCCAATAACTGTTCCAAGAGGGCCTGCAACTGCCGTTCCAATCGTACTTCCTGCCACGCTGCCACCGCTTGCTGTGGCTATAGAGGAAGCAGCCTGAGTACCTTTTGCTGCATTTTTTGCACTTTTTACACCATCTGCAATCTGCTTTGCTTGTTTTGCTGTTTTTGCAGTCTGCATTGCAGCATTTGCGGTACTGTCAAGAGGCGAGGTATCCTGCCTTTCTTCTGCCATTTTTACACCTCCCTACCAGTCTTCACGATTATCATATCCCTGCCTCAATTCATGTCGTGACTTTGGAATATCTGGAATTCCTTCTTCCGATTTTGAAATCCTTTCTGCTTCATCAGAAAATGCTCTTTCTCTTACATTTTGTCCGTCCAGCAGCATATCTCTTCCTGTAACATGACCTCCTTCCATTTCCTCCGTAATCGGTGCATCTGAAATTCTTCCTTCCACACTTTGACCAAACTCATTCTCACCAGCAATAGGATCTCCCGTTGAATATTGTCCTGTTTCTTGTGAAAATTCTGAAATCGTAGAGTTTCCTTTCGATGTAGGGACACTACTCTCTCCAATTTCGTTTAAGATACCGGCTCCTGAAGTTTCCATTCCACCTGAAATTTCCTGTGCGGAATATTCCCTTCCGGCACTTCCGCTTGTCACACCTTCCAGATCCATTTCACTTTCACCGATGCTTCCTGTTTCCAAATCCATACCAGCAGAAGCTGCTGTTTCCTCTTCTCTCGGATAATCAAAAACTCCCTCTGCATTGGATATTTCTCCATTTTCAGTTTCTACTGGAATACCATCTGCTTCCAACATACCATCTGCATAATTATTTCCAGTCGTTTCAGCTTCCAAATCAGAAATATCTGGTACTGGATTATTGGGCAGGTCAGAAATATTTTCTTGTTCCTGTGTGGATTCAGTTTCTTCTGTTTCCTCTTTACCAATCGGTTCACTGCCCACTCCAACTCCATAATTTTCTGCACAACCTTCTGAATTTTCCACTTCCTCCTGCTCTGGAACAATTCCCATTTCTGCCAGAATATTTTCTTCTTCTGAAGCCATATCTGCTGTTTTACCATCACCTGTGCTATCTGGATATCCTTCTTCCTGCTGCCTTCCTTCCATATAATCCTCGCCTATGTCTTCCATATCTATCGGATTTCCGGCACTCATTGGAATCGGACCTGCTCCATCTCCCATACCAGAAGCCGTTCCCATTGCTTCTCCATTTCCAGTTCCTGTATGCTCTCCGCTCTCCATTCTTTCAGAAGAACTATGACTGCTATGCCCAAACGAGAATAATCGGCTGGCTGCCATCATCAAACCCAAAGCTCCCATTCCATTTGACATTCTTCCAAGATTAATTCCAAGTGAAGCCATATAAGAATCCATTTTGAAGCAAACTTTTGTAAATCCTATCAAACACAATGTTGCAATAAAAAATTTTGTAAATCCATAATGACTTGCCGTCAGGTTTCCATATCCACTCAAAAAGACTTTCATGCACCACGCATTCATAATGATCAGCACAACCTGCCCGCCAAACATCTTGCTCCAAGATGCTAATACGTTATTGGTTGCCTTAGAGCCACCTGTTGAAAATGCCAAAGGTGCTGTATAAGAAAAAACGCCTAACAAAACATAGCGCTCTGCGATGATGAACAGCATTTTAAAATAATTCCATGCAACCACAAACTGCATGATTAACAGCAAAATAGAAATGCTCAGTCCATCAATTCCAAGACTTGCCGACGCCTGATCCAGTGAAGTTACAAAATCAGAAAAACTCTTCACTTCAATTTCCGTTCCTGCCACCCACTGATAAGGCGTGCCTGCCACTTCCAAAATATAATTTGCTACCGGTCTGGCAAATAGCAACATAAAAAAGCACAAGAAACTCCTGCATACCAACTCCACCGGATCTTCTGCTTCAACACCACCTCTTCCAAACATCGTTTTAAATAACTGCCAGACTAAAATCAGCAATAAGATTGCTATGCCCATAGGAAGAATGGCGTTTTCATACAAATCTTTTACTACCGTGAATAAGTCTTCAAACAGGCTTAAATTACAGGATAATAAGTCTGTGAACATTCCGGTAATGAGATCCATCATGTCTACTAAAAACTGTGAACAAATTTCCCGAATACCTTCAATCAGTAATTCTAATAACCAGCCCAACTAACTTCATCAACCTCCTTTGTCCGGGAGGGCTCCGGTATATTCTGTTTTTTTAACCAGTAAAATTTTGCTGTGGGACAAGAACTTCCATGTAGTTTACAATTGCTCCAAGTACCATTAGTACTGCCCAACAAATGACAATGCGTTTTAGCCACGTCCTTGACTCATCAACGGTTTTTCCGCTTTTTGAAAAATTCATCAAAAACAAACATACTGCTGAACACACGACTGCTGCAACAGTAGCAATTCCTACTACATCGTTATACACCTTCTGCATGGCATCTTTCGCCATAGAAAAGATATCTGCAGCATATACCGGCTGTGTAAACCACGTCAGCATGGTAATCATGAAAAATCCCATAAACATAAATTGAGGAATCCAGGCAGTCGTCATTTTAAACTGTGGTTTCCTCAATTTTTCTACAATATGTACTTGTATTTTTTTATGAAACAAACATCATCCTCCCTTCCTCTTTATTTCAGGGCAACAAAAAAAGCAACCATTTCTGATTGCTCTTTTTCCTGATTATTTAGTTCTGCGGCCCTCCATGTAGATACTCACATGCACAAAACTTTACGTTACCATTGTAAATCTTTAAGAATCCGATGTCAATTTCAGAGCGGTCGCAATGTTATAGTAATCCAATATTATTTTTATATCCTTTGCAAAAACATATAAACATTACAATGATATGATTTTTGAAAAATCTATTCCTTTTGTATCTATAGTAATTTCTAGCTCTCTATTCCATAAAATTCATTTAACAATATTTTTATAGAATAAAGAATATAGTTTTTACACCCCTATGATATTCTAATACTGAAATTTAAAACAAGTCATTTACTAGGAGGTACTATAATGAAGAAAAAAATACTCACATTATTATTGACAGTCACAGCTTTAGGTGTAATTCCTTTCTCAGTTTATGCTAGTGACACCGACACTAACCAAACAAATGAATGCAAAGAAGTGATTACAAATCAAAAAATTATTAATGAGAAAAATGCAGACGGCACGATCACACAAGCAGGATTAGTAACATTTGAATATCAGCCAATCTCATCTGATTTAAAAGCAGGCGGATGTTCAACTGGTCATCACACCAATATCGTCAGCAATGGAACACCAGACACCACACGTATCCATGGAAAAACGCACCCAGGATATTGTCAAGTAAAAACAACAACCTACTGGAGATGCAAAAATTGTAACACAACCGGTCATGATGATAAATATACACTTGTATGGTGTACAAATGCAGATATAAGTGGCGATGAATCAGGGGATACCTCCGACTTACAATAAATAAGTTTTATAGAATTTCAATGATTTTGAATAAGAAAGAATAACTTATTTAGATTAGAGTAAATACCCTAACGAATATAAACTTCAAGCATTTTGGGCAAGTTGGGATTTGGCTGTGGAATAACACAATTAAAGATTATATTTAAACTTCATTCAAAAATGTGAATACAAAAAAGGAGTACCAGAAATTCGAGAGCATATCCTTATTGCTCCGACTCTGTGTACTCCTCTTTATGATAAATGATTAGGCCTCTATTTCTACTAGATCTGCTTATGCATTTGCCGCTTTATACCATGGCCGTGTTGTTATCTTTCTCCTGGAATCCCTTTTATAATTTTCTTTTTTTCTATGTTCTGACGATTGTTTTCTTATATTCATTTTATATTCCTGATAATGTTCTTTCTTATGATAACTCCAACAGTTATTTCTCCATTTTTTAGCGAGAGCAGAAGCCGTCGAACTCAGCAATAATAAAATTTCCATCGGGCACTGACATTCCTGCGGTAACTCTCCTTCATACTGTTCATTACATAACAAATTATAATACTTCTCTTTTTGAAGACAGAATGGAAAAATTGCTGCATACACAAAGCTTTTCCCAAATCGGTCCGTTGTCCTGACTGCGGCATAATATACCCCTTCTACAATATAAGACAAGATTACTTCTTTCTCCGGTATCCATCTTCCTCTTTCTTCGTATCCCCTTTGCCTGAAAAGTTTATCACACTCTACTCTTATTTCTTCTGAAACAGAATTTTTTAACAATCTTTCATTTTCTATATGAAAACATATCCAACTCGTCTAAGTCACCTCATCTTTTTTACTTTTAAAAAGCAGGAACAAGAAATATAATCCCTTTCTTGATCCTGCCATTTGCTACGCTGTTGCTTTTAAACTTCCTGCTTCATCTGCAAAAAACTGTATATAATAGGTCTTTTCTTCTCCTTCTACTACAATATGATTTGCATCCAAAGCAATAATTTTTTTAACTACTTCTGTTTGGAATTTTTTCCCTTTCCAATAATAGTGCAGTGGTCTACCCGTAACAACTGGAAATACCACCCAGCCATGCGTCCATATCATTTTTTTGATTTTCTTGTTTTTTACCATCCTTGTTCCTCCTTTTCAACATAAAAAAGGCACTGACTGCCCAATAACAATCAATGCCATTCTTTTTCTTATGGATATATCCCTATCCTAAATTTCTTCTCCTATTTAAAATAGGACTATACCTTTGTGATGTCAGCCTATGCTGATATCATAAATAGTTACATAATTATCATATCACAATATATTGTGTTCATCAATACTTAATGCACAAATTATTGTATTTTCTGTTTTCATAGGAAATTTTATAATACTTTTTAAAACTGCACATACCAATTCCTGGTATAAATCTTCATCAAATTTCCCACTACTTTTTGCGTATTTTAATAGCAAAGGACGGTACATTTCTATAATTTCGAATACTGCTTTTTTATCTTTATTTCGTGCTTTCCATAATAATTCCTCAAATTCTCTTTCCTGCATCTTTTCCTTCCCCTAACTCTCTACGAATTTTTTTTATTATGTTGTAATAGGTGTTTTCAGCCTTTTTCCCGGATATTCCTATAACCATTCCTATTTCATCAAAGGTTTTTTCGTACAATATTCGCAGACAGAGAACCTTTATATGCAATGCCGAAAAACTTTTCAATATATGTAAAAGTTTATTATCTGTTACCTGAGCAAACAATTTTTCCGGATCAATCTTTCCCGAAAAAATATTGTGTGCTTCCATCATCTCATTCCATTCTGTTACACTTCCTTCTAACTCTTCTAAATCCTCTTCTAAAGTGATCTCATGCTCTTTGATCTTACTTTTATCATTCATATAGTTGATAGTGGTATTTCTTACTGCACTCTGTAGGTATGCACTAAATTCATCTATGGTAGTTCGTTTTTGTTTATCCATAAATCTCCTCCTGAAATCTGTTTTTAATCTATAATCCGTTTCCAGGTGGAGAGTTTTACTTCTATGTTACTATTACTTACTTTTAAGTAATAATTACAAAAAAGCTGCTAGAGTTCTTCTAACAGCACAATATTCATTTACTACTCTGATTATGTTTTCGCAGCAAAAGACAGCATAAATAAACTTATATATTCTTTTCATTATGTATATATCTTTCAATCATGCATTCTTCTATTTCCTCCATTCTGTCTATCGAATTTTCCAAATGATCAAACTCTTCAATTTCCTCTTGATCCAAGGCATCTTCAATCATTTCTGTTAAATCTTCTTTTTTACATCCAGGTTTGAATATGTATCCACAATTAGGACAAATCCGATACCAAATAATAATTTCAATTCCACATTTTGGACAAAACTTTTTTTGATATCTCTTCCTAACTAAAAAAAGAATAAGAACCATTTCCTGTAAAAATAACAATAATGTCAACAGCAGAAATGCCCATTTCTTTCCATTCCATGCCACCCCCACAAGCAGTCCTTGTAAAATTGTCATTCCGCCTAAAATATACTCTACTCTATTCCGCATTTTTTCCTCTCTTTCTAAAGTTCTTCTTTATAGGAACTTTTATTTTCCTCTAATTCCTCTTTCTCCATTTCCTGAAGCAATTCTTTATTTTTCTGTATCATGAGAATATCCTCCTCTTGCAGAGTTGGAAGAAATTCCTCTTGTAATTGTATAACTCTGTTTTTCTTTGGTGTATCCAGCTTCTTGTCTATCACCGCCAGCTCTTTTGAATATTTTCCTTCTATGTTTTTATGATATGCAAGAACCGCCTTTACAACAAACTTTGCTTTTCTATGACCTAACTGGTTTAGTATTTTTGCAACTTCTTGATGTTCCGGATCCTCTTCATCAAATCCCAGGGAAAATCTGTACGGATTCTGTTTTGTCATACGTCCTCCCTTTAATATCCTGCCTTTTCTGCCATATATTGTTTGATAAAGCCTTTTACATTTGCTTTCGGATCGTCTAAAACATAATATGTTGAATGATATCTTTTCCACACCTCATCAATAATATCCTTTAAAAGAACCGTTCCGCCTCCCACGAAAACAGTCACTGTTGTTCGAAAATCAATACCAAATTCTAAAAAAGAACCTAATAAATCACTCATATATTCTGCAGCAATTTCAAATGTCCTTCGAATAACCAATTCTGAATATGGCGTTTTCCTTTTAAAAAGAATATTATCAATGTCTATTTCTTCGAGATAAAGATTAAAACGCTGCCTTATTCCTACCATAATTCTTTTATAGAGCATAATAATCCCTTCTGGAAGGGAATCAATTCTTGTCCTGTCTACTACTCCATACCGGACTAACAGATAATCTACTGTAAATCCTCCAATGTCTATCAGCAAAACCTTTGGCTGCTCTTGTAAATGAAGCTGATTTGCCACTAAAATATACGCAGAATATCCCTGCATATATACCTTTACACTTTCATATCGTATTCTGTATGGTTTCCCTTTATAAGAAAAATAAACTGTTTTTCCTTGTCGCCAAAAATATTCCCGAAATTTCCGGATTTGTTTTCCATAATCTCCCGGCGGAAGTCCAACTAATAACTGGATTGGAATTGTTCCCCCTTCATGAATACCAGTTTCTATCCCTTCTTTTTCCAGTTCTTTTGCCACTCCAAGTAATGTCAAAATATAGTACCTATCATCAATTGTTTTATCTTCCAAATAGGAAATTCTCTGATTACTCTCCAAATAGTTGATCCCTTTAAAAAAAATTCCTTCTTCTCCAGGAAGGATTTTTTGTTCCTTCCTTTTTATTCCCGAATGAAAAATAAAATGGTTGGTTTTCATCATTTTATTGCCTGTATCTATACTCATAACAAATCCCATATTTCTCCTTTCCAGCCCTTTGGCTATTTTATTTACCTATTCTTGATAGTTCTGATTTACCTGCTTCAATATTTGCTGATTTTTTGCTTCGTATCCCCATAGGATGTTGCTGACTGCCTCAAACGCCTTATCCCTCCATCTAAAATAAGTGGCTCTGTGTATTCTTGGTATCCGTGGAAAATGCGGTTCCAGTTTATCTAGAATTTCATCTGTATTCTCTGCTCTATAAGCAGACATGTAGGTATAATAAAGTACCCAATAATACTTTTCTCCCTGCGGGTGATATTTTCTCATTAACTCTACCGCCTCATCAATCAACTTCAAATATTTATTCGCCTGATTGATAGATTCGATCCTCTCCCTCATATCTTCCATATCCAGATTGATATCCATTCCTGCCTGATAAACACTATCTAAAAATTCATCTACATCGGTGCCATATTCTGTATGAAAGCATTGCTTTACTTGATTGATTTTAATCTGCATTTTCCAATTGACAGATCTGTATATTTTAAATAGCGATATAATATCATGGTAAACTTCATTATCTTTTCCTTTTACATCTTTTGATACCACACCCGATTTTCTCATATAATTCTACCCTCTCTTCTGTTCCTTAAAATATCTTTCTATACTTTCATCTGCTCTCTTGCCTGCTATAACAGACGTACATAAGATGCAAGCAATCATACTGATTGTTATAATACCTAAAATGATAACTGCTATTTTAATCATTTTCATTCTCCTTATGTCCCTCATGTTTTAAATCTTCCACCTGGAAATTGATGGATCACTGCTATTATTCTTGACAGAATTAAATTTACTCTATGAAATTATCAAGGTGCTCCTACTATATACCAACTAAAAATTCATGGATTTTCTGTAAAAAAGCAAAAAAAAATGATACAGTACAAAATTCTGTATCATTTATATCTCTAGCACTTCTTCTCCAATCTAGTTTCTCTATTTAAATTTATTTACTTTATAAAGTTTTTGATAATACGTAAAGCCAATGGACTTGAAAATTATCATAAAGCATATAATATAAATCCAAACAGAAACATAACTACTTCATCAGATTTTATTTATGCTTAAATTGGCATCAGACAGCATCTTTATTTATCCTGTAATAAGATATAATTTTTTCATTTTTTATGTATCCTATTACCAACGAAATTGCATTAACTATGATTGCCCATTGAATCGCACACATTATGCTAGATTGTTTATTAACATATGCCACAGTAATAAGTACAATGAGTACCACATTTCTTTTTAGTGAAAAAATTTTTTTTCTTTATATGACAATTTCCGTTTTAAACTTGATTGCGGTGAAAGGATGCATATAACTACTAGTGCTGGAATTATAGTAATAGCATATGGTAAATTTTCAAATATTTTAGCATTATAAATAACCAAAACTAAAACTATATTTGAAAATATAAAACACGATATAAATTTGTTTAAATGTACTCCTCCTGTAAAAAATCTTAACAAAGAAAATGCAATTAGAAATGTAGCAAAAAAAGTTTTTTGATTTATCAATGCCATAATTAAAAATATATACGCTGAACTAACTATTATCTCTAATCCAGTTTCCAATCCATATGATAATTTTATAATTTGTGTTGTATCAATGCACTCTTCTTTTAATAGTAATTCTACTATTCTATCAACTATTTTTTTCATCTTTATTTAATATTTCCTCAATTCATCTGGAAAATCATTTTCATGATATATGAAAAAACAAATTCCTTCTCTTGAAATTATACAAATTAAAGTTGAAAAAATGACAATAGATTTCATAAAAGACCTCATAATAACATTTTTAATTCTCATTATTATTCCTCCCAATGTTTATTTACTTTTTCATATCATATTAAAAGGAATAATGCCACATCTTGTAATAAATCCGTAGTTAGATGTAAAAATCACGCATTCTTTCAATAGGTGATGCTTAAAAAGTGTTATATAGTGGTTCTTTTCTATGATCATTTTCTAATATTTTAGTGATTGACTATTCACCAATAGTAAGTAAAACACAATACCACCTATATCTTTTATAATCAGATAATGCAACTATAAAAAAGATTTTATAGCTTTAGTCAGTTGCACATCTTCGGAAAATCAAGAAGTTATCAGGTTGAATTTTAGTAATCAACTTTTTATGTTTAACAAATAATAATATCAAAAGTTTAATGTTCATATTTTGAAACTAAATATAAGTCAGACTATAGTTTTCAAAGAAATTTGGCCATTAAGAATTGTCAATTGTAACAGTGGGCAGTTCAAATTAAGAGTGAAACTTTTTCTGTAAATAATGCTTTAGAGGGTCTTCTATGGTAAATATTTTATCATAAAGAGGCCATTTTAATTATGGCAAGAGAAAAAACTGTACACAGAGTACAAAAGACAGAAGGAAAACGTAATATCATTCACCAGCTCTTGGAAGAATACGATATCCAATCAGCAGAAGACATCCAGGAAGCTCTGAAACATCTTCTTGACGGAACCATCAAAGAGATGATGGAAACGGAATTGGACAACCACTTGAGATATGAAAAATTAGAACGTTCTGATAGCGATGATTATCACAATGGTTATAAGCAAAAAAGAATAAATAGCCATTATGGTCCTATGGAAATTGAAATTTCACAAGACAGAAAATTAATCCTTAAACCTCAAGTAATAAAGAAGTAGCAGAAAGAAATTTCAGATATCAATCAGAAGATAATCTCTATGTATGCAAAAGGTATGACAACCCGGAAAATTTCAGAAACTATCGAAGATATTTATGGATTTGAAACATCAGAAGGTTTTATATCAGACGTTACAGACAAGATTCTTCCACAAATTGAAGTCTGGCAGAATCGACCTTTAGATGAAGTTTATCCAGTCCTGTACATTAATGTGATTCATTATTCTGTTCGTGATAATGGAGTGTTTCGGAATCTTGCTACGTATGTGATTCTTGGGATTAATGCGGAAGATAAAAAAGAAGTACTTACAATCAGTGTAGGAGAAAATGAAAGTTCAAAGTATTGGCTCTCTGTTTTAAACGAATTATAAAATCGTGGTGTAAAAGATATCCTGTACATCTATGCAAATGGACTAACCGGTATCAAAGAAACGATTGCTGCAGCATTTCCTAAAACAGAATATCAAATATGTATCGTTTATCAGGTGAGAAATACCTTGAAGTATGTTCCGGATAAACACAGAAAAGCATTTGTAGCAGATTTGAAGACGATATATCAGGCAGCGGATGAAAAGAAAGCTTTGGGTTGGGTAACGGAAAAATGGACTCACAAATATCCGAGTTCCATGAAACGCTGGAAGGATAACTAGGATGCCATTTCCCCGATTTTCAAGTTTCCATCAACCGTTAGAAAAGTCATTTATACAACAAATGCCATTGAATCCCTGAATTCTACCTATCAGAATCTGAATCGTCAGAGAAGCATATTTCCGAGCGATACAGCCCTTTTAAAAGCGCTATATTCATGTATGAGGGACGCTTACCAGAATAATAAAAAGGTTAGAAAGACGGGCGAATTTATCACCCGATCTTGACATGTAATTTTATAACTGCCATATATAAATCAAGGTAAAACGCTAATTTTATTCAAACCTTTCACCTATCATTATCATAGAAGATCTTATTTAGTGACTTTTCTTCATAGTCTCAATTAAGAACTACAACAGTTAGACTTTTTTACACTCTGTAGTTCAAAAATGCATTTCCTATCCTTTGGAATATCTAAAGTAATGTTTTCCATGAAAGATGTAACCGTTTTAGGAATATAACCGTTCTGGTTATTGTCGGTTTCTTTATTTTTGTAATCATACTTGGGATAGCTAAGATTATCATCCATTTCAACTTCAAGCACTCCCAATAGAGTATCCCCTAATAAATCTTTCTACATATTTTAATCATCTTTCAGTTCGCATTTTTCTAATAATCTACTGATGAACATTTTGTGTCTGGATTCATTTCCTCTTCGGTCACAAAAAATCCTCTTAAATTGATATTTATTTTAACATCAATCTAAGAGAATATATAGCTCATTTAGAGTTTACACAGAATTGAGGACCTGTTGATAAACTCACTTTTTCAGCGTTTATTTCTACATATCTTTTTGAAATATCATAAAACGGCTGGTAAATTCAGTTATTCAAACCACTTTTACCAGTCGTTTTAGATATAATGCCGTTTCCGATAAGAGGCATTCTTCTGTCGCTTTCTGAAGGCCTCTTTTTTGGATTTTATTCAATTTATGTTCTCTCTTTAAAACTGCGAATGTTCCTTCTGCCCATATCTTCCTAAGACGCATGACCCTCAAATAATCACTGGTCCCCACTTTCTTGCTGTTTCGAAAATAAGAGGGATAATAAGCATTTGCATTGATCCTGACTGTACCGAGATCTGTAGCACCAGATGCAAAATCCGGACAGTTTTTACATTGTTTCTTTGAACGGCTATATAAACGGTAATAGTTCTGTGTTGACTTTTTATAAATTAATTTCTGAAATGCAAAATGTTTTCCCTGTCTACATACAAAGCGATCTGTTTCTTCCTCATAACAGAATCCCTTTTTCATTGCATTGTTCTGATATTCACGGATAGCTGTATAACCTTGCCCCCCCTAATAACTCCAGCCCTCTGTGTACTGCTCCTATATCATATCCGCCATCTAATCCAATTTCCTGATAGATAATATCACTTTCCCTCCGGTTTCAGGATAACAATTCACATCGGTAATAATTCCATGACTGGTATCCACTGTCATTTCCGTCAGATAACCCATCCCTTTTTTACGAGCCTGATAGATATAACCACACTCTGGATCTGTCCGGCTTTTTAAAGACCCTTTCTCTTTTTTTACATTTTCCGGTTCTTTATATCCAGGCATGGATGAAAGCTCTACTTCCAGTTCTTCCATATATTTTACAATGGATTATTGGACCGTTTCAACTGCCTCATAGAGGCTGTCCCAGGATACATTGGACGGAAGGAATGAACCATCCGCAACACCGGTTTCTCCCGATACGATCCCAAACTTTATACACTTCAGTACGATCTCATTAAAAATTTCCTGGAATATGCCGGTATCCTGAAAACGTCTTCTTCTATTCTGGCTAAATATTGAATGGTCTGGTACTCTATGCATCAGATCAATTTCACAAAACCAGCGGTAAGCAAGGTTAAGAGATACTTCCTCCTCAAGTCTTCGTTCTGATTTGATCCCATAAAGATAACCAATCAGCAGCATTTTTATCAAAACAACGGGATCAATCGATTTTCTGCCAACAGGAGAATAATAGGAGGCCGACTTTTCGTATATAAAATCATAATTTACACAGTTTTTAATCCGTCTCAGAAGATGATTCTCTGGAATCATAGAATCTATGTCAAGGATTACCATCTGGATTTGTCCGCTTTGTTTTCCCATCATAAAAAAAGACCTCCTGCAATTGATATAATAAGTATACCATACAGAAAGCCATTTTTCTTTAGTTTGTCAACAGGTCCAATTGATTCCACTCTCACATTAAGAGTAAAGTCTTGAATTTAAATGTAATTAATTCCAACTTTAAAAGACTACATATAAAGAATAACTTCTATCTTAAATATACTTTTCTCAATTCCCATTTTAACCAAACCATTATATTTTTCCACTGCCTTTTGAATCGAAGAAATTCCTATTCCGTGTCCATATGGTGACTTTTTCGTTGTTCGTATCATACCATTTCCTAAGATATCTACTTGTTTCAGACACGGGTTGGTTACGCATATATATAAACTACCCTTAGCATATTTCATTATTAAATGAATATTTTTATCTATTTTTGTTTCTATATCGATTATTGCTTCTATTGCATTATCAATGGCATTAGTTAATATAATACATATGTCAAAGTCTGAACACTCAAAAGTTTCAGGGATAGAAATATCTGTAAAAACATTAATTCCTTTTTGTTTTGCTATATTTACTTTTTCCGATATAAGATAATCTATAATTTCATTTCCACTATATTTTTTCAAAAATGTATTTTCACAGCTATGTCCTTGTAATATATTTATGTAATCTATAATTTTTTTATAATTCTTTCTTTCAGCATACTCTTTAATACAAATCAAATGATTTTTAAAATCATGAATATTCTTTTGCATCTGAGAAGAAATTTCACGTCTATTATTTTCTCTTGTCATTAATAGTTTTATTTGATTTTTATATATAGTATTTGCATGTAAAACCTCAAAATTTTTAGCAATCCTATTCAGCATATTGAATGACAATACATTTATCAATAATATTAGCATCACCGCTAACATCACTGATACCCTATTGACATATTTGCCGTCAGAATTAGTTTCTAAATAAAATGAATATATAATATAAATGCTTGAAAGAGAAATTAAAATATTAATAATCCAATCTCTTAATGATATATACTCATAATTTGTTTGTTTTTTCATAAGCTTAATTATTCTAATAAAAATCAAAAGTAAAATTTTAGAACATATTCCCCCTACAAACTTATCACTAATTGTTTTATTTAGAAAAATGCTAATGAGCATTTCAGAAATACATCCCAAACATTCTATTAAAAATACAGAAAATAGAATATTTTTTATAGAATCTTTGTAAATTAATTTGCATAAAAGGAACAAATTAAATATTGTAAAGAATAAACTATATGGTACTCCTAATACAATACTATTACTTATAATATAGTCTTCTAACCAATACATACAAAAAAATACATATGGAATCCATTTTTTACTAAATCTATTCTCTAAAAATAGTTCAAAGTATTCTTTTAAAATCAAGATAAAGAATCCTGGAAATAAAAAATCCATAAATGATATAACGCTATCCATTATATTCTGCTCCTAAAATCCCCAAAAATGTTTCTCTAACAAATTTTTGGCGTTCCTCACTAATAGAAAGAATCATACCATTGTTTAACACGATTTTAGAAAAACTCATGTCTTTTATATAAATAAAATTTACATAATATGATTGATGAATTCTTAAAAAGGGGATCCTTGTATTACACAAGTTTTTTTCTATATTATCCAATTTCCCATAAAACTCTTTTTTATCTCCAGTATTCAATATTATGTTAACAATTCTCCCTTTACTTTCAAAAAATAAAATATCCCTTAATAAAATTTTATGTATCATCTTTTTATATTTGTATGTAAAATAAATAGGCTGTTGCATAATTCGTTCATATGCTTTACAAAATACTTCTTCAAATTTTGCGGGATCGATTGGTTTTTTTATAAACCTAAATGGCTCTACCTCAAACAATTGCAAAAAATAATTCTCATATCCTGATATAAAAATGATAATAACATCTGAATTAATTGCCCTTATATGCTGTGCCGTTTTTATGCCGTCCATTCTAGTCATTTCTATATCTAAATATACAATATCAAAACTATTATGACATTTATAGTAGTCTTTCAGGGTCATGCCATCATAAAAAACTGAAATATCAACATTTATAAATTTGGTAACTGCTATTTTTTCAATTAATTTTTCAATAATTGATGCTTGTATACGGTCGTCATCACATATAGCTATTTTTAATGATTTCATATTTATCCATTATCTTTTTCTTGAATATCAAGAAACCTTCCTAAAATTATCTCTATAGTTTCCTTATTTTCATCATTCAATTTATCAAAATCTACAATTAAATCAAAATATTTTTCCAACTTCTTATTACAAAAAATTTGTGACTCAATACTTCGCTTTGAATTTGATAATTCAAACAAATAGTCCAAAGATACATTAAATATAGCAGCTAAACGTATAGCTAAATCAATTTTAGGGATACATGTTCCATTTTCTATTTTGCTAATTGTCTGTTGTGATGTTTCAGCTCTTATTGCAAGTCCTAGTTGTGTTAGATTTTTTTTCTCTCGCAATTCTTTTACTCTTGTATTCATACAATATTTACTCCTTTTATATTGTATTCTATACAAAAATAGACCCTTCTATACTCTGTTCAGAGTACATGGAAACAATTTTTATTGTATCACTTGTTTTATGTATTTAACGATTATGCAAGACATCTATTTCCAATATTTTATATAGTTACCCAGTAAAACATTTTGCAGACGTTCCGACTGAGTTATTAGATTGAACTAATACTGTAACACCAAGTTTGATCTTTATACAACAGTTATTTTATTATAAAATTTTTTAGGCAAATTTAGATTTTAGGCATACATCTAATAAATCAAGCATCACTTCCTTCATACATCGCACACCCATTCTACAGACAGCTATCAATCTGTTGTTGTCGTAATTTTCTGAAGCAAATGTCGTCATCAACTTTGTAAATAAAATCATTATTAAGGACTTCAAATCCATTCAATAAATATTTCAAAAACTATTTAGGTGTATTTAAAATATTGTTACACAATTTAATTAAAACTCGCCCTGAACCAATTTGTATAAAATCGCAACATCCCTTTCTTTTTAGATATTCTATAGTATCAACCCAGCGAACAGGCTTTACAATTTGTAATAATAAATTTTCCAATGCATTCTCCTTAGTATATTCACATACACTATAATTTGAAATAACAGGTATTTTAGGTTCAGCAAATTTTGTCTTTGATAATATCTTTTTATATTCTTCTAGTATTATTTCCATGTATCGAGAATGAAATGCCCCACTTACATTTAGTCTTATTATATAAGCTCCATGTTTTTCTAAAATTTCTGTACATTTAGTTAATTCATTTTTAAGTCCAGAAATGACTATTTCAGTATTACTATTTATATTAGCGATATCAATTCCTGATAAATTATTTTCTGCTAATATTTGTTTAATTTGTAATAAAGGCATATTCAAAATAGCTGCCATAGCACCATCTTTAATTCTCCCCATTAGTTCTCCCCTTTTTTGAACTAAACGCATTCCTGTTTCAAAATCAATAATCCTCGCTGCTTGTAACGCATTATATTCTCCCAAACTATGACCTATAAAGTATTCTGGCAAATGATTATCTTTCAGAAATTCCATATAATTTAATGTATTAATTAAATATAAAGCAGGTTGTGTATATTCTGTCATATTCAAATAATTTATTTTTTCCGGATTTAAACACAATTCTTCAATCGAATACCCTAAAACTTCATCTGATTTTTTAACATACTCAGGATACTTACTAAATAAAGATTTTCCCATCCCATGTTTCTGTGATCCTTGCCCGGGGAACATACATACTCTCATTAAAAACACCTCAAACTTTCTAACAATATTAACTCCATTTTCTTTAATTTTCTTTAAATTTCTTATATCATAATGGAATATTTCCATGTTTTTTAGAAATGTGTATTATCTCTTGTTTATTTTGCAAACACATTATATCTTTAAAGATACGTAATCGCGTTTCTTTAGGATCTAATATCTCATCTATATAACCTTCTTTTTCAGCAATTAAAGAAGACATGTAAATGTTTTCATATTCTTGCATTTTTTTTATTCTAAAATCTTCTCTTTCCATTCCACTAAGTCTTTTAAGATCTTGCGCGTAAATGACATTTACAGCCCCTTCAGCTCCCATTACTGATATTTGGCTTTGAGGCCACGCATATACAAAATCTGTTCTTAAATGTTTACTTCCCATTGCAATATAGGCACCACCGAACGCTTTTCTAAGAATAATTGTTATCTTTATTGTCGTAGCTTCTGCATATGCATATAATAGTTTTGCACCATGTCTAATAATTCCTTTTTTTTCTTGCTCTACACTAGGCAGAAACCCCGGGACATCTACTAATGTAATAATTGGTATATTAAAAGAGTCACAATAACGTACAAACCTAGCCGCTTTATCGCTAGAATCACAATCTAGTACACCTGCCATGACACTCGGCTGATTTGCAACAATTCCAACTGTTATCTCACTTATTTTTCCAAACCCAACCACTATATTGGTAGCAAATTCCTTTTGAATTTCTAAAAAACTATCTACGTCCACCACTTCATTGATTATATCAATTATGTTATAAATTTTCCTTGGATTTTTAGGAACAATATTCTGTATATTTGTAAAGAATTTTTTATTATACTTTACATTTTTTATTTTTGTATCATAAACTGAAGTAGGAATTATTGAAATCAACTTTTTTAATTTCTCGAAACAATCATCTTCGTTTGAAAAGACAAAATGAGAAACACCTGAAATCTTTTTATGGATATTTGTCCCTCCTAGCTCATCCTCATTACAAGAAATACCTGTAACTTCTTGAATAACCTTAGGTCCAGTAACAAACATATGGCTAATCTCATCAACCATAAATACAAAATCCGTTATTCCTGGCGAGTATACCGCTCCTCCGGCACATGGACCTAAAACAACTGATATTTGTGGTATATATCCAGAAGCCAATGTATTATAATAAAAAATGTCTCCATAAGCTGCCAATGCATTAACTCCTTCCTGTATACGTGCACCACCCGAATCATTTATTCCGATAATTGGGCATTTATTTTCTATAGCCTTTTTAATTGTTAAAGCTATCTTTTCTCCGTGTTTTTTCCCAACTGTTCCACCACATACAGTGAAATCTTGCGAATATATATATACTAGCTTACGGCCAATATAACCATAACCTGTAATTACGCCATCATAATCTAATAAACTTTGTTCTTTGTACTCCTCTTTATATGAACCCACATTACTTCCAAATTCAAAAAAAGTATCTTTGTTCAATATTCTTTCAATCCGCTCAATTGCATGTAGCTTCCCCTTTTTATGTTGTTTCTCTACATTATAATTCTTTATCCCTTTCACGATTTTCTCCTTTCTGAATATAAATAATTATATAGCGAAAATTCATCTGAAAAGATATATAGTAATAAATCCTGAAAATCATGCTATTTTTCCTTTTATTTGTAAGTGCCTAATTTTAGGGTGAATGCATTCACCGGATATTCGCTCTATAATGATTGGTAGGAAATGCTAAAACAGTAGCATTTCACACCATATATAGATAAGCGCCTAATTTTAGGATAAATTACGTCCCTTAAATTAGGCGCTTACTTCCTATATCAATTTTTCCACTTCTCTTACCTTTAAAAAATCCATTTATAAAAGGTTATAATAAACAGTACTAATATTACACTAATTTTTCAAGCAACTCAGTCTTTCAAAAACATAGATTATCTAGTGCGAGTCCTAAATACAGTTTTAAACACATTAAATATTATGCAGTTCTTATAAAGTCGCCATTAATGAGTATGACATACAATAACTTCTCTTGTGACTCTATCCCAAAATTAAACTTCAAAAACATTTAGGATTGCTAAACTAATTACTCATATAATCTCCAAATATAATTTCTTTCATTTCCTTTCTGGACGTACAAGGACTTTCATCATCCGGAATTCCAATTACTAATATAGATATTAATTGGAAATTATTCACTGATAATTGTTTCACTATTTCTTTTTCAGAATAATAAACATCACGAATCCAAACTGAGCCCAATCCTAAGCTTGTTGCTTCCAAACACATATTCTCAATAGCAGCTCCTATTGACAATAAATCTTCTTTTTCCCATTGTATTTCTTCGTTATCTCTAAATATCCCAATTGCTATCGGAGCATTTTTGATTACTTTAGAAGACATAACGGAACTTGCCATATATTTTTTTTCTAGGCTAGGTGCATTTAAAAATGTGTCTAGCATTATCTTAGCAATCATATCCTTATCCTGTTTCTCAATAATCATTAATTTCCATGGTTGTCTGTTTTTTGCCGATTGACATTTTCTTGCACTATCAATAATTTTATCTAGATATTTTGGAGGAATACTCTGATTTTTGTATTTTCTTATACTTTTTCTTTTATTAATTATATCTAAAACATCCATATCCAATACCATCCTAAATCTTCTCTTTGGAAAATATCATTTGACATGTTAGCACTTTGTCTACTTCATCAGATATTTCTCCATCAAAAAAGGTCACTTTTCCACAAACACGAATCAATTTTGCCGTAATCTTTAATAATGTATTAATAGTTACCTTTTTATAAAAGCGAACTTTATCCAATCCAACTAAAACTCCTGTTTCTTTTTCATTTAACTTCCCATAACAAACACCAGCTGTTTGAGCTAACATTTCAATCATTAAACTTCCTGGTGTAATTGGCTTATTCGGAAAATGCCCTTTAACCCAAAAGTCATTTTCTGTGATATTTTTTACTGCAATACATCTTTCCCCCTCTTCTAGCTCATATATAGAATCAATTAATAAAAATGGTTCTCTATGAGGAATAGTTTTTTTAATCCAGTCTATCTCGTACATAGTTATTTCCTCTCCTTTATCATATAATTAATTCTTCGATATTCTTCTTCATTTTGGGTTGTAGTTTGATTTTTTCATATCCCAAAGCAATTAAGGCAATCAGTTCATATTCTACATCTTTACCTTTTAGAATCTTTGCAACTTCTTTTTTTTGAACTCCACCTATCCAGCAACTTTGCACTTCATTAGCTGTCGCCTCTAACAAGAGATTTTCTATTGCTGCTCCAAGCGAAAGCAAATCATTGTCTGAAAGTTCTTTTTCTCCTGACCAAATAGCAATCATATTTTCACAGGTTCTAACCCATTTATTCTTTTCATTTAAATCAGCTATTTTGTCAATATATTCTTTATTTATTACTTTCTGAAAAAACCACGGCTGTTTGTTGTGACTAGATGGTGCTAGTGATGCAGCAAAAATAAATTTGTTCAATTTTTCATTACTGACCTTTTTTTTACTAAAAAGCCTGGTGCTGTGTCGCCTTTCAATAGCATCTATACTAAGCATTTCTAGTCTCCTTAACAAGAAATTCATAATATTCTCTCATAAACTCCATATTATGAATTTTTTTAGCTTGAATTTTATTTCCTACAATTTTACCGCTAAATATCTTTCTATCTCCAATATGACCTTCTACTTGATAGCATTCTGGACAATTATCGTTTAATTTTAACTTTACAATAATATATTCCCCTGGCACTGCAACATCATAAAACTTAAAGTTTTTTACTTCTATAGGTAAAAATGAATCCTTACAGTCTGAAACATATAAATTATGTACTCTAATTAGCTGAATTGCCATTTCAATTTGCATAGCTGCTGGCATAATTGGATTTCTCAAAAAGTGATACTCAAAAATCTCTTCATTAAAACTAACATATTTTTCCCCAACAATACAATTTTTATCTATTGAATCAATTTTATCAATCAATAATAATCTCATTTGATTTTTTCCTTTCTTTATTATAATCTAAATCACTTAGCTGACTCACATCAATTTCTGTAGTTTTTTTCATCATTATTTCTCCTCTTTCCACTATCAATCCATTTTCACTATTAACACTAACTTCAAAAATATAACATCCTAATTTATCGTTATAATATTTCATTTGCGCCATTATTTCTATCATTTGATTAACAACAGCATATTGGTTAAATTTTATTTGCTTTACATTTGCAATATATGATCCGTACTTGTTATCAAACATACTTCTTGCAAGTTTACCACAAGTTTGAAAAATAGTTTCAAACATGATATATATTGGTACAAATGTATTCTTGTCTATAAGTGTCTGTTCCTCACACTCTTTATAAACAAATTTTGTAGTTATATTTTTGTTTTCAATCCTCTCCTTCATTATCATTCTTATATAATTCATTTTATTCCTTTCCCACAATAATAGTTGCGTTTTGACCACCTAATCCAAAAGAATTAATCATTGCATTTTTAATATTACCTGTTTCTCTAATATTTGGAACATAATCCAAATCACATTTTGCATCTTTTTCATGATAATTAATAGTTGGTGGAAAAAAACCATTTTGCATTGCAATTATGCTACACATCATTCCCATAGCCCCTGATGCTGGCAGAAGATGTCCATGCATAGACTTCGTACTACTAATTTTCAACTTTTTTGAATATGATTTAAACACATTTTTTATTGCAACTGTTTCGTACAAGTCATTCTTAATCGTACCTGTACCATGTGCATTTATATAGTCAATCTCTTCCCTTTGCATTGCAGCATCTTCCAATGCCCTTTCCATTGCTAATGTCATTCCTAATGCATCCACATGAGGATCTGTCATAGAATATCCATCTAATGCACTTCCATATCCTTTTATTGAACATAAAACATTTTCCTTTTGTAAATCAACATTTTCATCTTTTTCCAAAACAAAGAAGACTGCTCCATCCCCTATCGTAAAACCACTTCTATTATTGTCAAAAGGTCTACAATTTTCTGCTATATTTTCTTTCGTTTTTTCTAACGCCCCCAGCCGTTCTAGACGCGCAATAGTCGTTGGTTCTATTTTAAAGGAAAATCCCCCAACAAGCATTGCCTCAACTTCTCCCCTTTCAATCATTTTATAAGCCTCTCCTATAGCTTGTGTAGATGCTGCACAAGTTCCTAGGTTGGCTAGACATGGTCCTTGAATTTCATACTTCTTTGCCAAATAATAGAGTAACGATACTGGATTAGTATGAAACAACTGTTGTCGAATTTCTGTTCTTTGATTTGTACCAGTTTTATATTCTAATAACAATTTTTCCAAATTCTCTTTAGTGGCTATATTCGGATCAACTCCTATTATCGCCCCTATTTCTGTTGATTTATATTTTTTACATATACTAGGTAGTATGTCTCTAAGAGTATAATCAACTATTTGCCATTGATAAGTTTCCAAATTATAGTCTTTATCTTGAATAATACAATTTATATTTGATTCAGCAGCATGCTTAATAGCAAAATCACTTGTTTCAAAACGTGTAATTTTATCTATACCGCTTACCCCATGATATAAATTATAAGTAATTTCATTTTCACTATTCCCTATAGGAGTTACTCCTGCCATTTTAGTTACTACAACCTTGCTACTCATTCATCATTCCTCCTATACAAAATCATTGAATTATATTGTCCCCCAATCCCACAATCACCAATAATACAACTTTTTTCTTTCTTTTTCTCCATTAAAGCAATTCCTAAAACACAATCTAATAAACCGCCACAATATTCTAATTTTCCAGTTATGCGTTCTCTCATATTATATGTTTCTATTTTATATCTTTTTTTCACATTGTCTTTATTATGCAGTTTGCTGTGAATTAAGAAATCGATGTTATCGCCTAATTCGGTATGTTTTTTCAATAAAATCTGTATATTTCTAAGAATATTTTCATCAGAAATATTAAATGGAGTTTCATCCGGAAATGTATTGATTGCAGTCTCACCTACATATGCCAAGATTTTTCTTTTGGCTGATTTGGCACTTTCTTCACTTTCTAAAAACAAAGCGACAGTACCTTCTCCTTTTTTAAGCTCTTTTTCATCATTCCAAAAATACACACATTTTTCAAATTCTGAATATGAAGATGCTACAATAGCTTGTTTCAATTCACCATATCTTATTTTTTTTGATGCCATAATTAAATTAGTTAATCCTGAATTTTCACCTGTATAAAGCAATTCTCCACTACCATGAATATTTAAATTCTCCGCTATAAAATTTGAAGGAATAGTGGAAAGTATTCTTATTCCATTTAGCGGAGGAATTTTTTTTATATTTTTACCTATCTTTTCCAAAGAAAGCATATCATTTTCGTAGCAATACTTTAGAAATATATCTATCATTTCTTGACTGGGATGTATCAATTGATTACCTAAATAAATTGCACACTGCATTTTTTCTTCATGTGACAAATAAATTTCATTCATCATAGAAAGTACATTAGATACCTCTAGAAAATTTGCATTATTCATTAATTTTTTTCCATTAAATTTAATATTCTCAACATAGTTGCACCTTTTTTGAAAATTTGCATAATCTTCTATTTGTGGATTAAGAAGAGCCTGCTCACACACAATATGCGGATCATTTCCCCAAGAAGTAATGATTCTTGTACCTGTTACTACTACTCTATTCATATTAAACCCTCCATATCTTAATCAAGATGTTATACCACCCTAGATTAAGTGTCTTCCTCCAGTTATTGGAATTTGAATTCCGGTTAAATATTTTGCCTCATCACTTACCAAAAAAACTACAGTATTTACAACATCTTCTACCGATGCAAATCTATGTAACGGAGTTTTACTCAATATCTCCTTTAATTTTTCTTCCCGGATATTTCTATGAAATGCTTCTTCTAATACTAAAGCTGGAGCAATAGTGTTAATTCTAATATTTTTTCTACCATTTTCAATGGCTAAAACTTTACTTAAAGATTCTATAGCCCCCTTAGAAGCAGCATAAGCGGCCTGTCCGATAGATGGACGATCAGCTGATAGAGATGAAACATTTATAATAACCCCATTTTTCTTATTTACCATATGTTTCAATACTGTTTTACAGTAATTATATGCAGACTTAACATTTACTTCCATTGCTCTGTCCCATGTTTCAATTGTTGTATTTGAAAACAATTCTCTTGGAATATACCCCGCATTATTTATCAAAACATCTATCTTTTTTTCATCATTAATTACTACCTTTATAAAATTTTCTACTGCTTTTAAATCTACTCCATCAACACAAATACCTTTTATGTTTTTTCCTTCTTCCTTTAGCGTTTTTTCCAGTACATTCGCTTTTTCTTTGCTCTTCAGATATGTGAAATATACTTTACATCCTTCATTTACAAATCGTTTCACAAGTCCTTCCCCAATTAATCCTGTTCCTCCAGTAATTACAACCACTTTTCCATTTAAATTTATTTCCATTTTACACTTTCCTTTCAATCTCACATAAATAAATCATTTAAAAATGTTCTCTTTATCATGATATAACACTGACTTATGAAGTTAACTATCAAAAATTTTATAACAAATTATCTTATCCTATAGATACAATACCACTATTTCACTGGTACAGAAACGCAACTATTTACAATTGACATAGCTTAACTTAAAACAGTGCTTGTATAAGTCTATACGCTTTATCATAACCTTAACCGTCTTTACAAGCACTGTTCCCTCACTAATATGCAAGAGCAAATCACTCTATCCCCTCTGCTTTTTTTCTATATAATTAATTAACATACCAATCGTTATGAAATCGTTTAATTCAAATGGACTTTCTAAATCCACGATCTCTTCTTCTGGCAGTTCAAATTCTTTTTTCACAAGAGCCAATGCCTCTTGATTCATTTTTCCATTTACTAAAAGTTCTTTGTTTATAATATATCCTGGCAAGTTCCATAGTTCATCGTCTTCAATAGAAATATCAAACTCTTCTTCTATACGAAACGATAAATCCATAATATCCATTGACTCAAAATTAAAATCTCTAAATACATAATCTCCGTCATTTAAAAAATCAATTTCTTCATCTAATACTTCCTCAAAAATACTTTTAATTGTTCCTCTAATTTCACTTGTATTCATGTCATTTTCCTCCTTATATGTATTCATTACTATTTGCAACAAACTTTCATAGTCATAAAATTTTTCTATTTCTACTTCTCCTTCTAAAGTAATACCTAGCTTTTCTTCAAGTTCATAAATTAATTGCATAATATTAATTGAAGAAAATCCAAGATCATATTTCAAATTTTTAAAATTTTCCAGTAATTCTTCATCTTTTTTTTCTATACATTTTCCAATCATTTTTTTTATAATCTCATCAATGTTTTCTTTCATTTTACATATATTCCTCCTTTAATTTGCCATACAATTTTTGAGCTAACCGCCTAGATATCTTACCATTTTCAGTTAATGGTAAGACCTGTACAGTTAAAAACTCTGTTGGGACTTCATATTCGGCAAGACTCTTATTAACAAATTCTCGCAGTTCGCTTTCCTTTATTTCACTGTCATTGGTAACATAAAAACATATTACTTTCTCTCCAAATAACTTATCCGGATAACCAAATACAACGCATTCCCTTATATTCTTATGCTTTAATATAGCTTCCTCCACTGATGCTGGATATACATTATGTGAACCGCATATAATCATGTCATCTTCTCTACCTGTAACAAATAACTCACCATTTTTTACATATCCTATATCCCCAGTATTGAACCATCCTTGATAATAAGATTTCCTTGCTGATTTACCTTCTAAATATCCCATCATTTTATATTCTGATTTTACATGGATACACCCCTTTTCTCCATCTTTCACCTCTTTTCCTTCACAACTTACCACTTTTATTTTAACTCCTTTAATCGCAACACCAACAGATCCTTCAGTCCATCTATAATCATCATATCTTTGGGCTGCAACACGTGGTCCTAATTCACTCAAACCATATACATTTAAAATTTTAGTATTAGGAAAAATTCTTTTTATATTACTATGACATTCTTTACTCAAATTAGATCCGCTGCAACTAATTACTCTCAGACTATGAAATTCCACATGGTGTTTCTTTGCAACTTCTCCATATAATTGCAATAAAGTTGGATTAACCCCTAGCATAGTTATGTCATGATTGTGTAGAACATTAAACACCTTCCTAATCGACATAATAGTCGGCACAACAACTAATTTACACTTTAATTTTAATGCGGGTAGCAACTCTCCCACAAATGTAGATGAATGCGCTAACGTTTTAGTAATAAATAAATTATCTTTGGGTGTCATTTTTAAATAATCAATTATAGCATCTGCGTTTTGAGATATAGCCTTATGCGATAATCTTATTCCTTTGGCTGGACCAGTTGTTCCAGAACTAAAAAAAATAACAGCCTCTTTTGTACTATAATTGTCTTGATATTTGTCTACTATTTCTTTCATAACAACACAACTATCTGTTGTTTTTTCTATAACTTTAAACTTAATTTCCGGATATTCAAATATTTTACTTGCAAACTTTTTTTCAATATAACAAAATTTTGCATTTGCCAATTTAATATTTTTTATAATAGTTGGAAATGGAATTCTCCAATCCATTAATACTACTGAATCTCCATTATTCCATATTTCAATAATTTTTTTCACATATTCTATACTGTTATCCGAAATAATAGCAATTCTTCTATTCATACCTTCCTCCCATGTACTTTAAAAATTCTATAAGTTTCTTATTTACTATAAGAGTTTCAGGAAATTCTACTTCTGAAAGTATGGAATTTACTTTGTGAAATCGTCCTATATCGTAGGCACAATGTGCATCAGAGCCAATAGCTATCATAGTATCCTCTTCTGCGCAACACTCAAGAAGTTCATAAATATATTTTATTTTTTCTTTATTGCCGAATGTACTTTCGTTTATCTCTAGCGGTTTTCCAAATATTCTCGCTGCATTCACTACCTCCTTTATCTCAAAAGAAATATTTGACTTTATACAGTGTCCAATAATATTAACCCTTGGATCTTCCAAAATTTTTATAAACATATTTGTATTAGCTAGTAGATTGCCCCCCTTATATGTCGAATGTACACTTGCTATAACAATATCACTTGTATCCAAAACTGCTTCACATACATTTTTTTCGGTATTAAACAAACACTTAGTATCTTCACCCGATAAATGAGCATTCACATCAATAATATCCACTTCTATTCCTCTTATTAACTGTACGCCATATATATTTGATGGCAACACTTCTCTGTTTAATAAACTCGCAAGAATGTCATAGCTAATATCATCATTTAAATGATCCGCCATTACAATCCCTTCTAATTGATGTAGACGAGCATAGCGAGCACATTCGTCGATTGTACTATATGCATGATTTGATAAATTTGTATGGACATGTGTGTCCACTAACATTTTCACTTTTACTCCTCCATATCTAGTATTTTTTTTGGTGTTTCTACAAATATCGTATGAAAATCTTTTTGGGCAAATCCTGATTTTTGTAGTTCTTCCCAAATATTCTCATGTAAAAATCCATAGTTAACTTGCTTACCATCGACTATACTTTTTTTTCTGTTCCTTATATCAAATCCATAATCAATAAATACAGAATAATCGTGAGATAAAATTATTTTGGGAGTCCATCCTCGTTTATATAACATTAACAAGCATTCTATTCTAGATATTATGTTTTTTCCAACTCCAAATCTATCCAATCCTATATAGCAACCATAATTTAAAATTTTTTCTATGTATTTTATATCATCGCTGTCCCCTAAATGTCCCATAATGACTTTTTGGGGATCTACGCCACAATCTAACAAGATTTCCAGCTGTCTTAATCCAATCTCTTCCTTAGGTATTGAATGTACAAAAATGGGTAGTTTTGTGACTACAGCAGCTAAACCGGTTGCTCTTAGTATTTTTTCATTTGTTTCAGTTATACCATTAATGCTAGTTGCACATTTCAACATAGCTGGTTGAATCCCACTTCCTTCTATTCCGTTTTCCCATTCATATAACAAAAGTTCAAAAAAACTTTCTGTACTCATTGCTTCCATGAATGGCTCTTCAGTATAGTAGAAACCTGTAGAAGCTAAAATATTTACCCCCGATTTTATAGATACTTTTTTTAATACTGATATATCTCTTCCCAAATTTATAGGAGTTCCATCTACAATCGTCTGTATGTTATGCCTTTCTTTTGCCTCCCTCAATTTTTTGGAAGCCATTTCAACTATATCTCGCTCGTTATACCAATTATCTTTATATGCTTTTTTCATTGAGGAACTAGAACAAATAATATGTTCATGCATCAATGTTTGACCTAATTCTGTTTTTTCTATTTTTCCAGTTACTGTACTAATCATTTTTCGCCTCATATTCGTCTACAATAGAAATCGCTAAACTTTCTTCTTCATAGATTATTTTATCTAATGTAGTTGCTATATAATTTATATCGAACGCATTTTTACTATTTTCTAGGGCATATTTCAATATATAATTCTTTATATTTTCCCATTTTATGATTATTGACTCCATCTTTTTGCAATACATATATATATTCTCAGTTTCTCTAGAAAAAATTTTTTGGGCAGTCAAAAAATTTTTTCTATTCCAAACTATATACCCCAATGCTCTAACAATATCTAGGGCCCATGCGTCTTCAAATCCATTTATTTCTTTTTTAATATCAAATTCAGTTACTATATCTGCTCTAAGCTGCCTCATTTGATCAAAATCAGTTACTCCTCTAAAACCTGTTAATGTTTTTAAAGCACTTTTATATAATGAATTTTCTGGATTTCTCCTATTGTCACTTATTTCCAATGTAACTAACCCAAAACCGTATTGAAGATATTTTTGGAATGGGATTGTAATATATTCAGGTCTATGAACTAAACGTAAATTTCCGTTACAACTAGCCAAAGTATCATCAATACAAACTAATTCTTCATTTGTCACTCCAATTACTAAACAATAATGTACTGAATGGTATTTTTGAAAGACTTTATGCCATTCACACTCAAAAATATCAATTCCAATTATAACTGGTCTTCCTCGTTCCAATTCATCTTTAATGACTTTAATAGCATTTTTTGCATAATTTAAATGCCATATAACTCTTATCCCAAAAAATTCTTGAAGTGCTTTTTCTATCTCTTTATTTAACCCCTCTCCTTCTCTTGAAGGCATTATTCTTTCCCCAAAATTGATATTCTTTTTATTCAAATATCCAAAATTCCATGCGTACAAATATAGTTTCTCTACATTTCCATATTTTTGAATAAGTGATATAAATAAATTTTCCATGCAAGTTCGTTCTGCATTAAAATATGGTTTCAAGTCTTTAAGCATAACTCTTACCTCTTTTTTCCATTCGTATAACTATGTCAGATCTTCGAATAACTTTTTCACTGCTAGTAGCAATGAAAATTGGTATATTTAATTGTCTAAAATTCATTAAGACGTTCTTCTCTGTACGTAGATCCAGCCCGCTTGTGATATCATCCAATAGTAGTGCATCTGGATTTTGGTACAAAGCCCTAGCCAATGCTATTCTTTTTATTTCTCCTCCAGACAAATTTTTTCCCATACTATCCACTACATCATTTAAATTCAGCTTGCCTTTATCGATATCATTTTCTAAAGCAGATATCCTTATAACCTTTTTTAAAAGATTGTTATTTTGTTCTTCTCCCATACATATATTCTCTAGAATAGTGCCTTCAAATAATATTGGATTCTGAGATATATATACTATATTTTTTTTCATCAAATACTGTTCATCTAACAAAGTACATATATCATTATTCCATCTACTGATTTCATGTTCAAAAAAATCTTTTAGCAGTATGCTTTTTCCAACTCCATTCTCTCCACAAACTGCAACAATTGGATTATCAATGTATATATTTTCTTTTTTTCTATTCACATATATATTTGAACAAATATCCATGGAATCTTCTTCTGATAGTTTTTGGATTCTTCCAATAGATACGGCCATCTGACGATATTTGCTTAATACACTACTAAATACCGTAGGTAAATCTGATAAAAACCAAAAATAATATTCATAAAGAACAAAATCACCAACAGAAAAAGTATTAGAATTCATCTCATAACACGCTATCAATAAAACAACGGCTAATGCAATATACATAAAATTTGATGCAAAAATCTCTAATACTTTTTGCAATGTAAAATCTTTAATAGATTTTTTTGCTCTTTCTTCACTTAATCTATGATACTTTTTTATAATAGCCGTTTTATTTTTTGACATCTTAATATTCTCTATAGATTCAAAAATATTAAGAAGATATATTGTCGATTGATCAACGGCACATCGCATTTCATACCTATTATTAATTAACTTCTTTTGAATAGCATGAATAGCAAAAATTATACATAGCAAAGGAACCACACTTATTAAACTATACAAAAGGTTTATCTTAAACAAGATTATCAAAGCTACAATCGACAGCAATAATTTTGGCATTTGTATATATATGTCATAAAAAAAAGAAACAATATCATTGATATCTTCTCTAAAACAAACTATAATATTTCCATTATCTTTGCTCTGATTTCTATTAATTTTTTTGTTGATTAATATTCTAAATAAATACAACTTTAAATTACAGTTAATATTTTGTTGCACCTTCGCTACAATATACGAATTACATTGCTTTATAGCATTTATAATTAACGGGGTTAATGCAGCTAGTATAACCAACATCCATATCGGTTGCCCAAACAGTGTATTTTGCCCTTGAAGTTTATTAAATATATCTCTCTTTACTAATCCAACAAATGTAAAACTAAAAGTATAAAAAATTGAATCAATAATTATTACAAAGATATATAAAATCAGCGTATCTTTAAGAGCAATTTTTATTAAATTTTTCATTACTCTATATTCTCCTCTATTATTTTATTAGCTATTTTTTCTTTTTCGTTAAATTCCTGTATCTTACCATTGTCCAAAATCAAAATATAATCTGCCAATTGTAAAATATTTAGTTTATGTGCAATTATAATTAAGGTACATTGTCTTTTTAATATATATAAAGCTTTAATTATGAGTTCTTCCGTTTGATAATCTAAATTCGCATTTATTTCATCGAAGATAAAAATTTTTGCCTTAGAAAAAAGAGCTTTTAAAATATTTAACAGCTGAATTTGGCTAGATGACAACGTTTCGTTAGTAACAACCGTGTCTAAACCACATTCTTTTTCTTCAATCCAATCATACAAATTGAATTTTTTTAATGTACTTTTTATCTCCTCTTTACTTATATCACAGGTAAAATCTGTAATATTTTCATAGATTGTTCCAAATAATATCTTACTATTTTGGTTAACCATATAAATTTTTTTCCAATATTCTTCTTTGAAAATCAAACTTATGTCTTGGTTATTAATTTTTATCTCTCCACTAGTCGGATTGCATAAATTTGCAATCATTCTTACTATAGTTGTTTTTCCACTTCCGGTTTTTCCAATAATTCCTAAAGCCGATCCACATGATATTGTAAAATTCAAATTATGCAACACTTCTTTATTTTCATATGAAAAGCAGACATTCTTAAACTCAATATCAGAAGTATCATTAAAATGAAACTGTTCATTATTTTTCTCTTTTTTTATATTGAATATTTCTGATATTCTGTTTAGAGCTGCACCAATCTTTTGCATATTCTCAAATTCATATCGTAATGCAATAAATGGTCTATTTAACAAACCAACATAATTACTTATTAAATAAATTGTTCCAAGTGATAATTGAGAATTGTAATAAAAATAAACCGCAATTCCCAAAGCAACAACATCTCCTATATTCAATAGAGAAAAGAAACCTGCAGTTGGTATATTTCCAACAAATGTCGCTTTTGCAAAACTTTTTTTCATACTGTTTGTTCTTTTTTTTATTTTTCTTTCAATATACTTGCTTTTATTTACCCCTCTTATGTCAGCTTGATTACTCACGAAAGAATTTATAGAACCATATAATCTTGCCTCATTTCCTTTAAATCTTCTCCACAAAATTGTAATTTTGTTTTGGAGCGATAAAAATACCAAATAAGCCAAAACTGCAATTACACTGTATGCTAACCCTACATATAAGTTATTTTTATAAAAAACAATAATAATACATGCTATAAAAAAAGTATTTCCTACAATATTTATAATAAATGTCGAGAAAAAATTTGCCAAAAAGGTAACATCTCCATCAATTCTTTCTATAAGTTCTCCTGGAGAGTGTTTATTATAAAATTCATAATTTAAATTTTCCACGCAATGCTTAAGTAAATTCTCACGCAAATTATTACTAATAGTCCATCCCAGTTTTTCTCCTAAATAACTGTTCACAATGTCAATAAATATTTTTAGCAATAAAATCCCTATATAGATTGCAATACAAATTTGAAAAAATATTATACTATGTCCCTTTCCTAAACCATCAATTAAATTTCCAATAATAATTGGTAAAAAAACGTTGATCATTATGGAAAAAAACAATAAAATTGATATTTCAACTACTTCCTTCTTATATTTACTCAAATAATTTTTAAAATAAATTTGTATGTTTTTTATTAGCTCTTTCATCTTTTCTCCTAACGCTTATTAATGGTTAAAAATCTCTGTAATTTTATTTTTCCGTTCTTATTCACAAAAAATTCTACTACAGTATCTGCACCTTTTACCGTTCCTGCAACTACCAAATAAGATTTAGATAGTTCCAACTTATTATTTTCATTCAAATATTCCATCATTTCACAACACACTTTATAACCTTGACTAGTAGAACGTAATATTTCAACACCCAAGTTCCCTACTTTTTTTCTTAAATACTTTGATGGAATATCGTATAATTTTGCAAAGCTTGAAATTCTACTTTCCATTTCTTTTGTCATGTATAATTTTTCATTGAGATTTTGCTTACACACGATAATGGATATATCGTATTCACTGACTGAAGAATAAATTTTCTGAGCAGTTTCTCCTGTTGTACTTGCGATTATTAATCCAGCATCAGATCCATTTAAATATTCTTTCTTCAAAATATCTCGTACAACATCTGTATTATTTAAACATCGTTGATAAAAATAAACTGTTTTTTCTTCTTGTAACCCATTGCTTTTTCTGTAGATAAAACTTACAATCTCATCAAGATTTTTCATGTATGAAATGTCAAATTCTTCTATTTCTATCTCAATCGAAAATTCTTTTTCTAAAATTAATAATAATTGTACAAATTCTATAGAATCTAATTGTTCAATATCGATTGATTCATCTTCAAAAATTTCCACTTGAAATATGTCTGTTTTTTTAAAAATATCTTTTAGTTTTTCTCTAATTAATTCCTTATTCATAATTCCTCTTTACCTTTCCACTTTTTGTTTTTATAATTTCAGAAACAATCTCTATTTTTTTAGGAATTTTGTATGTTGCCATATTCTGTTGACAAAACCTCAAGAATGCATTTGAAGAAAAATCTTTTTCTATAGTACTATGCAAAACTATTTGCGCACATATTTTTTCTCCCACAACTGCATCTTTGGCTGCATATACAAAGGACTCTTTTATACCTGGATACAAATTTAAAACATTTTCAATTTCCTCAGGACTTACATTATATCCTCCAGTAATGATTAAATTTTTTATCCTTCCCTTTATATACAAATATCCTTCAGAATCTAAATAACCTATATCCCCAGTATGTAAATACCCATCATATAACACTTTACTCGTTGACACTTGATTGTTATAGTACCCTTTCATTACATTAAGTCCTGATACTACAATTTCTCCTTCTTTCCACGGTGTCTTACTGTACTTATTATCACATGCAATCATAACCGTCTGATTTGGCAAAGCCTTTCCCACAGAACCAATCTTCGTTTTATAGTTGTCTTCATCCATCATCGCGATTACAGGACCTGCTTCCGTCATTCCATATCCTTGTACTATACTCACATCATTAAATTTTTCTATTAACTCTTGAATAACTTTTCCAGATATAGCACTCCCAGAAAATCCTATGAATTTTAAATTTTCCGCCTCTAGCTTCTTTTCCATTTTCATTAACAGATTTAAAACTGTAGGAATAGTAATAAGATGAGTTATCTTATCCTTTTGCAAACTTACAATTATATTTTTTAATGCACCACTTTGAGTCAAAAATTTAACTGTTACTCCCATTCTTAAATATGCACATAACATAAAATTTCCATAACTACTCGTCAAAGGAACAGTCACTAATGCTTTTTCATCACCACGGTATTTAATAACTTTTTTGTAACTTTCAATATTATTTATTATATTTACTATGGTCAATTCAACCCCTTTACTTTTGGCTGTTGTTCCTGACGTAAAAATTACTATAGATGCTTCATTTTGTTTTAATAACTCAGTATTTAATAAATCAAAGTTCTGATCTTGCATGCCTATCTTATCAACATACATAACCGGTTGAATAATTTCGAGTAATCCTTTCTTTTCACTATTGGTGATTACACATTCTATTCCATTTTCAACAACAAGTTGTCTAACTTCACTGTATGTATATGCATAATTTAACAAAAATACTCTTTTCCCAGCAATAATTAGTGACAAGAACACCCTGCAATAATCTATAGAATTAGGTAAATATATTGCAATATTTTTATAATTTTCTAATTTATTACTATTCTTCATCTTAATAATATCGTTTAGCAAATTACTATAACTAATGATTTCGTTATCACAGCAAAAAGCAATATTATTATTGTCTTTCCAACTAACTAAATTAAGAAATTCCATTTTTCTCTACCTCCATTTTATTCATTATTTTTTTAACAATTTCCGAAATAGACTTTCCATTATTTAAAACAAAAAAATGATTGCCTTCCAAAAAATATATATCTGCTTTGTCTTTACATAACAGTTGCCACTCTTCTTTAGAATTGGGGCTTAATGGATCTTTGTCCCCACTAATAAGAACCATTTTTGAACTTACTAAGGTTCTATTCTTATTAAATATATAGTTCTTTATTATAGAAAAATCATTTTTTAATACAGGCAAAAAGAATTTTTTTAAACTTTCGTTTCGATTTACTTTATCTGGTATTCCACCCAAACTATTAATATCTTTCCAAAGTTTTTCATCATCAGAACTGAGTGCAAATGGTAGTTTTAAATACATTGGCGCCTTACACCCCAAAATAAATAACGCTGTTGGTTGTTTTTTTTCTCTCTTTTTTAAATAATAATAAAACTCAAATGCAATCAATCCTCCTAAACTATGACCCAAAAACATAAATTTGTCATTTGTTATATGTGCTTTTACAATTTTATAAATATCTTCGCATATAACTTCTAGATTGTTTACTAACTTTTCCTTATATCTAATACCATGGCCCTGCAACTCTACTGGTACAACTTTAATTTCTTCGCCCAAATATTTCTGCCATTTTTTATAAAACATAGCTGATCCTCCAGCATACGAAAAACAAAACAATATCATTTTTACTTGCAGTGATACCTTTGTACACTTTTCCTTTCGTAAATTTTTACAATACTTTATTTTAATTTTATTCTACTACTTACTTTTGCAAAAAGTTATTCCAAACTTGTTTATAATGATAAAGTACATAAGGTAAAATCTTGTTTGAATATAATAAAAAATTGTGATATTATATTAAAAATTACATCTACCTTTGTTTTTTTGACATGTTAAACAATTTCATTTCAAAATTGGATATAATTTAGTCGTATTATGCTAGTATAAAGGAGGATGAGCTATGAAAACACAAGTATATAACCATACATTATGTCGATAGAATTCTACTAGTGTATGGTTTAATAACACCTAATTCTACCGACATACAATTTTATTTAAAATTGTATTGGAGGTTATTTCATGAAATATGTAAACGGTCGGGATATCCTTCCTTCTACATTGCTAGAAGCTATTCAAAACTATATAGAAGGTGATATTGTATACATACCATTAAAGTCGAATCATAAAAAATCATGGGGTACAAACACTAATTCAAAACAACTCATAATAGAGCGTAACATGAACATTCGAAGAGATTTTAGTTATGGAAAAAACATTGATCAATTAGCAGATGAATATTGCTTATCTATTAGTAGTATCAAAAAAATTGTTTATTCTAAATAAAGCAGTTTAGAAAAGGATATTTTAGATTAAATACCTGTTCTCGGGTATTCAATTCTCTATAAAACGCCGCATTTATGATATAATAGGATTTCATAAATGCGGCGTTAATCTTATTTTTTACAAAGTATTATCGTATCTGAAAATAGTTGTATCCGTTTTGTTCTAAAAATAAATATTAATGTTTCAATTATGATTATTACTGTCACACAAACTTTTTACAAATTCTAAGTGTAAAATATCCTCTAACATACTTTGCATTTCGCTTGAAGTTTCTAAGTTTTTTGTATCCCAAATCCATTTGTAGGCTTGGTGTTCAGGATGTACAATTTTTTCTATATTTTCTATCGAAACCCAAAAATTAAATTGTCTAGTTTTTTCGTTTTCAATATAATCAAAATAATTTGTATACATATTAACTGTTTTACATACTAACCCAGTTTCTTCAAATAACTCTCTTCGAACTGCAGATTCGAGGCTTTCACCCTCTTCAACTTTACCGCCTGGTAACTCATACATACCTCCAAAACTATCTTCATCCTTTCGTTGCAAAACTAATAATCCTTTTGAACAAACTACTATTATTCCAACTGAATATCGTGAAATCCCTTTAAGCTGAGCTTCTTTAATTAATTTTTTATCCCTTATTACACACATAGCCACTCTCCAACTTTTTTCATTGCTATTATATACTGATCAATAATTTCTTTATCTCTTGAAAAATTACTAAATGTAGGCAATGATAATGCGTTATTCTGTACATATCTTGCCACAGGATAATCATTAATGTCATTTCTTTCCTTTATAATATTGGGGAACATCATCCCTTTTGTTTCACTATATAATGGTAATGTAGCCAAGCATGGGCTCGAAGGATTAGATACTTCTACTCCTTCCGCTTGTAGCATGCCAATCAAATCACTTTTGGTATATTTTCCTAGCTTTTCTTGAATTACTAATGGTTTAAATCCATACCAGGCTCCCATATCTATATTTTTTTCAAATTTAAGCGGTTCGATATATGAAACTTCTTTTAATCTTTCATTAAAATATTCCAAACACATATGTCGCTCTCTTTTTATAGCTTCAAATTTTTTCAACGAATGTTTTGCTACTATAGCGTTAAATGGTGACATTCTTAATTTCAGACCAAAACCTGTAACCCAATATTTTTGATAACTCAAATCATTTATTTCATCCCTAGAGCGTTCCCTGTAATGCCCTAACAATGTAGCTCTATTATAAATTTCCTCGTTATTTGTAACTAAAATTCCACCCTCTCCGGCAAAAACTGCTTTATTTGTCTGTAATGAAAATACAGCTACATCCCCAAATGTTCCACATAACTGTCCATCACGTCTGCTTCCATGTGCATGTGAACAATCCTCTATCACTTTTAAAGAATACTTTCTAGCTAGTCTCATTATAGCTTCCATATCACATGGATAACCCCACTGATGAACAACTGTTATGGCTTTTGTTTTAGAAGTAATCGCTTTTTCGATTTGATTCACATCAATACATCTTGTTTCCTTATCAATATCTACTAATTTAACATTTCCTTTTAACAAATAAGTCGGACTTAATGCAGCATGATATGTAGTAGCTGGTCCAATTACAACAGAATTCTCATCAATTCCAACTGAGAAATATGCTGCTAATAATGCACTAGTACCAGAGTTGAATGTCACCGTATATTTAATCTTATTATCCATAAATTTTTTGAAGTCATCTTCTAACTCTTTTATTGGACCCGATTTTCCTCTAATTGAGATATCTAAATTTCTTTGTTCTGCTAATTCTTTCAACTCATCCTCTCCTGCCAATGGTGGCCAAATTTCGTGAGGATGCTCTATTGTTACAGACTTTATTCCACCATTAATTGCAAGTTTTTCTTTCATTTTTTTCCTCCGTACATTCAAAAATTTTATAGTTCATTATGTCTTCTATGCTTTTAATCAGCTTTTCCTCTTTCTTGCCTACTATCTCGTAATATATATCTTTTAAAATACTAGTCTTCATACACAGATTAACTTTTCCATGTGGCGTTAAGAAAACATCACGATTTGCTCGACAATATCTTTCTGCATCTTCTTTTTCACAAGCAACTGAACATTTTAACCTATATAATGCAATTTCTTCATTTCCATTAGAATATATATTTATATTGTCTTTGCAATCTTGTTTGATGAAATTCCACTCTTGCAAAATTTCTTCCATTTGTTTTATATCCAAATACTCGCTTGAGCCAACTGGATAAACCTCTATAAATTTCATTGATGCCATAATACTTTCTGCATATTTCATCAAATTCATTACATTTTCTTTTTTAAAAGTTGATTTAGTAACCACCGAATTAATCCTTATTTTTACATCTGGATACATATCTCTAAACAACTTAATTGATTCTAACTGTTCTTCTAACGAATCTATTACCCCCGTCATTTTGGCCGATATTTTTTTATCAACAGAAAGTACTGAAATATTTAATTGATATACATATTTTCCAATTTCAAGTCTATTCTTCAACAGGCTACCATTTGTTACTACTGTTATTTTTGCGCCACACATATGCAATTTTTTGCAAAGTGTAATAATATCCTCTCTAATTAAAGGTTCTCCTCCTGTTAATGTTACTGTATCCCACCCCAAATATTTACTGCATATTTGGTAAAGGTATACATAATCATCTATTTTTAAAATTTCATGCTCCTCATATCTTGTCTTACCATGCACACCTTCTCTATGGCAAAACGGGCAATGGAAGTTGCAAGAATGGGTCAATATAAGTCTTAATTCATTCTTTTTTTCCCAAGTAGTGTTTTTCATTCTCACTATCATCCTTTCTCCATAGTTTTTGGAATGTAACATTACAAAATTCTTCTTTCATTCGTTCATATTCTCGAAAATATTTAACCAAAATATTCAAATTGAAATTATATGGTTTTCCTAATTCACATAATTTTATTTGTCCATCATGTGTAACAACAAAGCTAGAAATTCCTGTCTGGCATGGATAATTTTTGCAACTCTTACACCTAGAGTTATAGCAAGTTCCGTCTGTACTATCTTTAAATATTAGCTTAAAATTATCAAATACTAATATTTCCATTGGTGTACCATAATTTCCTCTAACACTTTCATATTCAATTCTTTTTGTCTGTTTTTCCAACTTCTTTTTAACTGAAGCTAGTTCAACATAATTATCTTTCCAATCGTTTAAATTTAAATTATTTAAATCCAGCAATTTAAGGTCAATTCCATATCTGTTACAAAAGTCAATCATATTCTGTAAATGTTTGATTGTACTTTTAGTCACTACCATATTTATTCTTACGTTAATCGTACTTTTGGAAAGTAAAATAATATTGTTTAAAATACTATTTAATGTAATATTTTCAACACCAATAATTTTCTTGAATTCATTTTCGTCAAGTGTATCTAAACTTACTGTTATGTTATTAATCCCTTGTTTTTCAAGTATTTCAATTTTTTCTTTTGTAAGAAGACTACCATTTGTAACTATCGATATATATTTAATCTTTTTAATTTTTCTTAATTCTTTAATAATATCAATTATATCCTTCCTGATAAATGGCTCGCCTCCTGTGATTCTAACAGAATCAACACCCATATAAGTTAAAAATTCAACGCAGTCTCTAATTTCTTTAACTGTCATAGGCGGATTCTGAGTAAATATACCTTCTCCTCCAGAATTACAGTAACTGCATTTAAAATTGCAATCCTTGGAAACACATAGCCTAATTTCACTCATTTTTATACCCTCTTTCTGTAATATATTTGTATCTTTAATTTAATCGCCTTATCTGAACATTGCATATAGAAAAGATAATTATAATAATTTTATATACACATATAGCCAGAAATTTAATTTAAAATGGATTATAGATTTTAAAATATTATTTTATTTAATATCTGTGATACTGTTTGTAATATTACATACAATGTTCTCCCGTTTGCAGTAAAACAAGCAGGTCGAAACATAGCATACAGGAAGGAATCCTTGGTTCAGCTTTAAAGTCAGAATAACACTCGTACAAAATGAACTTCTTCATAGAAATATCCAGATACTAGAACTACACGATATTGTCCCAGGTGTTCTTCGGGAGTGTAAAAAGATCTGGATAAAATTTTAGAAAATCAGCTATAAAAATATCTTGATAGGCAGCGTGTCGCCAGTATTAACAATTAACATAAAGATCACCTCCAGTCGATTGAAATAAAATATAATCAATCGGGCTTTGCCGCAAATTTTTGACAATTTTTCAAGTGCTTTTAGCAAAAAGTGGGTGACTTTTAAAATAGGAATTCTAAAAGGCTTATGAAATAAGGGCTGAAGATTCCGAGAAGATATAATCTTAAAAAGGAGGGGTAATTGTTTAATCCAATAAACAATAGATGAAAAATGAAGATAATTTTTTTAGAAATTTCAAGTTCAATGACTCAAAATACTTTTAACATTTTAGAAAAATATTTATCACAATCTAGAAGAACATTTCTACGAAATATATATCGTACAGAAAAAAAAGAGAGTATATTATACAGTGAATTGTTAACCAAAATGGGAATCAATATTTTTTATGGTATTCCTCTTTCTGAAATACAAATCAAACACGGAAGTTTTGGAAAGCCATATATTGTAAATTCATATCCTATTTATTTTAATGTTTCACATACAAATAATTTTTTAGTCTTTGGCACAAGTCTTCGTTCACCAATTGGTGTAGATGTAGAAACACTGAAATCTCCATCACGTAGCTTATTAACTCATTGTTTACATGATGAAGAATATCGAAGTGTAATTCATTCACCAAATTTATCAATTGATTTTTTCAAAATATGGACTAAAAAAGAAGCTATTTTAAAAATGCAAGGTATAGGAATTAGTAAAAAACTAAATTTACTCAATACGTTATCCTATTCGTTTCCACTTTTTTGCGGGCAATACAAAAATTATATTTACTCAATCGCATCCATGTATACAGAAACAATTAATTTCTCTAAAATTTGTAATAAAGATTTAGAAAATTTTTATTTACATATGGATCAATAATTTATTTTTTAGGAAAGGATATCTACTATGAACACACAAAATCAACAAAAATTTTTTTATTTTATTGAAAATTTGAGAGGTCTTTCGACATTAATAGTTATATATACTCATTTATGTGCCTGGTGGTCTTCAGCAAATCATAAAGTTTCATATCTAAAGAATTTTGTGGATAAAATATTTTGTATTCCACTTCATTTAAGTGGAGATTTAGGATACTTTGCTGTACTGATTTTTTTCTTAATAAGCGGTTTTATTATTACTCATACTATGCAAAATGAAAATAGACATACTTTTTTTAGAAAAAGATTTTTTAGAATTGTCCCAACCTTGTTTATCAGCCTATTAATAATGTACATAATTAACAAACTTTCAAGTTATTTTCTTTATCCTGTATCACTTGGCAATGTCTCATCAAATTCTATCAAAGACTACTTATTGACATTTTTCCTAGTTGATCGACTAGTTGGTTCTCCTGAGTTGTTAGTTGTTACTTGGACACTCCTAGTAGAAGTTATATTTTATATTCTTTGCTTTATTTTTTTACCTATTAATAAAAATTCTCCAAATAAAGCAACCTTTTGTATAATTTTATCCGTATGTTGCATTACAACATTATCTCCACATAATTCCTTTACCAATGCTTTAGCTTATTATGCTAATTATGTTCTTTTTGTTTTATTAGGGAGAGTTATTTATTTGGCTATACACAATATCGTAAGTCATAAACAAGCTTTAATTCAAGGTGCTGTTATTTCCTTCCTTTTTATCAACTATCATGAATACATTTATCCAGGACGAATTTTCACTTCACCTGATTATTTTATTTACTCATTAATTTTTGCCGTTGTAATATTTTTATTATTTTGCTTATATTCTAACAAACGGTTTAAATTTTTGAAATTAGTTGCTAAACATAGTTATACTCTATATTTAATACATATACCTGTAGGTTCATTGATTCTATATCTTTTAAATTTATTGCCAATATCTTTTGATGTTTGTTTTATACTAACTACTATAGTATGTTTAATAACTGCAACAGTACTTGACTTATTTTTTCTTCAACTCCCCCAAAAAAATCTCACTAAAAGTAGATGAACTAAATAAAAATGTAATTAATCAAGTAGGCGAGATTTCTCTAAATGAGAAATCTCGACCTCTCAGTTGAGTATGTAAGAGGACTTTCACTTCAAACTTCTCACAGAATCGTACGTGAAAGTCTCCTTTCGTACGGATCTTATCATTGAACAATACGAATACAAATTGCTCCAATAAGCAAACAGTTCTAGCACTCACTGCCTTACAGTGCAGAGCCATTTTTCCGCTCCGTTTGCCACGAAAATTCTTATATTTTCACATTGCTCATTTAATCAATCCTCATTCGGTACATTATAGTGTTCCTCTCATTGCCGATGGATTGAACTTTCTAAAATAATTCATCCATCTTTGAATTAAAGGGTAAGCGCTTAGTTTTGGGGTGGATTTTATCCACTCCGTTTGTGCTTTATAATTGCAGCTAGGAAATGCAAGCGTTTTGCTCCATTATGAGACTAGAACGCAAGCGTTTTACTTTACTTGGAGACTAGGAATTATGAAAGCAAAACGTGTCAATCGCGAAGAACAATTGAAACTTATTATGGAATGCCGTTCCAGCGGCCTTTCCGATTATCAGTGGTGTGAAGCACATGGGATTCATCCTGGCACCTTTTACAACTGGGTTAGTAAGCTACGCAAAGCCGACGTAACACTTCCTGATTCTGAGAGTAAGCACTTGGGAACCCCTGTTCATCAGGAAGTTGTCAAAGTAGATCTGGTTTCAAATCCAGTACCATCTACTACAATAATGAAGCAAAATACTCGCATTCTAGCAATGCCCTCTACTGATGCTAGTGTTGCTATGGAAATCGTAATGGATAATTCTACCATAACTTAAATTTATAAGAATACCTGAAATTCCTTTTTGAACACCGACCAAACAAGGACATGACAGATGAAGAATTCGAAAATCTCGCTCCTTGGAACGAACGTGTTCAGGAGATGTGTAAATAAAATGGAGTAAAACGCTCGCTTTCCTAGCGTCTGGTAGTAGATGCTAGGATTTCTGTTTTATATCCACCCTGTAACTAAGCGCTTACATTAAAGGATTAAGCATTTCTGCAATACTGCTGATTTTACATCCAGTTCGCTTATAGATTTCTATAGCCTTTATTTTTTTACGAAAGTTCTTAGACAAAACTTTATTTACCGAAGCAATAAAGTTATGTCTGATTTTCAAGTCTCTATACTTGATGTTCAGCGTTTAAAATATATCCCTCCAACGAATCGCAAGAAAAAAGCAAGAATATAAATCTGTCATTTTCACAACTCTATGTTAAAATATTCTTACTTATACTACGAAGGGAGGAATCTATTTTTGTCGAAAGCAACACTATTTGACAGCCGTATCAAAAAGTACGCTTACTGTAAGCCGCCAGAAATCTACCAGGTTCTTGGTACATCTGCCCTTGGGCTATCCAAAGAACAGGTGGATGCAATGCGGGAAAGATATGGTAAAAACAGTTTTCAGGAACGTAAAACAGATACCACCATCCAGCGATTGCGGCGAGCGTTTATTAATCCATTTCATGTGATTCTATTTATTTTAGGTATTGTTTCTCTTGTTACCGATGTTTTTATGGCCTCTAATTTTACACGGAACGCTACTACTGCTCTTATCATCTTTTCTATGATTGTAATCAGCGGTATCATCCGTTTAATTCAGGAGCTGCGGGCGAAAAGCACAGCCGCACAGCTTGACCGTTTGATTCACGAAAAGGTTACCGTAAGACGGAATGGGGAACTACGGGAAATCCCCGGTGAAGAATTAGTGGTAGGCGATCTGGTTCTGTTTTCTGCTGGTGATCGTGTTCCAGCGGATATCCGGCTGACAAAGGTAACCGATCTATTTATTTCCCAGGCCGCTATCACTGGAGAAAGCGCCATTTTGGAAAAAAGCTGCCGTACACTTTGTTACAAAGAACAAGAACCCATAACACAATTGGAAAATCTTGCGTTTATGGCGACCACAGTTATCAGCGGAAAAGGGGAAGGCATCGTGCTGGCTGTAGGAACGGATACGCTGTACGGAGGATTTACCAAACCGGATTCTGAAGATAAAAATGCTTTTCAAAAAGGAGCCAATTCCATTGCCTGGGTCATGATCCGGTTTATGGCAGTTCTGGTTCCCATTGTATTTCTTATATTGGGAATCACAGGTGGAAAATGGCTGGAATCCTTTGCATTCGCACTGTCTGTAGCGGTAGGGCTGATGCCGGAAATGCTCCCCATGGTCATCACTGCCTGCCTTGCAAAAGGAAGCCTTGCTATGGGTAAAAAACAGACCATCATCAAAGATCTGAACGCCATGCAGAGCTTTGGAAGCATAGATGTGCTTTGTATGGATAAAACAGGAACACTGACCAATGAAAGTATCCTGCTGGAATATTATATGGATATTCTGGGCAATGAAAATACAGAGGTCCTGGATCTGGCTTATCTGAACAGTTCCTATCATTCCGGCGTCCGTAATCCCATTGACAATGCCATTCTTGCCTGTAAATCCATGCCAGGCAGGGAAATCCATTATGCCAAGCTTCTGACAGAATATCAGAAGGAAGATGAAATTCCCTTTGACTATACCCGTAAGTTTGTCAGTACCCTTGTGCAGGACAGTACCGGAAACAGCCATCTGATTATGAAAGGGGATATTGCACACATTCTTTCCCGATGCAGTCATGTAGAATATCGTGGAACACGACTTCCTATGGAGAAAGATGCCAGACAAAGCGTATTTTCTGTGGTAGGGGAAATGTTGCAGGACGGGATGAAGGTTATTGCTGTGGCTCGGAAACATGTGGGAACACGAAAGGAAATCACACCTGACGATGAAAAGGATATGACTTTGGTTGGTTATCTGTCTTTCTTTGATGCCCCAAAACAGACGGCAAGCGAATCCGTAACAGCACTGAAGAGATTAAAAGTAATCCCGAAGATCCTGACCGGAGACCAGGCAGCCATTGCGCTATCCGTCTGCCGCCGGGTTGGAATCTCTGCGGAACATATCCTGACCGGCACCCAACTGGATGAAATGACAGACTGTGAACTGAAAAAGGTGGTCGAAGAAACCCATGTTTTTGCAGAGCTTACTCCCGGTCAGAAAGTGCGTTTGGTTTCTGCACTCAAAGAGAATGGTCATACCGTTGGATTTCTTGGGGATGGGGTCAACGACATTCCGGCACTAAATGAGGCAAATGTGGGGATTTCTGTAGATACAGCAGTGGATGCCGCAAAAGATGCCGCTGACGTTGTACTGCTGCAAAAAGACTTAAATGTATTGGAGCAGGGTGTCCTGGAAGGGCGAAAGACTTTTACCAATATGCTGAAGTATATTAAAATCACTGCAAGTTCCAACTTTGGAAATATTTTTTCCATCATTTGTGCCAGTGCATTTTTACCGTTTCTTCCTATGACCTCCATCCAGATCCTGCTTCTGAATCTGTTATATGATACGCTGTGTATCGTACTTCCCTGGGACAATGTAGATGAGGAAGAAATACTGTCCCCAAGAGACTGGTCCGGCAAGACACTGAAGCAGTTTATGCTTTCTTTCGGACCGATTAGTTCCCTGTTTGATATTGTGACTTTCCTGTTTTTGTATTATTTCCTATGTCCTGCACTATGCGGAGGGACAACTTACCTGCAGCTTACTGATCCTTCCCTGAAACTTCAGTACGCTGCTTTATTCCAAACAGGCTGGTTTTTGGAGTCCATGTGGACACAGGTTTTGATCCTGCATTTCCTTCGTACTGCCAAAATCCCGTTTCTCCAAAGCAGGGCAGCTGCACCGGTCATCTCTATCACTCTGGTAGGGATTCTTGCTTTTACAGCCCTTACGTTTACCAGCGGGGCATCACTGTTTGGACTGACAAAATTACCGCTTTGGTATTTTGCCTTTTTGCTGCTTGTGGCATTTTTCTATATGCTGCTAAGTTCCGTAACCAAATATTTTTATAAGAACAAATATCAAGAGTTGATTTAAAGGAGGCGCTCATGATGAAAAAGAATATCAGTTATATTCCCATGGATCATGCCCTTGAAATCTGGCTCTTGGAAAAATTATCAAGGGAACCGCCGGAAAGTGCTTATACAAAAGAGCTGATTTCCGGTATTCAGGACATGATAAGCGGAGAAGTATCCTCGCTGTTATTAGGAGCCTTAGAAGATACAGAAGTGGCCATTGGTGCACACTCGGATGAACTTCTGATCGGTGATCTGGAAATTCATCCAAGGAGCCGGAAAGTCCTGATGAAAGGTTCTGAAATCAGCCTGACACCAAAGGAATTCGATATTTTGTATTTTCTGGCTAAAAATCGTGGAGAAGTATTTACAAAAGAACAGATTTACCGTGCAGTATGGGAGGAAGATTATCTTCTGGATAACAGTAACATCATGGCTTTTATCCGGAAACTGCGAAAAAAGATTGAACCTGCCCCGGATTCTCCCACATACATTTTAACCATCTGGGGGATTGGTTACAAATTTAATGATGAGTTATGAGAAAGGCGGACTGAGACCATTTTTAGTTTCAGCCCGTCTATTTTCTTGCCAAATCGCAAGAAAATCGCAAGACTTTAGCCATAGGATTCCCCGGCTGTTTTTTATATACTTTTCGTGGTCAAAGAAACGTACCACAAATACGGTAATGATTCATACCAATTGGGAGGTGTTGCAATTGAAGCGAAAACAAAAAGATTTGAAAGGGGCAATCCTTTTTGCTCCCTACCCCATATTTACAATCCTATGCAGCTATCTGGGCTGGCATTTCTCTGAATATAGAATGATTATCTTTCAGTTTTGGTATCAGGTAAGTGCTGTGGTCTGGGTTATTCTTGCTACCACCATGATTGTGCTTATCACCAAACTTTTGAAACTGACGAAACGAAGCAGCCGCTTCTATCACTAAAAGGAGGAGCAGACAATGGACTTTACCTGCATTTTTTTTGGAATCCTATTTACCCTTGCCGGTCTTTGGTTTGCCTTTGGAAAAGGCTACTTCCATCTTTCCCTATGGAAAAATATGCCGCAAAAAGAGAAGGATAAACTCCGAATTATCCCTCTTTGCCGCAATATCGGAGGAATCATTACCTTAAACGGTGTCATCTTTCTGGTAAAAGGATTTTTGCCCTTATTTTCAAACCACTGGTTTGTATCTGCAATGATTGTATGGATGATACTTGCCGGCTTAGATGTCTGGTATATCGAAAAGAGCAACCGATACCACAGACCGTAATTCCCATTGCGGTTTTACATAGATAGCTTTTAAAGATTGTGAGGTGAAAGACATGGACTCTGAAGACAGTCCACGAAGGCAGAGAATATTGTATGAGTGTCCACAGATTCCGTGTCCCTCATAGAATTTTCCTTGCCCCTACAAACATTCAAGGAGGTAAGACTAATGAACAAAAAAGAAAATCGTATGGCTGTTCGCCAGACTGTAGAAAAGGCAGTCATCCGTGACGAACAGAACCGTCGCATCCAATCTGCAGCAACCAACCCGGTAAAAGAGGTTTTAAAAATCTTTCATACCACACTTAGGGGGTTAGAAGCAGATACCGTATCCGTAAACCGTTCCAAATACGGTACGAACAAAGTCACCCACGAAAAAAAGAAATCCCTGGCAAAACGTGTGGCAGGTGCATTTATCAACCCTTTTACTGCTATTTTATTTTGCCTTGCTTTTGTTTCCACGATTACGGATATGATTTTCCCGTATTTTTCACTCTTTGGAAGCGTACCAGAGGACTTTGATTTTTTGACAGTCGTTATCATTTTAACTATGGTATTTATTTCCGGTACCCTTCGCTTTGTGCAGGAATCCCGCAGCGGAAATGCGGCGGAAAAGCTGCTTGCAATGATCACAACCACCTGTACCGTCACCCGCATAGGACAGGAAAAAACAGAGATACCCATGGATGACCTGGTGGTAGGTGATATCGTCCATTTATCTGCCGGGGACATGATTCCGGCAGATGTCCGTATCCTGGATGCAAAAGATCTATTTGTCAGCCAGGCAAGCCTTACCGGAGAAAGTGAGCCGGTTGAAAAGCTCCCTCATGTAAGCCCACATAAGGACAGTGTAACGGATTACACCAATATTGCATTTATGGGCAGTAATGTGATCTCCGGAAGTGCAACGGCTGTCGTTATCTGTGTCGGTGATCATACGCTGTTTGGCTCTATGGCCGCTGCTGTTGCCGGAGAAGCTGTGGAAACCAGTTTTACGAAAGGTGTCAATGCTGTGTCATGGGTACTGATCCGTTTTATGCTGGTGATGGTTCCTCTGGTATTCTTTGTGAATGGCTTTACAAAGGGGGATTGGCTGGAGGCTTTCCTATTTGGGATTTCCATTGCAGTGGGACTCACACCGGAAATGCTTCCGATGATTGTAACCACCTGCCTTGCAAAAGGCGCTGTTTCCATGAGTAAAAAGCAAACCATTGTAAAAAACCTTAATTCCATTCAGAATTTTGGTGCTATGGATATCCTCTGTACAGACAAGACGGGGACACTGACACAGGATAAGGTGGTATTGGAATATCATCTCAATGTAAATGGAGAAGATGATACCAGAGTCCTTCGCCATGCCTATCTGAACAGTTACTTTCAGACAGGATATAAAAATCTCATGGATCTGTCTATTATCCATAAAACAGAGGAGATGGAGGCGGAAGATAAGCGTCTGATTGACCTGTCAGAAACCTACGTCAAGGTGGATGAGATTCCCTTTGACTTTAAACGCCGCCGTTTATCCACTGTGGTACAGGATAAAAACGGAAAGACACAGATGGTAACAAAAGGTGCTGTGGAAGAGATGCTTTCAATCTGTAGCTTTGCAGAATGTGACGGGCATGTACAACCTCTGCGTGATGAAGTGCGGAGCCGGATTTTGAAAACTGTAGATGGATTAAATGAAAAAGGTTTTCGTGTTTTGGCTATCGCCCAAAAGAGCAACCCATCTCCAGTGGGAGCTTTTGGTGTCAAAGATGAATGCGATATGGTGCTGATTGGTTATCTGGCATTTTTAGATCCACCGAAAGAATCTACTGCCGATGCTATCCAGGCATTGAAAAACCATGGGGTCCTTACCAAAATCCTCACAGGCGATAATGAAAAAGTAACCCGGACCATCTGTAAACAGGTGGGGCTGAAAGTCCGCAATATGCTCCTGGGTTCTGATCTGGAACACATGAGTGATGCTGAACTTGCCAGGGCGGCAGAAACCACCGAGGTATTTGCGAAACTGACACCGGAGCAGAAAGCCCGTATTGTTTCTGTTCTTCGTGAGAATGGTCATACGGTTGGATTTATGGGTGATGGAATCAATGATGCTGCTGCCATGAAATCTGCGGACATCGGAATCTCCGTAGATACAGCGGTAGACGTGGCGAAAGAATCAGCAGACATCATTCTTTTAGAAAAAGATCTGATGGTTTTGGAACAGGGCATCATTGAAGGGCGGAAAACCTATTCCAACATGATCAAGTACATCAAAATGACTGCTTCCTCCAATTTTGGAAATATGTTCTCCGTACTGGCTGCTTCTGCTCTTCTGCCATTCCTGCCAATGGAAAGTGTACATTTGATTTTCCTGAACCTAATCTACGACCTGTCCTGTACGGCAATCCCATGGGACAATGTAGATGAAGAGTTTATTGCCAAACCACGGAAATGGGATGCCTCCAGTGTAGGCAGTTTTATGATCTGGATCGGACCAACCAGCTCCATCTTTGATTTTACCACATACATTTTCATGTACTTTGTATTCTGCCCATTCTTTGTATCCAAGGGTATCCTGTTCAATGACCTGCCGGCTCATTTTAGCGGAACAGAGCTGACGGCGATGCAGACACAGTATATCGGAATGTTCCAGGCTGGCTGGTTTGTAGAATCTATGTGGAGCCAGACATTAGTGATCCACATGATTCGTACACCGAAGCTCCCATTTATCCAGAGCCGGGCATCTGCTCCTGTGACATTCCTTACAATGACAGGGATTACGATTCTAACCGTCATACCATTTACGATATTTGGAAAACTTCTTGGGTTTGTGGCACTGCCAGCAGCATACTTTGCATATCTGCTTCCGTGCATCTTATTGTATATGGTTTTGGCAACAAGCTTGAAAAAGGCTTATGTCCGTCATTTTGGCGAATTGCTTTAAGGAGGTGCAACAATGAACTGGAAAGAACTTTGGATGACACTTTTTGGAACTACGGAATGGCTTGGTCTGAACATAGGATTCTGGGTAGCTTTAGCTGCCGTATTACTGATTGTAATTCTTATGAACGTTCTATTTTGGTCTATGAAGCCGAAAACAGACACCAAAAACTGTACTAATAAAAAAGAGGCATAAAAGAAACATAGGAATTCACTACACCGGACCTTTAAAAACAACACAGTTGAAAAATTTAATCCCCGTTTTGGAAAGTCAAAAAATCCAAAACGGGTTTCTCTCGTATGACCGTTTTTTTTAATACTGCATCTGCCCATAATCGATATTACTCGAAATTGGATTAGGACACCAGAAGAACTGCAATCAGATTCATTTCCATGTAAAATATTTTTTGAAAACTTAATTATTATATAAACAAGCGCAAAACTTTTGAAACTACTATCCCATTTTTTTGTTCTTAACCATTTTTCAATTAACGCCTAAAAACACTATTCAAATGGTTCTGCATATGAAGATTGTAAACAGCCGAATCCAAATTATAATCTGTTGTCTTCTCTCAAGGTTGCTTCATCTTCAAAAACTAAAAATTTAGAATTATAATGTTTTGGGTTTAATTTAACTTTCATTATTTCATAAAAATTTTCTTCATGAGTTGAAATGATTAACTGCCAGTCTGTTTCGCTTATTATAGTTCTTAAAACATCAATAAATGATAATACATTTAAATCATCAAAATGTCCAATAGGATCATCAATAAAAATAGTTTTAATTTTAGGATTAATTGCTGTGAGGGCACCTCCCAAAAACACACTTAACGCAACTGTATTAAGTTGAGCCGAACTAAAAAACAATTCTGGTATTACTCCCTCTTCTTTATCATTCAAAACTTTTATATATAACTCTGGTACTCCATCATTATTAAAACCAATTTGATATTCTAATTGTCTAAAGCGTTTATGAGGCTCTATCTTTTCATATATATGGCTAATTGTAATTCCGCCAAATACATTTTTTATATGTTCTTCTAGTTGTCTTTGCGCCGAAAAAAAGATTTTTTCGGCAATCTCTAATTTTCGCGTTACAAAATGCTCTTTTTCTTGTAATTTTATTCGTTCTTCTTCTAGCCGATTGTAAGTATTTATACTTTCCTTTATTGATAAATCACTCAAGCATCGACTTAGTGCCTCTATTTTTTTTTGAGCCATATCAACTTTAGAATCAAGTTTCATTTTAAAATGTAGAATAGTTTTATGCGAAATAGTTTTTTTCTTAAACACACTATTTTTATATTTTCTAAAAATATCTACCCATCCTTCTTCAGGTATATTTAACTTACTAACAAGCGAAGAATATTGCTCTACATTTTTGTAATGGTATATTTTATATACCTGAAGTAATTTATCTATTTCCTTAATTGAAGATAAATATTTTTCGATTTCATAATTATATTCCTTTATCAATGACAAATAATCATCATATGAAAACAAATTTCTCTTGGCTAAAATATCTAATTTCTGCTTATTATTTATATCATCATAAAAGCATTTTTTATTTTTCTCTAAATCTTCTAAAATTTCTTTTTCTGAGTCAATTATTCTCGAGAGTTTATCTATATTTTTTTGTATCTCACCAATCTTATTATTATACTTATCTATTTTTGCACTTAAGTCTGTTTTCCTTTTTTCATATGCCTCCTTAACATAAGGTTCTGTTAATTCAATAGTATCTTCCTCTATACTATTACAGATTATAGATTTTATTATTTCTTTTTGAGCTTCTATATGTTGACAGTATAGTTCATTATCTTTAATCTGTTTTTTATATGCCGCAATCTTATTTTGAAAATCTATAATTAGCTGTTGATTTTTATATAGCATATTTTCTAAATCTTCACTTATATTTTGATTTTCATTCTTATAATTTTCTTGTACTTCCTTTAATACCTTTCTATTACTATCCCATTCTTCTTTTTTTAATGATAACATTTCCTGCTGAGCAGATAAATCAATTTTTTTTAGCAATTCCTGAGTATTAGTAAAAGTACTTTTGCAGACTGGACAGATATTCATATTTTCTTTTTGTATTTCCTTTTTTGCTAAAGTTAGTAGTTCATCTAAATTATCTATGTCATCCTTCATTTTTTGATAAACATATTTGGATTTTTTTTCTTTTTCTGTATAATCATTTATGGTATCTTTAATTTTTTTAATTCTTTCGTAAAATTGCATAATCCAATTATACAGCAATATTTCATCTTTTTCTAAAGACAGCACAAATTTATCATAATCTTCTCCCGATGCCTTTAACAAATATTGTCGCTCTTTTTCATACTGCTCGATCGTTTCCTGATTTTCTTTTATTTTTTCAATAAGGATATTCTGCTGATTTTTATTGAGTATAGATTTTTCTTGTACTTCTAACTCCTGTATTTTAGATATCCATTGGATATAGTTGTCTGATAAATTCTTTAATTTTGCAATATAAGATTTTTGGCTTTCTTTACATATATCAAGTTGACTACATATTTTTTGTTTGTGTAAGTCATTATTTTGCAAATCTTCATTAATCTTTGTATAAGTTGCTTTTGTTTCTATGTATTTTTCGTATTGGATAAACCACTGGCGATCAAGTAAAATTTCTATATCATTCTTATTTTGGGTTATTCTATCAATTTTTTTAAGTAAATTTTGTTTTTTCTCTATTAATTCTTTTTTCTCATAACACTTTCTAATTATTTCGCTCCATCTTTTCTTTCTAGAATATAATTCTTGTTCATATTTCTGAAACTCTACATACTCGTTAAAATGTTTTTCCAAATACAAACATTGCTCACTTAAATATCGTTGTTCTGAAATATAACTGTTTAAAGAATGTAAAAATTTTTCTCCTGACAAAATGCTATCAATATTTACTTTTTCATTTTTGCGATATTGTAATGATTCTAGCTTTCCGATTTTAGGTATAAATAACCGATTATATTCTGATACTGTCTTATTATATTCGACTACTTTTTCTTCTATATTTATATCCGATAATTGTACCGATAATAAATATAATTGTTCATTACAATCCTGTTTTTCTTTATCTATTTCTTTATATACATTATAAATTGATTGAAAAAGATTTCTTTGCTTATTATTTGGATCCCAGAAATTTCCCCATTCATTATACATAGATTCTGGCTTACTTGCATAAATAAAACTATCTATTTTACTATGAGGCAAAATCTGCTTTTTATTTATAAGCTCCTTGCATTCACCACTTGGCTTACCTTTATTATAATCATTTATAGAATCGTATCTTTTAACTACAGTACGGCGACCACATTTTCCATCTGAAAATTCTACACTAATACTTGCACCTTCATTCTCAGAAGCATATCGATTTTTTAAGACATTTCCCTCATATCTTGTAATATTGTTTTTCAAATCTTTTTGTAATAAATGAATTTCACCAGTAAAAAACCACTCAAACCCATCAAATAGAGATGTTTTCCCAAATCCGTTTTTGCCATATATACATATAAAGTCTGCCGGCTGATTGTTTGAATTATTAAAACTAATTTCTCGCTTTCCTGAAAAAACCCTAAAATTTTCTAAAGTGATCTTACTTATTTTTTTCATTTATTTCCTCCTGAGCACACCTTTTAATATATTTTTTTAGTTCTGTTATAAAATTCAAATCATTAAGATTTGTTATAAAATCCATTCCTTCTATAAAACAAGGTTGATCACTGGTTTCCTTTTCAATTTGCAAATCAAATAGTTTTGAGTTTATAATTTGTTCTAGATTTTTTTTATTCTTAGGCATTTCTGATTGCAAAACAATTTTTCTAGAAGAAAATTTATTTTGCTCAATATTATATATTAAATTCCCTTTTATATTAGGTTGAAAAAAAACAATATATATATTATAAATTTCTATTAAATCACTTAAACCTTTTTGAATTACATCTGACACATTGTTTGTTAATTCTTTCCAATTTGCTTTTAGTGAATTCACATCAGAAAATTCGCAACAAACAATGTGTATAAAATAGTCTTCGGTTTTTCGTTTCATATATATAATTTTACATTTTTCATCTAAAATGTTATCTTTTAAACTTGTTATATCCTCAATATAAGTATAATCCTTCATTTTTCTAATTCCTTAATATAATCAGCAAATTTTTCATCTAATTGTTGCGTATTTCCACTTCTAAGCATACTGATAATTTCATCAATATGTATAATTGCTTTTGGCTTGGGATCTTTAAAAATACTTGTTATATCCAACTCATTCCCTGGTATACGTGTAATATCTCCTAAAACACTTTCATATTCCAAATATGTACACTTTTTCTGATTATCTCTTGGTTTCTGCTCCGATCCCCATATAATGATACAGCCATCCTCTAATCTATGTGCTATTTCTTTTTCCGATTTTAGTGCATAAATAAAATGACTTAATTTTAATTGTGCTTGTGTATTTCTCCCTTTTCCTTCACTACAAATAAAATATATAGGTATCTCTTTAGGAACTGTAATTTTAGGCATCTTCAAGTCAACATTTTTGTTTATTGCATTTAAGAAAACAGCAAGTACCAATAAGAAACCTCTAAAATAGACACACTGATAATAACTTGTGCTATATCTACATTCGTCACAGAAATCATAAAAAGTTCCTTTAATAGCTTCTGCCATATCTTCTTCAACTACTTTATCAAGCAAAAATAGCATCTTTGGCAAATCATTTTCGCCTAAGTCTTCTACTATTTCTTCTTTGAAATATTCTAATTGATCTGACAAATTTCCATTTATTTTGTTTATTAATTCTGGAATATCATACTTCTTTTCGCAACACATCATCCTAACAAAATCAGATGTTGTTCCCATCAAATTTCCTCTTGCTGCATTATTACCCACAGCTCCCTTATGTATTCCGACCAATGCGAATTCTACTCCTAAATCACAAAAAACACCTGCTCCTGAAAACCCTTGCATTTCAGAATTTCTATCTGATGAATTGATGTCACCTGAGCAAATTTTATATTTTAATGTCGATATTCTATTATCAATGCCAGCATATTCTAAATTCATTGTATCTATAGATATTAAGTAAGATTGCTTACTATATCCTTCTATTGGAAATCCTGCCATAATTAGCTTTTTATCTTGACAAATATTTTCTGATTCACCTTGAAAAGTTACAAATTTATAACTTTGGAAATCGTCATATACATAATTCAATCTAATAATTCCTACATCACCAAAATCTCCTTTTTGCTGATATGTTTCAGATATAGCAATCATATTTTTTTCAACTAGGACATTTACTTCTTTTCCTTGATACTGAAATTCAACTTCCACATTTTCACGATCTTTAATAACATGTGCTGCCGTAAATACATATAGTCTATTATGTTCACAGTCCGTTGGTTTCCATAACACTCCACTACCTAACATTTGATCCCCTGCTTTTATGCGGACAGCATATTTTTTTAAATCTTCACTATGATTTCCCATTACAAAATTATTTTTTCTTCTCCTATGTAACTCATTATAATTTTATTAGTATCAATATATTTTTGCTGGTCATTAATTGTGAAATATTCATCTGACCACCAATCATAATTAAGCAGTAATTCAGTGTGATCCTGCTCCTCCCCAAAACGCCGGAGGGTAACTTTATCAATTTTTTTATTAGTTGAAACAATAAACCGCTCTGTGTCTAGCCCTCTTATTAATTCTCTTGATATATTTCTTGGACTTCCGTGATGAGGTAATTTCACTATTTCAAACTTTGTATCAGAATAATACTTATTAATAGCTCGTAATATATTTTCGGATGTGCTATCTCCTGAAAATAGTATTTTTTTATCATCAAATTCTAGAACAAATATAATTGATGCTCTATTACTTTCAGATGTGTCAGACTTGTATTCATCTATAGCATCATCAATATTACCAAAGAATAAATTTGACGCATGTTCCTGAAAAGCATCTATTTTTTCTATCTTTTCTGCTACGGCCAAAACCTCTTGTTCAGTTGGTCCAATCACTTTAACTGTTCCATCGCAAAAGCAATACTCCTTCCCTTCCAAAATAGGATATTCTACTGGAATTCCTTTTTCCTTCATCAAGGAAACTAAAGATGAAACATTATTGGGTGAATGTTCTTGCATATTGAAATATACACTTGTCCCAAATCCATTTATCCAAACCTTGTCAATAATTTTTTCGTTTTCATTTTTCAAATATTGAATGCAACCTTTTATATGGTCATCATCTATATGAGAAAAAATCAGTAAATCTATTCTTTCTTTATTTTCGATGATTTTATTTGTTAAATTGATGAAGCCTGATGCAAATGTTGAAGGACCTGCATCTACCACGATATTTACATTTTTCTTCGCAATACATCGTATCCAAATACAATCTCCCTGAAAAGCTTTTTGTACTTCTATTTCTATCATTCTTGTTTTCTCCTTTATCAGATATACTTTAACATATTTTCTCTATTTTTACTATTGTAAAAGACATTTAGTATCAGTGTAAACGTCAAATCATACGCCTGGCGTTATAATTAACGCCTCTTTATTGAGCGGCGTGGTTTTCTACACTCTTCTGGCCGTTTCTCTGACCAAGTTATCAAATTTTCCTACTTTGTAGAATCTATATTTCCTTGTTCATCACAAAAATTAGGTAATTCCGTAAGAATATATTTAAAGTAGTAATACGAGCGAAGATTATCCAACTTAGTTTCATCTGTTCTAGATATAAGTCACAGCCTTATCCATTCTGGTACCTTTGAAAGTTTTTTTCTTATCAAGCCACGACAAAAAGCCTTCTACTATCGGCTTTGCTTTTTCAAAACGAGCCTTTTTGATAGTATCAAAGGATATGTACTTTGCTTTAATACCATCTTCCAGATGGAAGAGTTGGTTGATATACATCATGCCCTGTGCGGAAGGTTGCGTATAAGCCAGCTCTTTCCTTTGAGAATAGCATCTGTCAGGTATCTCCTGATATGGACCTTGCCCTAAGTCCTTCATAATATCGTAGTATAATCAAGCCTTTATCTAATGACTCTACCCTCTATTTTCTATTTATCTATCTTTCGATTAACTTAGAGCCCAAAAATCCACATCCGTTTTCTGTCAGAGCAGCCAAAACTTTTCTTCTCCCAACTAATCAAACGCAAATACTCCATTTAACATTACTTCATTTTTTATAAAAAATGTTTGTATTCAAACTTTACCAAGAAAATTGCACAAAAAGGCAATAATTATCTACATAATCACTGCCTTCTACTAAATTTATTATTTTCTATTGCTCATTCGTCTGTCTCTTCCTCATTATTTCTAAAGAATTTATCTCTATAATCCCGATACAAAAGTTTTGTCAATTCAGACCTTTTATCTGCTCATCTTATATCTGCTTCATAACCGAACGCCCATTTTCTTTTCACGCAGAAAAGAAGCTTCACACTAATTATTTAGTGCAAAATCCCCTTCCCGATTTACCGGAATCTCTTCCTACATATTTATAACTTTCTTTTCAAACTCTGCCTCTGAATCAACAAAATGATATGGCTCATACTCTCCAAAAGCAGATGGTCTGCTTATTGTAACAAGCTGTATTTTTTCATATCCAACTTTTTTTTCAATTCTTCTTTTAAAGTCCGAAAGGTGTTGTCCATGTATTGTCTTTAATGCAATACAACCGACTTCATCTATATGTTTCGCTATCAAATAGCACATGGTCTAATTCCTCCTTAAACTCTTTCTCTGATAAAATTTTAGCACTCTCATATCGTTTTCTCAAGTAACAGCCTACAGAATTATCATATTCTTTCTTATACACATATTTATGAAGCCAATTATTAAACTGTCTGTCATAATATGTATTATACTGAATTTCAATAGGATAGTGTTTTCCATCAAGCTGAAAATACACATGAATCCCCCTATAGCCATCATCATTCGCTTTTCCATTTGTCATATCTGCAATCCTAAATTTGTCAATTTTTTTCAGTTGCAAGACTTCTTCATAATTATCACATAGAGAACGAAATCCTAACAGATCATCAAATACTTTTCTTGCTTGATGATCCGGATAATATCGTTTATATTTTAGTATTGCGGATTGAACACTCTTTATTCTATAATCTAATGCCAAATCGTCCAATCCTTCTGCTGAATCATACCACTCATTCACTTCTATAAGTTCTTTAATCAGTTTCTCTTTATTAAAATAGTGCAAGTTCTTTTTTAAATTAATTCCCAATTTTGATTGATAGGACAATTTTTTCAATATATCAGTTGTCAAACTATCTCTTTCTAATATATCCGACATACCATTGTCTCTCTTTCTAATTATTTATATACATCAAACTTTCTCTCATTATAACAAAGTAATTTTTTTGCAACAATACTATAACTGTCTTTTAGAAAAGTCACTCTACTTTTTCTTCAAAACTCATCCTGCGAACACAAAAGCAATCACCTATATGTACAAATTAGGTCACTCGTCCATCTTTTTTACCTATTTCATCGAGTGTTATTCTGTCTGCACAGTCCGCAGAAACAGCATAAAAACACAAAAAACAGCACTCAATATCACTCGTTTTCTGCCTTATAAATAGTAACTCACGAAATATTCCACTCTCGTAACTGATCCAAAACATTTCTTAGCATCAATTCTTCTTTCCACAGCATTTTTTATATTTCTTTCCTGAGCCACATGGGCATGGATCATTTGGATATATTTTCTTTTCTACTCGTATTGGTTCCTCGTTCAGCCCTCTCGGAAACATTGTTGTTTGAATAACATTTGTATTTCCATTTAAGTCAACCGGCACCCCCATAGCCTGCAACTGTGGTACAGTACCCTTTAAAATCGCAGCCGCATTAGAACTAGCCGGAACCATTGTTGGCATTTTATCGATAGGCATTTTTCTCGCCATTTCACTTGGTTTGTACCCTCTGTTCTCTTTCATTCGGGTATTGTTGTGTGCCACCACAAGTAACTCTAGCAATTCATTTATCATCTTCTCTTCAAATTCAATATTGGCTTCCGTCATTTTATTGATAATCTTTGATGGCGATTCGCTTTCATAACTATTTGCCCATACTTGCAGACACCATGTCACTGCTTGTTCATAAGGAAGCCTTAATTTCTTAATGAAAAAAGATTCCAACTTTTTATATTCAGAGGAACTTGCCTCATATCCAGTTCTACATATCTCATCTATCTGCTGTGCCGATGGAATATAAAAATCTTTATCCATCTGTTGTCGAAGCAAGTAACCAAATTCCTCATCCTCAAACAACTGTAAATGCACAAATATTCCTTTTTCTGAGTATAACGGATCCTCTTTTGGACATCCTTTCATCCCAAGTCTGTCCATTGTAAAAAGACATGATTCCACAATATCAACCGGCATTTCCCAAAGCATTTCTATCATTTCATCTATAGAGCACTTCACTTTCTGCCTATACATTTCATAGATAACTTCGATCGGTGCTATTCCATAATATTGTATAAAAAAATGTATGCACTTTACCATCCAGCCTTTTCTGCATTGCTTCCGTCGAAATGACTCATCATCTACTTTGGAAAAGGCAACAGCAACATCTTCAAATACACAAAATCTGTCAGTAGGCTCTTCAAAATATCCAATCCAGTATCTGTAAAGCTGCATCGCATCTACCACTTCATTTACAGAAACAGCTGTAGGAGAAATACAAGCTTTCCGAAATAAGTCCATCTGTTCTTTTGTAAGGCATGCTAATCTGCTTCTAAGCATTTCCTCTGTACAAAAATTATCAACAATTCTATCTATTAAATCAGATTTTCGGAGTCCTGAACACTTTCTGATTTCAAAACTTCTTGCCTGATCTAATAGTTCTTCTTTTGTATATTCTGTCAAATATTCTCTTAATAACATTTCTGCTCCCTATCTACTCATATTTCATCTTCCATAACGAAATCCATATTCTATTTTTAATCTCTCATATATTTCAAATGCTATCGGACAGACTTCTACTGTTTCCAATACACTGTACAAACTATGTAACCTCTCTGGCTGATCCGTATATGGATATTTCCTGCAATTCTCAGGTTTATATTCTCCCAGCTTACAGTTTCCGTCTTCTTCCAGAAAATCACACGGATGATGCTTAGTTACATATGTATTTTCACTTTCTTTTTTTATCAAATAAGACTTTATAAGCTCTTCTTTCGTAATTCCCAAATATTCTGCATCTTTCTCCAAATCTTCTTCTGGAATACTTCCGCAGTACATCTTACAACAGTTCCTACATCTGCTACAGTCATAATTTGCAAACAACTCTTCATGAAATTTTTTGAACTGCTCGTCCAATTCTTTTTCATCCGCATTACATTTTTAGAATGTACGGAATTCAATATTTTCATTTTCCTTTTTCTTCGCTTCAAATTTTACTTTTCTTGGTGCAATCATATTATCACCTCATTTTTCTCATCTTTTGCTGACATTGAGCCTTTTCTCACCCAACTCTGTCCCGTCAAATTTATCCTTTACATATTGACAGGTTGCAAAATAATAATCCTGACTTCCTTTCCATCAAAACTCCTGTTAAAATTTGATTCAAAAGCATGCCTGTCTTTTATAATTTTTTCTTTGTCGTAGATATAAAAGAATATATAATCCGCCTTATAATGTACAATATCAGCTTCTATTTCTTCTGTCAGCTTTTTTAAGTTTGTTGATGTTCTTGTACACTTTGCTTCTATGATTGTATTTAAAGAAAAAATTTTTATATCGCTTCTAACAGTTCCAACTCCCGAATCATCACTTACCTCTCTTCTGGCATCCGGATACAATGGCTTTATAACTGCATAAAGCAAATGCTGTAAATCATATTCATTTTCAATCTGTATTTTTTTCAAGTTTTCAGACGTAAGTGATGCCCTCTTATCTGGTTTTACTTCCCTAAACGCTTCTAAGAAGAAATAAAAATTTCGCAGATACCTTTCAATCCCCTTTTGAATAAATTGTGATGACTTCTCATATTCTTCACATAAAATACTGTCCAAATAGATCAACAGATTTTCTTTTGCCTTTAACATATTTTCACGGGTAGATTCTTTTGAAAATTTGTTCACCATATATTTCTGTTTATTTCTAATATTTTGAACAATATCATTCTTATATGATTCTTGTTTCATCATCTGGTGCAGCTTCGATATAAATTCCTCATATTCCTCTACAGTATCCACTAATTTCAACTTTTCGATATACTCTTTCAGCATATTATCCATTCATTCTCCCCCATCTCAGATAAAACAAAAATAGTGGATCCAAAACATACACTTTTCCGTCTTTCCATTCTATTGCTTTATAAATTTCTTCTTTTTCTTTTAGGATTGTTTGTAAATTATTTAAATGACTTTTTACAGAATTTCTATCCGGTTTTCCTTCTGTTTTAGGAATAAGGTTTATGATTCTGTCATAAACTGTGTCAAAATCCAATTCCATAATCGGAGGATTTTTGGCTAACGATTCCACGATCAGTCCATACAAATCCAATTCTTTTCCATCTAATGTTTTGTATAAATTTCTTTTCTTTCCACGCGGATTTGGACCTTTAGACATTACATTTACCACATCGTAATAGTTAAAGTTAACCGTTGTAAATTTATATGCCATTTCCAACATATCAAAATTTACAATATGCTCATTTTTGTCTTCCAACAATGTGCAAATGCTCAGACAAATATACTGCATTAACTGTGGTGATGTAAGACATTCAACTGCCAACTGTTCTGCAACTTCATCTGTTATCTTAATATCAAGTTGTTTAAATCCTTTTAAAGCAATCTCTTTTAAATCCTTTTTTTCCCACGCTTCAATATTAATTAAACTCAATCTTCCCGATAAATCTGCATTCTGGCGAATTGCATCGTCTGCCCTATGCGGAAGAGAAACTACGACTACCTTTAATTCTCTTCTAATTGCATCTTTGAGCTGTTGTGCCATTTTTGTCTGCATCTCTTTTGAAGCATAATGAAAATCATCAATTACTAATACTTTATCGTGCTCTTTATAATATTGAATAACGGTATCTTTCGCTAGAACATACTTTTCGCTTTTACTATCTGTTTCCTTACTATTTCCTTCATTAACCTCTCTTTCTGTTGTCAATTCTCCTTTATAAGGCAACCCCACTTTTGCAGCAACAATTGCCCAAAAATCTGTGTTGCTGTTAAAATCCGCACCAGAAATTTCAACAATGTTGTCAAATCCAATTACCTTCTCGCATAAGATTGTCTTTCCCATTTTTGATGGTCCAATTAATGATGTAAGGCAACCTGCTGTTCTCAATGCCTGCTTTAAACGTAATTCATATGATATACCTGTATTTTCATAATTCCTGGAGACATATGTATATTCCGGATACGCTCCAGGTTTAAATACATTTTCTGCTTTTAGTCTCATATTAGCACCTCCAAATATTAATTACTCTAATTATAACACATTTTATTACTTTTTAAATATTTTATTACTTTTTATTGGTCTAAATATCATTTGACCATAATATAACTTCATTGTTATACTCCAGCACAAATGATTTTGTTCTCTAGCATACTTAATAGAAAACAAAAAGGCTGAAGCCCATGATGCGACTCCAACCCTTTAATTTCTCTCGACAAAAGAAAACATATAACCCTTGCATTTATATTTAATTATTCTGAATGATATTCACTCCAAATTACCATTTTTGCGTAACAAATTCAATTTCGTAACAATATCATTCTTTCATTTTCAGTTTCGTTTAGTTTCATCCAATCCATACATCTCGTACTTCAAATCACAGAACAACACTATATATTGTTCTTTAGCACTGCTACATTATAGCACTTCAGAAACGTCCGGAAAGCACATGGCAAAACGGATATCCACCTCATTTTTGTTTTTCATCACCGAGTTCACTTCGTTCCCGATATACCGGGCCGGCTTCTCGATTTTTAGTAATATTTCATCATTTAAAGCTAGTTTTCTCATATTTCTCCTTTCGTTTTTGTTTAATATATACAAAAAAGTAATCTTATTTTCTTTTTCGATTTTCACGAAAAATAGCTGTTTTTTTATGATTTTCAGGGACGCTTTTCAGTATGAAAAATGCTGTTTTTCATCTGATTTTTGCCCTTGCGTAACAAATTTACTTTTTTTCTACTGTGCAGCACTATGCATAATTATACACCATTTTCATAGTCTTGCATAAAATACATAGCACTGCATAACATAATTCAATACTATAAATCACTTATTTTGCAATTAAATTCTTAAAAATTTTGTCCTGCTTTTTCTATCATTTAACACCCTATATGAGAATATGATATTATTTGATATAAAGCAGCAGACAACATTCTGAGACAGCATGCTAACCCATCATATTATATGCTTTTTGCAGAAGGAGTTCAAGCAAATTTTGGTTTATCTTCTCCAAGTTTTTCAAACAACTGCATATTTTCCTTTTTTCGAATTTCTAATTCTTGAAAAATTCTGAATATTTTAACCCTAAAATTTCACCCTTGCGTAAACCTACAAACAAAGCCAGTAAAATCTCTAAATAAACAGAATGGTATTCTTACGCCGCTTGAAGCAATGTCCGTATCTGCTTTTTAGAATAAAGTACCTATTTGGTAGGTGCTTATATGCTTTCTTTCGCCATAAAGCACCGTAACATAATTGATTTGTGTGTGTCAATACCTGCATCTATGTTTGTAAACATGGTTTAGTTTCCTTCATCTAACCAATGGGCGAAGAAAGACTTGGGAATACGATAAATATTTCCAATTTTTATAACTTTGAATGGTTAATCTGAATTGAATTTATTAAAACCTAAAAAATCTTTCCAACCACCCATCATAAATGTTAAACTGTTTTTTCCCAAAGTCAAAAATGCCAATGCCCGTAAAACGCCCTTATATTTTTCACTATCCAGACAAATTTCATATTCTCCCCAAAATATGTTTTGCTGTAGACCAGATTTTTGATGGTCCGTTTTTGCTTTGCATATTATATTCTACGTAGGATAATCCTGCTTTCACATTTGCTTTAATCTCCTGTTCCACCTTTTCTTGAAAACAAAAATCACCAAGACAAGAAAAAATATCATCTACAGTAAGTGGATAATCAATTCTGCTCCTTTCTTTATAAGAAAAGGCAGAAGAATATTCTAATCCCTCTGCCTGTGTTGCTATTATCTTAAGCAAACAAATTCTACCATTTCCTGTGGATAATGGATCCTCCCTTCCCCCTTTCATTGCACAATCTTCCCTCCTCTCCAGTCAACAGTAAAAAAGGAGTATCCGAATCTGTTTTTTTCTTTCCATTTTATTTTCTAGTTTTTGATACTCCCGAAAAATCTTGTCGTCAACATCTTTGAAATTTTTTTGAAACAGAACGTATCGGCTTGTCACTCCACGATTTAGAAATAGAGATATTACTTCTAAACTATTCTCCCAATCAAACTATCTTTGTCCTTGTAATTGTTATAAAGTATGTACTAATTCAAACAATAGCATCGTAATATCATTTTTTGAACATAACGGTTACATACAATATAGTTCTATTTAAAATCATCTTTCCTTAAAAGAGAAAAACTTTTCGAAATAATTTAATCTTATATTTATAACACAAAGCGTTCAGAATTTTTATTCGTCTAAACACTTCTTCATCATATGACGAAATTTGTGCCAAATCATTTAATAAATCCTACTTTACATCTAAATTTAGGAATCTATCGACCATTCATTATAATCGTATTTTTCCTACCTCTAAAATTTTTCCATTTAATCTTTGATGGAAATATAATACTTCTCTTTGAATATATCCTTTAAATTTACTTGTCGATATGTTTCTTTTCTATAAGTAATAATGAGACATGTTCTATTTTTCCCACCATGTTTTTCGATATTCACTAGGCGTCCGCCCATACTTTTGTCGAAAAACTCTATTAAATGTCCTCTGGCTTTCAAATCCAGCTTCCAGATAAATATCTGTAATCCTTCTATCCGTATTTTCCAACAAAGAGGTCGCATAATTTAAACGAATTTCATTTAAGTATTGGTTGAAATTTGTATGAAAAATACCTGAAAAAATTTTTGATAGGGCAAACTTATTAGTTCCCAGAGCTGATGCCACTTTCCCAAGTGTAAGTTCCTCTTGAAAATGTGACAACAGATAGGTCATCGCTGCATATATCAGATCATTACTCCCCACACTGTCTTTTTCTATGAATCGGAATGTTTCCCTGCACCGGTATAATATAATCTGCAAATAAGCCTGCCCCACAACCTCACTGACTTTCTGATCTTTTATCAGACAACTCAGGGCGTTTTTAACTTCTCTATGTAAATCTGCGCTGGCAATCACCGGGTTTTCCGGACATTTCTTCTGAAGAAGCGCCATAAACGGACCACTTAGTTCCAAAGAAGCATAAAACTGGTACACCTCATTTTCCCCCTTTGAAAACACCTGATAATGATGAATCAAATCTGGAAAAACAATAGCAAAATCCCCCTTTTCCATATGATACAACTCATATCCAATGCCAAGCTCCACCTCCCCTTTTGTTACATATACCAGTTCTATGGCATTGTGAAGGTGAGGGGGAACATGATGTGGTTTTTTCCTTATCATACTGAACTTTTCTTTTTTCTCTTCATAAGACGGCTGCATGATATTTCTTTCCCCTCTCAAGAATTGGCTACATTTCTTTTTGATATGGCACGCAGGTTTTCTGCCCATCCGATATAATAAACTCAGTAATTAGGAAAGGAGGAAAACCAGAATGAAAAAACTGATGAATTACTTACAGAAAGTCATGAATTTTTATGCGGTTTACTTCAATCATGCATACCGTCTTTCATAGACTTTTCCTGTAAAAGTTTCTCATTTGCCTTCTCTACATTCATCTTTGCCATAATAACGGTAATGATAAGCGTGATTACTACTGGAATCCATAAATACATGATCTGCAGCATCTGGATACAGGAATCAGACTGTACAGCCAGTGTGCCGTCAAAGCCACTGAAATCCAGAAGCCAGCCGGTAATGGCAATTCCAATTCCACCGCCCAGCTTAATACCAAGAGAAGTACAGGAATACATGGTTCCGTCTACTCTTTTATGCTTTGTGAGATATGTATATTCTGAGCAGGAGGCAATCACAGCATTCATATCCCCCTGCCATGGTCCCATACCAAAAGCTGCAATGCCAGTAAATAAAAGCATCAGTGGCACACTTCCCAGATAACCGGCTACTACGACCAGGGCTCTTCCAATCGTTCCAATCACGTATCCTGTAAGGTTCAGTTTATACATTCCTCTCCACTTTTCCACCAGCATCGGTGTAATGAGCAATGCAATAATCAGTGGAATATTAATGGCCCAGGAAAATACACCATACAGATTTTCATTGAACAGGATATACGTCATATAGTAAATACCCATATTCAGCATAGCAGTATAAATCTGCTGAAGGATATAGGTAGCACAGATCATAACATAGTATTTATTGGTAAACAACAGTTTTGCAGCATCCAGAAGGGAATATTTTTCATCATTTCCGGATTGTTTCCCATCATTTAATTCTTCTTCCGCTAATTCCTTTACAGAAAGTACAGAAATCGTATTAACAATCAATCCAATTACTGCATAGATAATCGCAACCGTTCTCCAGCCGGCAGCTCCGCCACCCATCCATTCTACAAAGCCAATGGTCAGAGACTGAATCAACAGACTTGTGGAAAAAGCAAAAATGAAGCGATAAGAACCCATCTGTACACATTCTTTACTATTCTTTGTTACCAGGGCTGTCAGAGCAGAATACGCAATATTATTCGCTGTATAAAATACTGCATTTAACAGTGTATACGCAATAAAAAACCAGGCATACTGTGCAAATTCTCCCATATTTGCAGGTATTGCAAAAATAGCGACTAAGGTTACAGCACAGCCAATATAGCCATAGAGCATCCAAGGTCTTGCTTTTCCCATTTTACTCTTTGTTTTATCAATCAGGGTTCCAAAAAAAACATCCGTAATTCCATCGAATAACTTAGATACGGCAATTAAGGTTCCAATAATTCCCGGATTTAATCCTACTGTATTGGTAAGATAAATCATGACAAAAGAGGACAGGAACGCATACACGACATTTCCTGCAATATCCCCAAAGCCATACCCAACTTTGTTATACCATTTTAAATACGTTTTCTCTTTCATGTGTTCCTACCATTCCTTCCCAAATAAAAACTTCATATCAAACGTAAAGGTTTCTTCTGTAAACTGGTACTCTTTCCGTAGTTCCGGACCACAGCTGTTGGAACCAATGCCGTTCTGTGCATAATCCAGACAGACAATGGTACTTCCCGATTTTTCCAACTCAAAATTGTGTGCCTTTCTCGTCAATTCTTCCTGTGAGTAATAAGACACATTGAAGGAAAACGGCCTGGAAGATACTGCTGTAACGGTCTGATTCTCCTTTTCCAACATCAGATAATCACAATCTGTATGGCTTCCATTCTCCTGCGGGCAGATATAATCTTCATGCTGTTCCTCTACCGTTGTATCATACAATCCATGGCTGCAGGAACGGCATTTATCTCGATAACTTTCGTGCGGTCCCAATCCATAAAATTTCAGATTTTCATATTCTCCCCTCAAAAACAGGCGGATGCCAAATCTAGGAAGCTGCGGAAATTCCCTATCCTTTTTGACGTGCATTTTGACAGATATTTCTCCTGTCCTGTAAATCTTCCATACGGCCTCTATATCCAAAACCTTCTGAATTGCTACTGCAGCCACGGACACCGTACTGTAAATCCGAATTCCTTCCCCATTCATTTCCCAATGAGTATCATAAGCCCTGGCTTTGCTCCGGTCATATCCGGCATCTATCCATTCTTGTTTGATCTTCCGGTCATTATCCGTAGGTGCTCTCCAGATATTCAGTTCCATAGGGGTTTCCAGAAGTTCCTCTCCATCTACACTTAATTGTTCAAATAAACCCGAAAGTTTATTGTAAACATAGAAGAATGTATCTGACCGGACGGAAAGAAAACGATCTGTTTCAGAAACCTGTACCTCTGCTTCTTTCTGTTCCTGAGTTTCCAACAAAGCTGTTGCCTGCTGGTTTCTTCCATCCTGATTTTTCAAAAGGATTTCATCGAATCCCATCCTACTGCCCTGCGCCATAACACTGGTACCGTGCTTTAAATGATAAGATACTTTCAAATAACATTTTCCGCTGTCTGGAACGGCAATATCCAACAAAATAGTTCCTTTCTTGTGAGGCAGTACAGACTCCTGCAAAATGAACTGTTTTTTCTCCAGCAGCTTTCCGTCACAGTTTACTTCGTATACCAAATAGATATAATCCTTTAAATCCACATAGTTCATATAGTTTTCCAGACACAGCTCCCCTGTTTTCTGACAGAAAGACACCACTCTTGCCGGGCGATACACATTCTGGTATTCCAAAAGCCCTGTATGGGGTGTTCTGTCCGGATATACCAGGCCGTCCATACAGAAATCCCCATCATGGACTTCTTCTCCAAAGTCACCTCCATAAAGGTACTTTTCTTTTCCATTAGCAGCCTGTCCCTGATAAATGGCATGGTCGCACCATTCCCACACAAAGCCGCCGCAGAGGACATCATACTCATAAATTATTTGAAAATAGTCTTCTAAATCTCCCGGTCCATTTCCCATGGCATGACAGTATTCAATCAACAGGAGAGGTTTGTCCGGTTTTTTGTCCATATATTCCTGAATTTCTTCCAGGGAAGGATACATCCGGCTGAAAATATCAATGTTACTGTAATCATATTTCCTTCTGTCGCTGCGATAAAAAGAACTTTCATAACAGGTGAGCCTTGTAGAATCAAACCCTTTTGTCCATTTTAAAGCTTCCTCAAAAGTACAGCCATAACCACATTCATTTCCCATAGACCAGATAATAATACAAGGGCGGTTCTTTTCCCTGTGTACACAAAGTTGTGTACGATCCAGAGTTGCCGGGATAAATTCCGGGTTGTCCGAGATCCGTTCATTCCATTTCCTGCTTACATTTTCCCAATTGGAATCTTTTAAATACTGGGACTGGGTTCCATGACTTTCATTGTCTGCTTCTGCAATCACAAAGAATCCATATTCATCACAGAGCTGGTAAAAATAAGGCACATTCGGATAATGGCTGCTACGGACTGCATTGAAGTTGCTTTCTTTCATCATCTGCAGATCCTTCTTCATCTGCTCCAGTCCAATCACAAACCCTGTTACTGGATCGGAGTCATGACGGTTCACCCCTTTGAATTTGATGGCGGTTCCATTTACATAAAGGACTGCATCTTTGACACAGATTTCCCGGAGGCCAATCCGGTCTGTAATCACTTCCCCTTCCGTTTCCAGAACCAGAGTATATAAATACGGCTGTTCCGGATTCCACAGATTTGGCTCTTTTACAAGAATTACTGCTTTATGTGTATAAACAGTACCTATATTTTCCTGAAATACCTGAGAAGCAATCTCCTTATGTTCTGCATCATACAAAGTAAGTTTTGTTGGCACTGCCTTTCCCTGATAACTAGCCTGTACTGTAATTACTGCCTGTTCCTCCTGGATTTCGGTAGTTGTAAAATAGTCATAGACCACATTTTCCGGGCGGTTCACAAAATACACATCCCGGAAGATTCCACTCATTCGAAATTTATCCTGATCTTCCAGATAAGTTCCATCACACCATTTCAGAACCAGTACCGCCAGCGTATTCTCCCCATTTTTCAGAACTTCCGTCACATCAAATTCACTTGTGGCATGGGAAACCTGACTGTAACCTACATACTTTCCATTTACCCAGACATAAAAGCAGGAATCCACCCCTTCAAAATTCAGATATGCTCTGGGCGCCTCCTCTGGTATTTCATAGTAAAATTTCCTGACATAGGCTCCGCATGGATTCTCCTGTGGAACATAAGGCGGATCCAGTGGAATCGGATACCTCACGTTAGTATACTGGTGGCTGTCATACCCGTAATTCTGCCACACCCCCGGCACCTCTACCTGTGTAAATCTGCTGCAGTCATATCCTTGTTCGTAAAATTTTTCCTGCAAATCGTAGATACTGTTAAAATACTGAAACTCCCATGTTCCATTCATACAGATAACCCGATCTGAAGAAAAACGATCCTCTACCAGTGGTCCCATATCATGGGAAGCTGGCATATAATATGCTCTGCTGGGCATGGTGTTTTCATGCATTATTTTTAAGTCCTCGTAATGTCTTGGCACGATCATAATATTTTCCCCCTTTATTTTTATGATTTTTCCTTTGGTTTATCATTATTTTACGCTATTTTTACACTATTCGTCCATAAACTCTATTGGACAAAACATGCACAAAATGATACACTATCTTTAACAGAAGCCTACTTGTTTAAAGGAGGTGCGAGACGCATCATGTATATCAACTCTGGTTATCTGCATAATTCATTATTGGATTTCAAAGATAAGAGCAAACCACTAGTAGTGGGAAGCTGTGGGACATACCGGCTGATCCACCAGCCCAAGCTTCCCACGTATCGCCCCCGAGGAAGGATTGACTATCAATTGCTTTATATTGCTGCAGGGAAAGGTCATTTCTTTTTGAATGGCAAGGAAGAGATTATAGAGGCCGGACATATGATTTTATACAAGCCACGGGAAATGCAAAGATATGTTTATTATGGGACAGACCAGACAGAAGTTTACTGGGTTCATTTTACCGGTAATAATGTAAAAAATATTTTAAGAGAATACCATTTGTTTGAATCCGGACAGATTATCCAGACTGGAAACTCTACGGAATATCATCAGATTTTCCGAAAAATGATTCAGGAACTCCAGCTTACCCGTCCTCATTATGAAGAATACTTATCTCTCCTGCTCAGGGAACTGTTCCTTCTGATTAGCCGCCAGGCTCCCATGGGCATCTCTTCCCAGAACCGGATGTTGCAAAAAGAAATGGAAGAAGCTACACAGTATTTTAATGAACATTTTGCAGAAGAAATATCGATTGAGCAGTACGCCATGGACAAACACCTCAGTATCAGCTGGTTTATCCGAAGCTTTAAACGTTACAATAGCGTAACTCCCATGCAGTATATACTAAATCTCCGGATCACAAATGCAAAGACACTGCTCCGGACTACTACATATTCTGTATCCGAGGTGGCATCCATCGTTGGGTATAATAATCCGCTGTATTTCAGCAGACTGTTCAAAAAACAGACGGGACTTCCTCCATCGGAATTTCGGAATAATAAGATTTAGGAAAGCGCATAGTTTCAAATCAATTTTATATTATAGACGTAAAACTTCTTTATATCCAATCTGTTCTTCCAAAAATGTATTTCCCGTTTTTTGTTTTGCCATAATGCTTCTCCTAAAAAAATTTTATTCTGCCATACTTTACCTGTTCTGAAAAGGTCGTAGCGTTTAAAATATATCCCTCCGACGAATCGCAAGAAAAAAGCAAGAATATAAATCTGTCATTTTCACAACTCTATGTTAAAATATTCTTATTTATACTGCGAAGGGAGGAATCTATTTTTGTCGAAAGCAACACTATTTGACAGCCGTATCAAAAAGTACGCTTACTGTAAGCCGCCAGAAATCTACCGGGATCTTGGTACATCTGCCCTTGGGCTATCCAAAGAACAGGTGGATGCAATGCGGGAAAGATATGTCAAAAACAGTTTTCAGGAACGTAAAACAGATACCACCATCCAGCGATTGCGGCGAGCGTTTATTAATCCATTTCATGTGATTCTATTTATTTTAGGTATTGTTTCTCTTGTTACCGATGTTTTTATGGCCTCTAATTTTACACGGAATGCTACTACTGCCCTTATCATTTTTTCCATGATTGTAATCAGCGGTATCATCCGTTTAATTCAGGAGCTGCGGGCGAAAAGCACAGCCGAACAGCTTGACCGTTTGATTCACGAAAAGGTTACCGTAAGACGGAATGGGGAACTACGGGAAATTCCCGGTGAAGAATTAGTAGTAGGCGATCTGATTCTGTTTTCTGCTGGTGATCATGTTCCAGCGGACATCCGGCTGACAAAGGTAACCGATCTATTTATTTCCCAGGCCGCTATCACTGGAGAAAGCGCCATTTTGGAAAAAAGCTGCTGTACACTTTGTTACAAAGAGCAGGAACCCATAACACAATTGGAAAATCTTGCGTTTATGGCGACCACAGTTATCAGTGGAAAAGGGGAAGGCATCGTGCTGGCTGTAGGAAGGGATACTCTATACGGTGGATTTACCAAACCTAATTCTGAAGATAAAAATGCTTTTCAAAAAGGAGCCAATTCCATTGCCTGGGTCATGATCCGGTTTATGGCGGTTCTGGTTCCCATTGTATTTCTTATATTGGGGATCACAGGTGGAAAGTGGCTGGAATCCTTTGCATTCGCACTGTCTGTAGCGGTAGGGCTGATGCCGGAAATGCTCCCCATGGTCATCACCGCCTGCCTTGCAAAAGGAAGCCTTGCTATGGGTAAAAAACAGACCATCATCAAAGATCTGAACGCCATGCAGAGCTTTGGAAGCATGGATGTGCTTTGTATGGATAAAACAGGAACACTGACCAATGAAAGTGTCCTGCTGGAATATTATATGGATATTCTGGGCAATGAAAATACAGATGTCCTAGATCTGGCTTATCTGAACAGTTCCTATCATTCCGGCGTCCGTAATCCCATTGACAATGCCATTCTTGCCTGTAAATCCATGCCAGGCAGGGAAATCCATTATGCCAAGCTTCTGACAGAATACCAGAAGGAAGATGAAATCCCCTTTGACTATACTCGTAAGTTTGTCAGTACCCTTGTGCAGGACAGTACCGGAAACAGCCATCTGATTATGAAAGGAGATATTGCACACATCCTTTCCCGATGCAGTCATGTAGAATATCGTGGAACATGACTTCCTATGGAAAAAGATGCCAGACAAAGCGTATTTTGTGTGGTAGGGGAAATGCTGCAGGATGGGATGAAGGTTATTGCTGTGGCTCGGAAACAAGTGGGAAGACGAAAGAAAACCACACCTGACGATGAAAAGGATATGACTTTGGTTGGTTATCTGTTTTTCTTCGATGCCCCAAAACAGACGGAAGGCGAATCCGTAACAGCACTGAAGAGATTAAAAGTAATCCCGAAGATCCTGACCGGAGATCAGACAGCCATTGCACTATCCGTCTGCCGCCGGGTTGGAATCTCTGCCGAACATATCCTAACTGGCACCCAACTGGATGAAATGACAGACTGTGAACTGAAAAAGGTGGTAGAAGAAACCCATGTTTTTGCAGAGCTTACTCCCGGTCAGAAAGTGCGTCTGGTTTCTGCACTCAAAGAGAATGGTCATACCGTTGGATTTCTTGGGGATGGGGTCAACGACATTCCTGCACTAAATGAGGCAAATGTAGGGATTTCTGTAGATACAGCAGTGGACGCCACCAAAGATGCTGCTGATGTTGTATTGCTGCAAAAAGACTTAAATGTATTGGAACAGGGTGTCCTGGAAGGGCGAAAGACTTTTACCAATATGCTGAAGTATATTAAAATCACCGCAAGTTCCAACTTTGGAAATATTTTTTCCATCATTTGTGCCAGTGCATTTTTACCGTTTCTTCCTATGACCTCCATCCAGATCCTGCTTCTGAATCTGTTATATGATACGCTGTGTATCGTACTTCCATGAGACAATGTAGATGAGGAAGAGATACTGTCCCCAAGAGACTGGTCCGGCAACACACTGAAGCAGTTTATGCTTTCTTTCGGACCGATCAGTTCCCTGTTTGATATTGTGACTTTCCTGTTTTTGTATTATTTCCTATGCCCTGCACTGTGCGGAGGGGCAACTTACCTGCAGCTTACCGATCCTTCCCTGAAACTTCAGTACGCTGCTTTATTCCAGACAGGCTGGTTTTTGGAGTCCATGTGGACACAGGTTTTGATCCTGCATTTCCTGCGTACTGCCAAAATCCCGTTTCTCCAAAGCAGGGCATCTGCACCGGTCATCTCTATTACTTTGGTAGGGATTCTTGCTTTTACAGCCCTTACTTTTACCAGCGGGGCATCACTGTTTGGACTGACAAAATTACCGCTTTGGTATTTTGCCTTTTTGCTGCATGTGGCATTTTTCTATATGCTGCTAAGTTCCGTAACCAAATATTTTTATAAGAACAAATATCAAGAGTTAATTTAAAGGAGGCGTTCATGATGAAAAAGAATATCAGTTATATTCCCATGGATCATACCCTTGAAATCTGGCTCTTGGAAAAATTATTAAGGGAACCGCCGGAAAGTGCTTATACAAAAGAACTGATTTCCGGTATTCAGGACATGATAAGCGGTGAAGTATCCTCGCTGTTATTAGGAGCCTTAGAAGATACAGAGGTGGCTATTGGTGTACACTCGGATGAACTTCTGATCGGTGATCTGGAAATTCATCCAAGGAGTCGGAAAATCCTAATGAAAGGTTCTGAAATCAGCCTGACACCAACGGAATTCGATATTTTATATTTTCTTGCTAAGATGCAAATTTCGCCCGACCGGTGTGAATATTTCGTTTGAAACGGTGTGAGCACATTGTTCCACCGGTGTACCTGCTCGGAATATCGGTGTGAGACTTATTGTGGTATAGTTTTCTCGTGGTAAAAACAAATGAGAAAGGAGCATACAATTATGCAAAACTGTACTACAATTCTTGGAATCATCGATATGCGTCAACGTGGCATATCCTATGATGATTGCCGTAGCCGATACAAAGTTGGCTGCAGCACAATTACTCTGATCATGAACCGCTTCAAAGAATCCGGCAAAGATCTTGATACGCTGAAACAAATGTCGGCAGAGGAAGTGGAACATCTATTCTTTCCACCCGAAAACCTCCGCAGAAAAGATGATTCCGTTATGCCTGATTACCAAGCCGTCTATGAGCGGCTAACTATGCCAGGAAGCAAAGCAAATCTCTTTTATCTGTGGCTGAAATACAAGAAGGACTGTCCTTCCGGTTATCAATATACACAGTATTGCCTGTATTTTAAACGCTTCGTTGAAAAGCATTACGGCTCGGAAGCTGTCAGCATGGTCGTGGAACGGATTCCAGGAGAAAAGGTTTACATCGACTGGGTCGGTGATCAACCGGAAATTCTTGTGGATTCATCAACTGGTGAAATAAAAAAGGTACATTTTTTTGTTACAACTGTTGGAGTAAGCAACCTTATTTATGCGGAAGCCTTTGAGGATGAAAAACTGCCCAACTTCATTGCCGGTACTGTTCATGCATTGGAGTCCTATGGTGCAGTGCCTAAATATCTCGTACCAGACAACTTAAAAACTGCAATCACCAAGCATACCAAGGATGAACTGGTAATCAATAGTGTCTATCAGGACTTAGAGAATTTCTACGATGTAGTAATCCTTCCACCACCGCCTCGCAAGCCGAAGGGAAAACCAACGGTGGAGAAGTACGTTCAGTTTCTGGAGACACATCTGTTGGAAGACCTGAAAGAAAAAGTTTACTACAGTATCGAAGATATCAATCGTGATGTACGGCAAAAAATAGCGGACATCAACAACGAGAAAAGGACCTCCCAGTCCCTTTCCAAAATGGAAAGTTTCCTTCGATATGACAAACCACAGATGAAGCCACTTGCCGGTGAATCCTTCTCGCTGTGTGATTATAAATACTTTGCCCGTGTACCGAATAATTACCATCTGTTGTATGATGACCACTATTATTCAGTATTGTACACGTATTATAATCAGCCTGCAATTCTTAAGGCTACAATGGCAGAGGTACGAATCTGCGACCGGAATAACAAGCTGATTTGTACCCATAGAAGGTCCTACAAAGACTTTCCCAAATACATCACCAAGCCGGAGCACATGGCTCTAGAGCATCAATACTACAAAGAAGTGAATTCTAAAGATGGCGCTTATTACAGACGATGGGCCTCGAGTATCGGTCCATATATGGGTAAACTTATTGATTCCGTGCTTCTTACACCTCAGCACGAAGAACAAGCCTATAATAGTTGTAACGGCATTCTTCATATGTGTAAGAATCAATCCAGACTTTTGCTGGAAGATATCGCAAAAACATGCGTGGAAAGTAATGCCTGTAGGTATTCTTATTTCAAAAAGCTCCTGAAAAATATGCAGGACAATCATTCGGTACCGACTACATCCTCACTTCCAGAGCATAGTAACTTACGAGGGAAGGAGGAGTATCGATGATAAATAAAAACCAACTTTCCACAGAGGACTACGAAATCTGCAGTAAGCTTAAAAGTATGCGGTTCTCCGGTATGGCAGAAGCATTGGAGGAAGTGTTTGCAGATCCCAATGCAGAACTTCTTCCATTCAGAGAAAAAATACAGCGTATCGTAGATGCTGAATGGAATCTGCGCTATTTCAAGAAACTGAATCGTTTTATCAAAAAGGCAACCTTGAAATATCCCGCTGCTGATCTGGATGAAACGCTTTATAATCCGGAACGACAGCTGGATGTGCGCATCATAGAGGAACTTTCCAAATGTGAATGGATTGAACAGGGAAAAAATCTTGTCATAACAGGAAAAACCAGTTCCGGTAAAAGCTACCTTGCCAATGCACTTTGTATTTGTGCCTTGCGGCAGTTCAAGACAGTCCGGTACATGAAGGCTAGCCAGTTGATAAATGAGTTGTCCAAAGCAGAAAAACTCGACACTTATCAAGAAGAACTGAATCTGTTCGCTGGCTATGATCTTCTTGTCGTTGACGATTTTGGATTGATGAACATGGATGTTAATAAGTGCCGAAACTTATTTGAGGTATTCGACAGCAGAGATCCTCATAAATCCATCCTTGTAATCTCTCAGTTCCCTGTACCTGCCTGGTATGACATGTTTCAGGATCATACTTATGCAGAGGCGTGCCTTGCACGCATGCTTAGTGGAGCCTATCGTTTGGAGATGAATGGTAAGAACATGAGAGATATGGAACCTATTAACAAGTAACAACAAACTGATAACGCACCGCTGGTGCGAGCCTCTTACACCGCTGACGCGGGAAAGGGGCTCCGTTTATCCGAAATGTGCAAATACATTCCAAAATAGTGGTGGATGATTTCATAGGAACCGCCTTTGATACTGTCTGAACTGCTTTTACTAAATCTGCCTTTTTACAAATAATTTTCATAGGTTATTCTCCTTTCATACAACTGTAATGTTTACTATAAAAAACTAAATTTTTCCTCCTTTCTTTTTTACATACAAAAAAAGACACAAAAAACCATACGATTTTTCATGTCTCTCTTTATATTTCTTAGGATATTCCTTAAAATACTGCTTTTGGCTTCTGCCAAAATGAAATACTAACTACAAATCTTTCCATTTGTAAAAATATATTCGTTATTATAATAACACAATATATAGCGTTTTACAATCCATTTTTCTATATATTGTATGTGTGATGTTTCTTATAAAATTTCTTTTTGTCCCATATTCCAAAGAAAGGCTTTAAGCGTATCTATCTCCTTTTCTTTGCATAAAATTCTCTTATTCTGATACAAATGAATTATTAGTCCAACCACGCCTATAATAAAATCCTGATTGACGAGATATTCCCCGGAAACATTCAAAAAAGAGGGATTTTTTCGTATTGTTTCCAATACTTTTTCTGTCAGTATATAACCCGATTTTTTCTCTCCTTTTTCTGTATAAATATCCCCTGTTCTTAAATCAATATAAACTACTTCAGACAAACACATAGCCCATGCAGAATCCATGCCCTGATCAAACAGGAAAATCGTTTTCCTTGGAAAATACTTTTTGAAAAAGTGCTGATAGATATTTAAACTTTCCACTTGTTCTTTTTCCGTCAAATAATATGCCGTTCTATATTCATAACCGTAAAAAGCCCGATTAGCAGATTTCCCGAAAAAGTAGAAAGAAGTTCTTTGTTCTTTCTCTCTGATATACCTGGCGACCGCCAGTCCACAATTATCTGTAGTATCTTCCACAAACACAATATCCATAGGGCTTTCTTCATTTGCTTTGCGAAAAGCATCTATCGTAGAATACTCGTAGATTGCATATACGTTATCTGACTGACACGCTTCCTTTCGGATATCATCCAGGAGCTTACTTTCTTTTTGGTAAAATATCGCAATTTTTATCATTGGTATTCCCACCCTTTTTCTTTTAGAATAATATACCCCGGTAAAACTACAAGGTTTTTTGTATAAATTGCCTTTTTTATTGCGTAATTGGCTGTCAACGGTATTTTTTAGGGGCATGTCACCGACATACCCCAACCGTCATCAAATTTCTATGATATAAATGTAAAAAAATTTTCTTCCACATTCACACGACAGACTCTGTCATTTTCTAGTTCACGATACAATACAGAAAATACTTCCACGACTTCCTGAATGCTCAATCCTTGAATTTCTATATTCCGAAAAAGTTCTCCCAAGCATAAATCGGAATCTTTATATGCTTGTTTCACAAGGTTACAGGCATCTTCAATCGTCTTCACCGAAATACAGATTTCTGTTACTATATGCTCAGCCTTTCTTTTTACTGTCTGCTCTGTTTTAGGATTTTTTAATAAAATCCCCATTTTCAGCATGTCCTGTTTCCAACCTTGATAGGAAGGATATTCCTGTTTATCGACATATTTGCGAAACAGTCTGTATACCCCTCTCTCTGTATATGTTCCTTTAACCTTCCAAGAATCCATATTCCTTCTATATGCATCTATACTTTTTATAATGATAAATATTATATGGTTGAATAACGTTTCATTTTTCTCAAAAAAAACTCACAAGCTTCTGTTTCTGTATCAAATACCTTTAATCCAGATTTATGACCTCTCTCACTATAATAAACTTGCCATGTTTCTTCCTTAACAATACATAACTTTTCATTAGGAAACCCACCTATCATTAAAGAGTATAACTCTTTGGGAACTCCTATTTTATTTAATTCTTTTTCCAACTCAACTATTGTCATTTTATTTTACTCTCCTTATTATTCCCGCATCTAATAACTCATCTATTATATCTGGTAACACATATTGTATACCTCCACCAGTTTCATTAAACCACGGTGCAATCTCACCCGCCTTTACCTTCATTGGCTTAAGAACTTCAAATACACTATATGGTTTTAAATCTGTTCCTGGTGCTAATGCTCTCTGACCATAAGATATTCCTTCTGACGAAGCGAAAGAACCATAATCAGTTCCATATCTATCAATTTTTTCTCCTGGTTTTAAAGTTACCTCATCGAATTTACCATTAAGAAATCCATCTGTATTTTTATCTCCATGTTGACCTGGCCAATTTATTTCACCTGTTGTTTGATTGTAATACTTAGGGTTATCAAATACATCTTTATACTTTAAATATAGTTCTTCATCTGGAGCGTATTTCCAAGAACTTAATTTTAATTTATCAGCTTCACTTACGCCCTCAAAGCCTTTTCTCCGCAAATCTATCAAGTTATCCCCCAGTTCTTCAATATCTGTCTTTCTCGCTACATCTCCAATTTCCGATACCGAACTATTCACTGGGTTTCCTGATAGAACTCCTTCTACCACATTGCTTCCCAGCATTGCCAATATACGGCTGTCTGTACTTTGGTAGATTACATCATAAGCCTTATCTTCTGCCACATTGCCAATCAATATCCTTCCACCATCTACGGCGATAGCTTTAAATTTTGTAGCACCTGTTGCTCCTTTTAAGATGCCACTCATCGGTAATGCCATTGCAGAAATCATAGTACTGGCATTTCCTATAGTATAATATAATTCCGGATTTCCTGCAAACAGTGTATCACGGATAGGGTTTTCTGCTACTGCAAATCCATCACCGGAAAAACCCAGGGATATATTGTTCATTCCTTCTGTTGCATTCGATAATCCATATAATGTAGATGTTCCTCCTACAACAGCTGCACTAAGCACAATAGGGGTAGCCGCACCCGCAGTTGCGAAAATCAGTGCTGTTCCCACCGTTACAGATACGATGCCTGAAAGAAATTGTTTTAATCCTTCCGCTTTCCTATCATCAGCAAGTTTATCGTTCATTTTATCTTCAAACTTTTTCATTGCAGCTTCGTACTGAGCTATGTTCTGAGCTACAAAATTTCCACTTGCTTCATATTCCATCTGCAGCCTTTGATATGACGGTAGCATTGCAATAGAACCAGCCTGATAATTGGTTACTGATATAGCAGGACTTCCTGTTCTTGCTATCAAAATAGACCTTATAGACTCCAGCATAGAGTTCATATTCTGCGTATCATTTTGATGTGTTTCCTCATAATCACCAATGTCACTGTTTAAAGTTTTAACACGACTTTCCATCAACTGATAAGAAAGTACTAATGCCAAACCTGAAGGCTGAACAACTGAAACAATATCACTAACACTGGAAATGACGCTATTAATTTCTTCCCGTAAATTTTCAAAGTCCTCCCGTCCATTCTCCAATACTTGCTGTTGTTCCTCCAATATTTCTTGTGGAATCTCAGCCTCATAAGAAGAATCAATTCCATAATATCCCTCTGCATATACCGAAAGACGTACCTGAAACTCAGTTAAGAGTTGCTGTAGTGATCCAATCACAGGAATATGTACTTCTTGTATATAATTCTGTATGCTTTTCCCTGTTTCTCCTTGGATACATGGTGTTACTACAATCGTTTCTAATGCCTGATAAACGGACTCTAATTGTGTCCCCCATTCGCTTAACTGACTAATCATCTGATTTTGTACTTCCAACAACTCTTCGATTTTCACATGGTATCCCATAACACACCTCCTCCTTGGGTGCTTCTCATAGTACTGGCGTTTCCTATAGGATAATATAAATCCGGATTTCCTACAAACAGTGTATCACGGAGAGAATTTTCTGCCATTGTAAATCCGTCTCCTGAAAAGCCAAGGGATATATGCATTCACTATTATATATTAGGTATCTCTACTACATCGCCATCAGTTTCTTCTATAAACACCTTAGTTATATTAGGATTATTCTTCTTTAATTTAAAAATTTGAACCTTTGTTAATGGCGGAATAAACTTAATGTGATTAACTTTAAACTCATTTTTTAAAATATGCTCCTCTATTTCTGAAATAAAGCTAGCCCATTCCTTTAAATTCGGATTCTTTAATTCTTCCTTATTTTCTAAAGCTCTATATCCATCAGCATCATAAAAAATCATTAAAGCAGTCCCTAAATCACAGTTTTTATTATTTATTATATTATATGGGATCTCAAAACCATTGTCCCAGTTATAATTTCCTGCTATTATATGCAGTAGCTCTGAATCTGTTATACTTTTAATTTCATCTATAGTATCTTTTTTATTTTCACTATAGAGCAATTTATGTACATATTCCTTTTTAGAATTATTCATTTGAACTCCTCCTTAATTGTTACTTTCTAATTCTACTTAAACTTCTTTCCCATAATTCTACCGTTGCTCCTTGATTTGGATACAATGGCAATCCACTTTCTTGTAGTTTTCGTAAATCACTCTGCAAGTCAAATACTTGCTTTTGAAGTACGTCCACACTCTGATTGATATCCATCTTATTCAGTTGATTTCTTACTACATTATTATATACTGAATGGTAGCCTCTATGCCTTGACATAGCACTTAATTCAGCATCTGGCGTTCTTAATAATATTCCATTTGTTGCATCATCTAAATTCATTCCTATTTTTTGAAGTATTGGATTATCTGCCATTTCTGCTGGGATTATATGTTGTGCTTGATGTCCAGTCCATTTAGTTGACCGCTTTAATCCCATTGATTCCATTATATTTTTACCTAGCTTAGTAGAATCACCACCTGTAACTACTCCAGGTTTTCCTGGAATAAGTCTTTCAGGGTTACTTACGCCCTCAAAGCCTTTTCTCCGCAAATCTATCAAGTCATCCCCCAGTTCTTCAATATCTGTCTTTCTCGCTACATCTCCAATTTCCGATACTGAACTATTTGCTAGGTTTCCTGACAGGACTCCTTCTACCACATTACTTCCCAGCATTGCCAATATACGGCTGTCTGTACTTTGATAGATTGCATCATAAGCTTTATCTTCTGCCACATTGCCAATCAATATCCTTCCACCATCTACGGCGATAGTTTTAAATTTTGCAGCACCTGTTGCCCCTTTTAAAATACCACTCATCGGTAATGCCATTGCCGAAATCATAGTACTGGCATTTCCTATAGTATAATATAAATCCGGATTTCCTGCAAACAGTGTATCACGGATAGGGTTTTCTGCCATTGTAAATCCGTCCCCGGAAAAGCCAAGGGATATATTATTCATTCCTTCTGTTGCGTTCGATAATCCATATAAGGTAGATGTTCCTCCCACAACAGCTGCACTAAACACAATAGGAGCAGCCGCACCCGCAGTTGCGAAAATCAGTGCTGTTCCCACCGTTACAGATACGATGCCTGCAAGAAGCTGTTTTAATCCTTCCGCTTTCCTATCATCAGCAAGTTTGTCGTTCATTTTATCTTCAAACTTTTTTATTGCCTCTTCGTACTGAGCCATGTTCTGGGCTACATAATTTCCACTTGCTTCATAGCCCATCTGCAGCCTTTGATATGCCGGCAGCATTGCAATAGAACCAGCCTGATAATTAGTTACTGATACAGAAGAGCTTCCTGTTCTTGCTATCAGAATAGACCTTATAGACTCCATCATGGAGTCCATATTCTGTGTGTCATTTTGATGCGTTTCCTCATAATCACCAATATCACTGTTTAAAGTTTTAACACGACTTTCCATCAACTGATAAGAAAGTACTAAAGATAAACCTGAAGGCTGTACAACTGAAACAATGTCACTAACATTGGAAATGACGCTATTGATTTCTTCTCGTAAATTTTCAAAGTCTTCCCGCCCATTTTCCAATGCTTTCTGTTGTTCCTCCAATATTTCCTGTGGGATCTCAGCCTCATAAGAAGAATCAATTCCATAATATCCCTCCGCATATACCGAAAGACGTACCTGAAACTCTGTTAATAATTGCTGTAGTGATCCAATCACAGGAATATGTACTTCTCGTATATAATTTTGTATGCTTTTCCCTGTTTCTCCTTGGATACATGGTGTTACTACAATCGTTTCTAATGTCTGATAAACGGACTCTAATTGTGTCCCCCATTCGCTTAACTGACTAATCATCTGATTTTGTACTTCCAACAACTCTTCGATTTTCACATGGTATCCCATAACACACCTCCTCCTTGGGTGCTTCTTTTCAAACTCTGTATTTTTCAACCGTTATACTCAGAGATTGGTTAGATCCATTTCTATTTATGTAATAAAGCTTAATTTAGCATATTTTTAATCTCATCTAGTAGATCATCTATGGTTGCATTTCCGTCCAAGAACAGGAAATTGGTGTATTTTTTTCTTATCATTCGGCGTTGAAAAAATATGAGCGACTGTATATGCTATCCTACTTTTAGAGAAACACTATTGCATTGGATTACTCATTAATCATTCCATTCGCATTACTCTCTATTTTACATCTATTAAATAATCTTTCTTATTAACGTTTTCTAATTCGCATATTAACATATAATATTCAAAAAGAAAATTAGTGCATTGACTAAAATCAACGTCATTAGGAGCAACTAACAATGTTCTCATAAACGAATGATAATTTGAATGTAAAATTTTTTCAAGAATTCTCATGAGTTCTTCGGAAATATAGAATGAATAATATCTATATAACTCAAACTTCCCACACCAATAAGGTGTGATTAACCTTGAAAATTCAATATTTCAGCCAATTAAAAAGGCATAAATACGTTCCTTTGGTATAATAGAATTGTCGAAAAACCAAAATAGAAAAGGGGATTTATGCCATGTCCAGTATATCACAGAACAATAGCAATGAGGTAGCATTACTTGATTGTGTCCAGAAGTTTTTTATCAAGCATCACGTTGGCAGGTTGTTGAAGCAATGCAACGGCACCAAAGAGAAAGGCGTTTCCTCTGTTTCTCTGCTTAAGTATAAGATGGGGAACATTTTCACTGGAAGAAGTATGTATATGCAACAGAAAACAGGTTCCTTCAAAGAAGCGTTTTCCAAGAACACCTTCTATCGTTTTCTGAATTCTACGAAAACCAACTGGCTCCGTTTTACATCACTTCTTGCTGCTGACATCGTGAAGAATGATCTAAAGCACCTTACTGATGACTCCCGTAAGAACGTGTTTATCATCGACGACAGTCTGTTCCATCGTACAAGCTGCAAAAAGACAGAACTGGGATCTAAAGTCTTTGATCATACGGGAATGAACTACAAGAAAGGCTTCCGTATGCTGACCGTAAGCTGGAGCGATGGGAATACGCTGATTCCTGTAAACAGCTGTCTCCTGGCTTCATCCAAAGAGTCGAACATCATCGGCCCTGTGAAGGCATTTGATAAGAGAACTCTTGCCGGAAAGCGTCGTAAGCTTGCACAGACAAAAGCTCCGGAGGCAATGCTTACACTCCTTGATACCGCTGTATCTGCGGGGCTTTCTGCAGAATATGTGCTTTTTGATTCCTGGTTTTCCAATCCTGCACAGATAACTGCGCTTAAGTCTAGAGGAATGGATGTCATTGCCATGATCAAGAAAAGCAGCCGCATCAAGTACACTTATGGTGAGGACCAGCTTAATATCAAGGAAATATATTCCAGGAACAAGAAACGTCGTGGCCGTTCCAGGTATCTTCTTTCTGTTGATGTGATGGTAGGGAAAGAGAATCCCATTCCAGCAAAAATCGTTTGCGTAAGAAACAAGGCCAATCGTAAGGATTGGCTTGCTTTCATATGCACAGATACATCGCTCTCCGAAGAAGAAATCATCCGCATCTATGGCAAACGCTGGAAAATCGAGGTCTTTTTCAAGACCTGCAAGTCTATGCTGAATCTGATTGGTGAATGTCATAGCTTATCTTATGATGCACTGACTGCTCACGTAGCAATCGTGTTTACCAGATACATGTTACTTGCAATGGAGCAGAGACAGAATGAAGATCAACGAACCCTAGGGGAACTGTTCTTTTTTCTGGTAGATGAAATGGCAGATATCACTTTCTACCGTTCACTTAGCATCCTGATGGATGCTTTCATGGCAAGCCTTCAGGAACTTCTGAAGCTTAGTGACGAACAGTTGGCTAGATTTACTGCTGATTTTGAGTCCAGACTGCCGGAATATCTGCGTAATGCACTCCATCCACTGGCTACTGTGGCATAAATCGCTATTTTGTTAGCTGAAATATTGAATTTTCAAGGAACAAGTCCCATTTGGGGTATGGGAAGTCTTAGTATATAATTTATCAATCTCATCTTCCGTTTTATAAATGCATTCTCTAATCCACTCTCTTACCGTAAAATAAACAAGGTTCTCTCGAGTAGTTCTGGCAGTATCTAATACCTTAACATTATCTGAAAATCGTAATTTACACAGCACGTTAAATAATTCTTCCTCTGTATAAGTATCACTTTTATGATTTTCTAAATAAATCTTTGAAAGAGACGATATATTATCTCGCATATACCTTACAATTTGTTCCAATCGCACAGAAACATTTTTTCTTGCAACAGCCTCTTTCCTATTATTAGGGACATAAACTTGTGTCACATAAAACATGAAATTTATTATATAACCAACAGATAGTTGGAATAAAAAGTCAAACCATAGTTCTGCTCCTTTAAAAATTTCAGGCCAATCCATCGTTAAAAAATATGATGAAATAACCACTATAGATATTATAAAAAAAGAAAAAATCAATTTGTTTTTCCTTATAAAAATGCACATATTCGCTTTTAAAAACTTTAACATTTGTAACATTCTTGTAGAATAATTGGACATTTAGTTATCTCACATTTCCTTTCTATTGATATCATGGTTTGATACCGCTATAATATACTTATTTCAACCTCTTGAATAATCCGGTGTCTGTGGCCCTACTGGGATACGGACATTTGTTTAGACCGTTTTATCCCCGATATTCCTTATAGTCTTCAAAGAGACATTTGTAGATTTTACTTCACTATATCTCTTTTTTCTATTGTTCCATCTGCAATATTTATAAAATATCTTCTACCATAAAAATCTGTTGCCGTTAACTCTCCATTATTAAAAAACATATTCTCATATGGTAGATTATTTCCGTTAGGATTTATTATACTTAAACTTTCTACTTTCCAAGTAATTTTACAATCTAACGATACTGCATATATATTATCTATTTCATCAACATTAAATGGTATTGATAATAATACAATGATTTGATTGTCAATCACCTTAGCATCTCTAATATCATACTTAAATTCCATTATTTTTTTATCAATACGTAATTCATTTTTGTTAATTTTAATTATATTATTCATTTCTTCTACTCCTATTATGGTAATTCTCGTGGATTTAAAAATTCACCTATTCTTTTTCCCATTAAGTCATATTGTACTCCTCCACCATTTCCCCATCCTTCAAGCGGATTAACTATTCCCGTTCTAATAGTTGTTCCTTTTGTGAGTTTTACATCTACTACATATTTAGGGACAGATGGTAAGGCAAATTTATCTTGTATTTGCTTAGGTGTTAATCCTGCAATATCTTCTGCTTTCATAACCCAGCCTCCATACATACCTGATACTTCTCCATCATACACTCTAACAAATGTTGAATCTTTTGTTAATTCTATTTCTTTAACAATTGTCCCTGGTTTATATGGTGGATTATCATATCCCATTACATTTTTCCACCAAGAATTAGTTTCTTCGGCTGTGACTTTTCTTAATGTTGTAAAATTGTCAGATTTACGAATTTCCTCAGTAATATAATTAGATAGATTATCTACTTTATTACTTGTCTGCTTTATAATATCCGGTTTTCTCGCCACATCTCCAATTTCCGATACCGAACTATTCACTGGGTTTCCTGATAGAACCCCTTCTACCACATTGCTTCCCAGCATTGCCAATATACGGCTGTCTGTACTTTGGTAGATTACATCATAAGCCTTATCTTCTGCCACATTGCCAATCAATATCCTTCCACCATCTACGGCGATAGTTTTAAATTTTGCAGCACCTGTTGCCCCTTTTAAAATACCACTCATCGGTAATGCCATTGCCGAAATCATAGTACTGGCATTTCCTATAGTATAATATAATTCCGGATTTCCTGCAAACAGTGTATCACGGATAGGGTTTTCTGCTACTGCAAATCCATCACCGGAAAAACCCAGGGATATATTGTTCATTCCTTCTGTTGCATTCGATAATCCATATAATGTAGATGTTCCTCCTACAACAGCTGCACTAAGCACAATAGGGGTAGCCGCACCCGCAGTTGCGAAAATCAGTGCTGTTCCCACCGTTACAGATACGATACCTGAAAGAAATTGTTTTAATCCTTCTGCTTTCCTATCATCAGCAAGTTTATCGTTCATTTTATCTTCAAACTTTTTCATTGCAGCTTCGTACTGAGCTATGTTCTGAGCTACAAAATTTCCACTTGCTTCATATTCCATCTGCAGCCTTTGATATGACGGTAGCATTGCAATAGAACCAGCCTGATAATTGGTTACTGATATAGCAGGACTTCCTGTTCTTGCTATCAAAATAGACCTTATAGACTCCAGCATAGAGTTCATATTCTGCGTATCATTTTGATGTGTTTCCTCATAATCACCAATGTCACTGTTTAAAGTTTTAACACGACTTTCCATCAACTGATAAGAAAGTACTAATGCCAAACCTGAAGGCTGGACAACTGAAACAATATCACTAACACTGGAAATGACGCTATTAATTTCTTCCCGTAAATTTTCAAAGTCCTCCCGTCCATTCTCCAATACTTGCTGTTGTTCCTCCAATATTTCTTGTGGAATCTCAGCCTCATAAGAAGAATCAATTCCATAATATCCCTCTGCATATACCGAAAGACGTACCTGAAACTCAGTTAAGAGTTGCTGTAGTGATCCAATCACAGGAATATGTACTTCTTGTATATAATTCTGTATGCTTTTCCCGGTTTCCCCTTGGATGCATGGTGTTACTACAATCGTTTCTAATGCCTGATAAACCGTCTCTAATTGTGTTCCCCATTCACTCAACTGACTAATCATCTGATTTTGTACTTCCAACAACTCTTCGATTTTCACATGGTATCCCATAACACACCTCCTCCTTGGGTGCTTCTTTTCAAATTCTATATGTTCCAACCGCTAAATGTCTATCGTTTTATTAAGGATTGTTCTGCATAAGTCATACAGGTACTGACATCTTGTAGTTTTCCCACATCTTCCTGCAATAAAGTTTTATAACTTCCAAACAGTTCTGATAAAGTCTGATAGGTTTCTAAAAATGCTGCTAAAGATTTCATATTTCCTGTAATTTCCGGTTGTTCTTTACTTTTTTTAATACCTTGGCTGGCTACAGATAACGCTGACACATTCGAATTATAAGTTAATTTATTTAATTCAATCATTGACAGTCCCCCTTACCTAATTAAGCAATGTTTCAATATAATTTCCCAAAGAGTTAATCTGACTTTTTAGCCAGCCAATCACTCCTTCTTGATCATAAATCTGATTTTCCAATCTTGTGATTTCATCCATAATCGCATCTACGGCTTGATCAGTTTCATCATAATATGTTTGATAACAAGGTTTAAGCTGTTCCTCAGCAATTCCTTCATACTCTTCTTTATTAGATCCTTTCCAACTGCTACATGAAAGTTTTTGCGTAATGTCAAATTTCTCCGACTCTATATTGAGTTTATAAGTCTGCAGTTTCTGTTTTGCACCTTCCAAACGCTCAATTTTCTTTTCTAATCCCTGAATTTCATTTTGACACTCTGAAATCCTATAGTTTGCTTGATTAATTTCATATTTTGCAGATGAAATAGCAGCTTGATTTTTATTTGCCATGAATCACACCTCCCTGTCCAGAAAGCAAAAGTTTTATGACTCATTTTCTATTTTTAATAATCCATCCAAATGTTCTTTTAAACTTTTTTGCATTCTGAAATCATCTTCATCTTGAAACCCTTTTTGAATTACTTCTTCAATATCCTCGTGGTTTAGATATAACACGTTTTCTCCAATCAAGCCTTCTGGATAAGTACAAGCAACATAATCAAAATATTTTTGCTCCCCCTTGAAAATTGCTACAACACCTCTTCCAATCAAAACAAGCTTTTTTACACTTCCTTTTACAATAATTACAGAACCTAATGGTAAAAACTTTTCTTCTTTCATTGCATTCATACCTCTCATATTTAAAATAAAACAGAACGTTTCTTAATTATTTAGAAAATTTCATTCGCATTAAAGTTATTCCTTCATCAAGTAAACTCATATCATTCGCATGTGACACATCATATTCTCCAATTTTTTCGTTAATGTCTGTCAATGTAACCATAAGTGTATCAATTTTCTCTGGAACTTGAAACTCGATGGAATAACTGAATAAATCATCTACTTTACTAAGTTCATCTACGATATTCTCATAAATGTCAGTATAACTTTCTTTATATAAGTTTAATTGTTTCTGCTGTCTTTCTAACACATCTTGTTTAATAATTGCTGTATTTGACTCCTCAAGTTCCATAAATCCTAGTACGTATTTAGAATAATTTTCTTGGAATAGATCTAGAAGAGCTTCTATCTCTGTTTTTATTGGCATATGAATATTTTTTATGTTATCTTTTAATTTTGTACCAGCTTCACCTTGCAATTCGTTTGTATCTCCTAAAACTTCCAGAGTTTTTCCAACCTCTTGTAGCTCTTCTTTCCAACGCTCAATTTGTTCCTGCGATTTAAGCTGTAAGCTTAAAATTTCTTCCATTCTAAGATAATATCCCACATTCTTCCCCCTCTCTTATAATATATCTTTTTCTTTAAGAAGCATAAGTTTTCCCGCTTCTCTATAAGAGTCTGCACTTGCTATAAGAAATGTTTTATACATTTTCATCAAATGATCCAGGTTCTGATATGTTTCTGTCATATTGTTAAGAGATATAAGTTTACTTTCCATATCCAAATGCCCATAAGTACTTGTAATCCTCCCCGCTTTCTTTTTGAAATCATTTACTTGTCTAAAATATGGATTTTTAAATAGTGCAATAAAATCCACACCTGCTGCCGCCCATTTAGAAATTCCTCTTTCAATGGAATCCCAAATTTCCATTCCTATATGGACGCCATTTTGAAATGTATCTATAAAGTACTTGCATACTTTCTTTCCAAATTCCTTTGTATTTTCGGATTCTTTTGCCAAAAGAAAAAGATTTATTAAGAAGATTCCATCTACAGCCAAATTCCGTACTACTCCAGGGGCTTCATTTTCTATTTTTCTTATGACTACACCAACCGTTTTTGCAAAGTCATCCATCTTACCATTTTGGAAAAATTCTGTATCGTGTTCCATCATCCAGCGCCAGACAAAACCGGTATCATGTTTTTGAAACAGAGCGCCATCTGTCAATTTTTCCAAATCATATATTTCATAAACCCTATCGTCTGTTCGTATAGATTGGAACATTTCATCTGGCATTTGATTAAGTAAATTTCCGATAAAAGACCATTGATAGTGTTTCACATGGGAAGCCATATTATCAATTTCTAAAGCATGTGACAAAAGATATTCATCGGAGTATCCTGGTCCGTCCAAATTGTAAATCGTTCCCACTTTGTTCTGCATGTTTGCAGGCACTGTAATTCCAGCATGCTGTGACAGATTTCCACCTAGAGAATGCCCCGAAAAATCAAATGTTGTATAATTATCCCCATATTTTTTATTCATATCTTTCACAAAGTTCTGTGCTGCTTTCTGCTGCTCCGTTAAAATATTATTGAATAAAGCGATATCTGCATTGATCCAGTCTTGACGTAGCTGATGCGTAGTGTCACTTTCACTTCCTCGGAAACCGAATATCGACTGGCCTTCTCCACAATCAATCATGCATCCATAAAATCCCGAATTTGCATTATCATCTTTTACTTCTACGATTTCCCACTGTGCATACTCTGAATTTTTTATCTCCTCTATAAATGCCTTTGCTTCCTCTAAGCGCATCTGCTCGTATTCACTCAATTTTGTCGTCTTTGGATCTTTATTTCCATATACTCGATTAATATAACCCCGTACTACTTCACCATTAGATACTTTAAAAATATTTTCTAGTGTTGTTGAACCATATTTATCTTCAGCCTTATGTATATATTCTTCTTTAATATTCATATATGCTATCTGTGAGGCTACCAATGCATCTTTATCTGTTGTCGGATTCATGCAACTCCTCCTCTTTACTTATATTTTTCTTGTTCTTCTCCCTGTTTTGCGGCTTTGAACACGTCTAAAGAATCATCAAATACTTTTGAACCACTTCGCATAATCGTTCCAAAGTAAGGTTGGTTTGCTCTGGCTTCTGACAGTATACTTCCTCCATTCCCAAATGCACTATTTTCCATTCTTTCTTCCGCCCGTTGAAAGTTCTTTTTGTCTAGATAATAGATATAAAATAGTGCTTCTCCACCCATCTCCTCTCGAAATACTTCTTCATACATCCCATACTCTTCTTCGTCCGTCTTTCCTGTCATTGTGGTGGCATCAATATAAACCCAAACACTCCCTAGTGTTTTATAATCTGGTTCGCTTTGATTACGAAGCGCAACATAGTTTTCCCACTGTGAAATTTCTTCTACTGGTATATCTTGCCATTCTTCTGGCACAATAATGTCTCCTTGGATATAGTAGTTCTCTGCCACCTGTGAAACTGCTTTCTCTACCTTGGATTCCATCTGCTTTGCCAAAAGACGTTCTGCATATCCATCATCAATAACCTCTATTTTTGCATTTTTCTCTTCTGGATAAAAATAGCTTCCTTCAAATGGATGTTTTGGATCACTTTTTGCAATACATGTTGCATAAATTGCTCCATTATCTGATGGTAACAGTTTAGGTTGATTCCAAGACAGTACTTCAAATTCTTCTCCGTATTTTTCCTGTAAATGACTCTCTATCGCTTTTGTTATAACTTCTTTTTTCGTATCCATTCCACATCCTCCCAACATCATGATTAAGAAAAGACTCACTAATAGTGCTGATTTATATCCTCCTCTTTTCAAACCGATTCCCTCCTATCTGTGGCACTTTTCTAATGAATAGTTACACGGCTTTTGCTAATTTAGTAGTTTTGTAAGCCAATTATCCAAATCATTAAGTACCATCTTCAATTGTCCAATGATGCCTTCATGCTCATATCGTTTGTTCTCCAATTGTGTAATTTCATCATTCAATGCATCTTGTAAGCTATCTACATCCTGTTTGAAAGCATCACAATCTTCCAATACTTTTATTACTTCCCCATCAAAAGACTCTCTATTGCTTCCACACCATGTAAAATAATTCATAGATTCAATAGTTCCCGCCATGTTACTGATTGTCGTACCTATTTCTTCCTTTTTTGCACTTACTGCATCCCTTACACTTTTAAGTCTTTCAATTTTTTCTTCTAAACTTTCGATAGTTATTCTGTTATCTGCTATTTGCGCATTACATTTTGATATTCTTTGCTTACATTCAGCAATTTCTGCCCCATTTTTATCCTTATCCATAAAATTCTCCCTAATATTTTGGAACCCGCACTTTAACATAAGCTCCATTATGGAACAATAAACCATCTTTAAACTGTGGAAGTTCCTTGGCTGAATTAATCGGGAATATTGCTGTTGTTCCCTGATTTCCAAGAAGTAAACCTTCTGTTGTGTTTTTCGCAAATTTCGTCACTTCGTCAAATCCTTTCATCTTTCCGGAATGTGCAGTCAAAATGATACTGATACCAACACCTGCTGCCTCATTCAGAATAGGAGCCAAAGTTATCGCCTGTGTTTTGGTCAATTCCACAAAATTATCCCAATCGTCTACAATCAAGCTAAACGGCTGCAATTCCCGGCAGATTTCCTTTGGATTTAACGTCGGATCCATTTCTAATGATTCCTTGACTTTTTGATTTCTTTCTGTGATCTCTGCCTTGAGTGCATCTATGAGCAGTGGCACCATTGCCTGATTTTCTATATAAACAACTTTTTCTGATGTTTTATAGGAATAAAGTTCCATAGCTTTGGAATCTACCAGATAGATTTTTCCTTTTCCTAGCATCTGATCGAGAATGACCTTCAATACGTTTGTCTTACCTCTTGCTGCTTCACCAAGAATCGTAAATGGTGTATTTCCAAGCTGGAATCCGCAGGCACACACAGCTTCTTTTTCGAGTCCAACATAAATATCCTGCTCTGTATGAGGATATTCTTTCATATCTGCAAAGAACAAGTTTTCTGGAAGAACCGGAATTCTTGGAGCTTGTTCACCTGGATACAGAGCATCAATATTCTGTATCAATTCTTTAATTTTATCCTTATATTCCAATTCTGTTTCAAACTTGACCATGCTGTAAAGCTGCATTACACTTATCATATTGTCATATTTCAAAAGAGCTCGTCCTTTTGTTTCTGATTGTTTATAAGTGCTTCTTCCAACAATTAAATTTACATCTGACTCATCAAACAGATATCCCGCCACTTTGTTTTTAAAATTGTTGTAGGTAGAATATTTCATGCTATTGCTTCTGGTAGCAGTTGCAATCACAAAAATCCCAAGTCCATAACCATCACGGGAAATCTTTTGGAAAAATTCTTCAGCCTCATATCCAAGTTCTTTTACTACATCAAAATTGTCAATCACAAGAACAATTGCTTTCATTTTCTCTGCAGAAACCTGATTGTAAACTTCAAAATTCTGTACTACTTCATCTGCCAGTTTTTTCTTTCTCTCTCTGATTTCTTTCTGCAAAATCCCCATTAACTTCTGGAATCTTTCCGAGTCATCAAATACAATATAATCTGCCACATGAGAAAGTTTGTTTAATGGCATCAGACCACTGTTTCCGAAATCCAAAATATAAAAATTCAAATCCTGCACGCTATTCTGCATAGCCAAGGACAAAACCGCAGTTGTCAAAAAGACGGTTTTCCCATATCCTGCTGAAGCAATATACAGCAAATTCCCATCTTTGATAAAATCAACATCATATGGAATCTGTTCCTGTTTTTCCGGAATATCAATGAGTCCCATAGCAATTTTCATGTTCAATTCTTTTGGGGTTGCACGAATCAGTTCCTGTGGGCTTACAAGTTGTTCCGGTAGTGGTGGAAGCCAAGGTTTTTTCACCTCTTTTACATCTTGTGTTTCATAATACTCGTGAATATAGCGTACTACTGCGTCCAACTGCGTTTTTACTACTTTGTTGTTTTCTTTCGTATCACTTAAATCTTGATTTACCAATTCCCCTTGTCCGATTTCATTGAGTACATAAACCCGGTCATCGACTTTTTCTTTCTGTTCTTCTTCATTATAAGCAGCTCCACTCCACGCAGATTGGAACAATTCATAGATTTCATTATTACCCACTTGCAGATAGGCACGTCCAGGCAGCGTAATGTTTGCTGCATCTGCCGTTTTTAAAATTTCTTTACTGTCTGCTTCGTTCTGTACTTTAAGTGCCAACTTAAATTTTGAGTTTGACCAAATCTGATCATCTACTACACCTGTAGGTTTCTGAGTTGCCAAAATCAAGTGTACACCAAGGCTTCGTCCAATACGGGCAGCAGATACCAGCTCTGACATGAATTCCGGCTGTTCCTTTTTTAATTCAGCGAATTCATCACTGATCAGGAATAAATGTGGAAGAGGTTCTTCTGCCTCTCCATTTTTAAATAACTTATTATAGTTATTGATATGGTTCACATCATATTGATTAAAGATACTTTGTCTTCTTGCTAGTTCACTTTTGATAGATGCCAACGCACGCATACTCTGGGAACCATCCAAGTTCGTAATCGTCCCCAATAAATGTGGAAGGGCTGTAAACATCTTAGACATACCGCCTCCCTTATAGTCAATCAAAAGGAAGGCAACCTCATAAGGATTGAAATTTACAGCAAGTGAAAGAATATACGATTGTAAGATTTCTGATTTTCCGGAACCTGTTGTACCTGCAACCAGACCATGCGGTCCATGAGCTTTCTCATGAAGATTCAAATACACATAATCTCCGGCTGCTCTTGCACCAAGCGGTACTGCCAATGATTTTGAAGAATTATTTTTTCTCCATCTTTCTTCAATCCGAAGTTGTGATGGTCGTTCCACCTGATACATTTGGAAGAAAGTAATACTGTTCGGTATCTGTGCACTAATCCCCTGCATGTGTTCTAGCACACCCAGATTTCTTCCAAGCCACTCTAAAGGAATTTCCTGCATATTATGAAGCCTGAACTTTTCCTGCTTTTCTTCCCGTTCATCAATCAGCAGAAGTCCATCTTCTGAGTTTTTCAGCATTGCAATAGTTCCTATATTTTCTGGCAGATTTGCCCTTAAATGAGAGGTATAAATGATAGAAAATCCTAAATTATACCCTTCCTTTTCCAAATACTCCATGATGGAATGATCCATAATCCATTTTGGCTCATCAATCAGAAAGAGAAAGTGTGGTAGAAAAGTACTCTCTTTTTTGCTTTCCTCTTCTTTTTGCTTCCTGTCTTTTAAAATCTGATATAGACTTCCTAAAATCTGATCTCTTTTGTTTTCTGAATTGATCATTGCAACGCTGTTTACCGTATGGATTTTAAAATGCGGATACCAGCGCATCCACTGGAAATCTTCCTGATAAGCTTCATCATAGATTGCAATAATTTCCAAATCATGATAACTGTGAAAGAACGTGAGCTGGCAAATGAGTGCCTTTATTTGCTCATGTATTACACTTTTTTCTCCTACCAGGCCAAGATGAGCCTTTTTCAAATCGATAACTACCGGTTTTTCAATGACAGAAAATTCTTTTTGAATCGCTTTTGCCTCATCTTCCAATATATCTGGTTTCGTTTTTAATTCATCAAGTTTCAGCTGAATTTGAAGCTGTGGATGTGTTTTTTCTACTCCCAATGATACTTTTAGAAAATCTTCGTCATTATAATTTCGCTCATAAATTCTAGGGCTGTATTCTTCAATCATATTCCGGATTTCAGATACAGACGGATAATTATATTCATAGGCTTCTTTTTCTTTACAATAGGCATGATAGATTTCTTTTCGTTTCCGCAATAGATACTGCTTATAGGTTTTTTCTCTCAGAATTTTGTTTTCTTTTAATTCTTTCTTATCACTGAAAAAACGCATAATGGAAACAACTAAAGACATCCCCGTACCGGCAACCGCCATCACTACAAATAATCCACGCTTCATAATCACACTAATTGCAATGGTAATGCAAATCATAATCACAGGTGGCAATATTAGCTGAACAAGTCCGCCTTTTTTACGATCCATCAATTCTTTTGGCTTCTCTAATTGAATTTTTTCTTCCTGTACTCTTTTGATAATTCTTGGAGAACGTTTATACTTCGGAAAACCTTCAAAGGGAACTCTGGAATCTTTTATAACAGGAAGCTGTGTATGTATTTCAGCAATATTCCCTTCTATAAGAATTGCATTTTCCACTAAAATGACAGAAATATCTCCAATTGTTAAAACATCTCCATTTTCCAGAAATATCTTGTCTTGCTGTATCACCTTATCATTGATAAGCAAAACATCTTCCGTTTCTTTATGAATGGAAATTTCTTTCCCTTTTACAATAATATCGACCTTACACTGTGGAAAAACGATATCTGCTTTCCTTGAACCTATCGTAAAGTAATCGGGACGAAATAATCTTATTCTTCCTGTTTCCATTTTCATTCTCCATCCCCCTCAGTATCCCCTGTAGCTGTACCTTCATAATTGTTTGTAGCTTCCGTTTCATATTTTTCCATCAAGGGTTCCATTTTCTTTGTAATTTCATTCAGCTTATCGGATTTTTCTGCACCTGTTAATTCTGTATTTTCTTCTGTTATTGCTTTTTCTTTCATATATGCATATAAAAGTAATTGATCATCCGAAAGTCGTAGTGCAATATCAGCAGCCTGTTCTGTATCGCTTCTTCCCAGATAAATCCAGTAATCTAATTTCGACTCCGTATCATTCAATGTCATTTTAGCTAAAATATTATCTTTTTGCTCTTGTGTAAGGTTTTCACTACGGACATATGCATTCGCAAGCATAAATTTCTGTGGAGACGTCATCTTCTGTACCTTGACATTTCTCATACAGTCTATACATGCAACATAATCTGACTGCACATAGGCATCACTAAGCTCTATAACGGCTCTTTGATAAGGTTCTTTTACTATACGGTCATAGCCTATGTATCCAACTGTTCCCAACAATACAGCGCCTAGAATTGCTGCTGTTATTTTTAATGTTGTCACTTTGTTTTTTGGTATCAGAACTTTCTTCTCTCTCCGGTCTTTCTTAATTCGTTCATATTCTTCACAAAGTATCTTTTGTATGTCCTCTACTGATGTTCCTGACTGTACCTGTCCTAACACTCCTTCTTTCCCTAAAAGCTGCATACCTCCCTGCAAATAATCTTCAAATGTATATTTATTCTGCAAAGCAAATCCGATAACCGCTTTATAGGCATTTAAGAACTGTTCCTCCTGCTCTGTACTTGCAGACAGAACATCTCTGCTTTTCGCTTTCACACTTCCATGAAGATCGTAAAACAGATTTTGGGGCTGCAAAGAAAAAGAATATTTTTCTATGTATTTTTTAAGATTTCCAATATCGTCTAAAACTAAAAGGATATCAGGAAGGTCTTCTTTTCGAATCTCCGTGAACGATCTTCGGTTTTCTAAATCATACGTAATTTCTAATTCTTCTGTCTTTTCCTCTATATGTGACTGTAAAAAGCCATATTCCGGATAGGTAATCCATTGATATTCATATGCATCTTTTGCTGCAAGTTCTGATTTTTTAATAACTTCTTTTATTACTGTATCTTCCATAACCTTCCTCACCTTCAAGTTTCTTTTTTATTATATAAGAGCTACCGCCTGACAAAATTTCTCTACATTCTCTTTTTGATTCTGTATATCTGATCCAATCGCATTATTCATCAATGAAATTTTCATTTTTGTTTTTCCAAAATGAAGTAAAACTACTTTCCTTCCCGGAAGAAGTCCACCTTTCACTTCTGCTTTTGTAATACTGCTTTTCGGAATAGATATGCTGTTTTTAATTTTGCTTACATTTACTGAGTCCACAATTACAAAATTGATATTATTTTCTGTCATACCCAAATAGCAATAAGCATTACTTAAAGCACCTAAGGCCGCTGCTCCACTTCCAGCAATAAGTGATATCCCACCAATAGCTGCATATGTCTTCGCATCAGCCATAATAGTTCCCCATAATTTGCATTGATAAGTTTCTCCTTCAGCTAAAATTGCTCCTAACATTTCATTTTTGTCCTTTTCATTCATTGTCATCATAAACACAAACCTCCTATTTTAACATGTTCTATAAACCGCTTTCTTTCAAAAAGTCTTCTTTATTTATAACCCGTTTATAAAATTCTTGTTTTATTTCTTTTCTTAAAATTCTATTTTGAATTTTTCTCATATTATTAAAATCCAATGTAAACTCTTCAAAAATTTCTTGCAAAGAATTTATGATTTTTTCTGCTTCTTCAATATCAATCATGGCAAATACAATATTTTCTCCATTTTTTGTTGCTATTGATAATTTTTCAAATGATGAATATAAAGATTTGCGTTCTTCTATCAAATCCAAAACTAATTTTCTTGGTATATAAACTTCATCAGCATAAATCCATTTAGAGGAATAATATATTTCAATCTTTCCAGATTTCTTCTCGTCAATAACGACTTTTGAAAACGATTCATTATTAATTCGATTTTTCAATTCTCTGAAAGATAAATATTTTTTTACTACTGTCATACACCTAAAACTTTTAGGTATTAATAGTTTATATAAAAGGTAAAGGAAACAAATAAGCACAACAATGAAAAAAAATGCGACTCTAAAATCTCTTTGTAATTTATCTGTTCCCATAATACTTTTTTGCAATGAGATTGCGAAAATTATAGTACACATAAATATAATTATTGCTAATATAATTCTTTTAAATGTCCATATTCTTTTAATCATTTTCTTCTCCAAACTTTTTAATAAATTCTAAGTCTTCTTTATCGCTGTATCCTTCAAAAATAACCTCTTCAATATCGTCATCATTAAAAAGGAATGTATATTCCGCGCCTATATTTCCTTCTGGATAAAGGCAGGCCACATAATCAAATAATTCACCTGTAGAAGCTAAAATTTGTTTTCTTCCATAAATCATAACTCTTTTTGTTCCATTTTTTAATAATACTACGCTACCCAATGGTTTATATTTTTTCATTTTTTAATTCTCCTTTTTCATTTTTTTACCATGTACCTATTGCCTCACCTACTTTTGAGAAAAACCCACCAACACAATCTTTTATATATTCTGCACCTTCTTCCACAAATTCGCTAGCCATTTCTTTTAAATCCTCTGTAACTATACTATCATAAACTTTAGCTCCTATATATCCTATCCCAAAACCAGCTACTGCACCAACTACTGTACCAACCACCGGAATCGGAATAGCCGTTCCAAGTGCTGCTCCAACTTTCGCACATCCTGCACTAACAGCCATACTCCCAATGCCTGCTACACCTTCTACAACTGCGTCAGATATATATTCACTAACTTCTGTTTCACCTTCTAAATAATTATCATACATTTCCTCCCCAATATTACTAACAACAGAAAGGTATCCCACTGCACGTCCTGCATTACCCAGTATGTCTTTTTCTTGAAATGTAAAAGTTTCCTTTAAAAATCCAGTTCCTTTTAGCGTTGGAAATCCATTTTCCCGCAAATTAGACGTAGTTTTTGATATTATTTTTGAAAAATTTCTTTCATTTTTCGGCAAAAATTGATTTAGATGAGCATTAAAATACGCCGGACTATTAATTTTATATCTAGTGCCTTTAATATCTTTTAACACCTCAATATCCTTCCTCAAGCCAACTGTACCTTTTACAATGATATAGTCACCCTCTCTTACTAAATCACATTTTGTTGCTAAAGCTTTAATCGTCGTCCACAGTGTACTAGATGTGTCAATATTCAGTGAACTCATTGTTAAAAGTTCTGTTATGATGCTTGGCGTTACATACTTATTTTCTATATTTTCTTTCCTTTCCTTCCATTCGTTTCTGATTACATTCCGCCATTTTTTATTAATTTTAGACACATCAAATTGACCAGTGCTTGCATTCCATGCAGTTTGAATAGACAAAAGACCTGATTCAACTGCTTCATACAAACCTTTGCTTTCCGAATATAATGAATTTGTTTGTCCTTCAATTTGATACAACTTTTCAATTTTTCCTGTCAACTCATTAATTTTAAGTATGTTTGCCTGGATACAAGATTCATAATATGAAATAGAATTAAAATAATTAAAACTTTCTGTTCCTGATAAAATTGCATTATTCAAGCATAATTCTAAATTTTTAGTTATAGTTTCAAAACTATTATTTAAATTTTTAAGGCTTACTATTTGTGCATTTAACTCATCCTCATCTATATTTTCTTCTCCAATAGATACGCAAAGAGTTTCGCTATTTTGAATGACAATATCGTTTGCACAAATTAATCCCTGAATAACAGTTTCATGATCATCCATATGTGCTTTCATACTATCCCAAGCTTCGCTTTTTAAATTTGGGTTTCCTGTAAAATGGCCAATTACCTCCAAGATACAAACTAAGTTTTCATTATCATCTTTCAAACTATCAGCGATAGATTTTACCTGTTTTTTTAAAGCTGATGGATAAAGTTTTAATCCCATACTTTTACCACTCCTCGTTTTCCTGCTCTTTCTCTAGTTTTTTTAGATTACTTTTCAAATCACTTTCTATTTCTGAAAATTTTGAATCTTTAAATGTCTTTGCCTCCCATACCGATTGTTGAAGCTTAGAGATACTCTTGCAAAATTCTGTATCATGCTTAAATTGAAGAAACATATCTGAAAAAATATTTTCTATTATTTTATCCTGATAATTGATTTCATCTTTACTTTCTTCTAATGTTCTTATCGCTTTTTTATAGTCGTCAATTTTATCCTGTAACTGTCTTTTTTCATTATCTTCCATATTAATCACCTAATAAACCAGCAGTTAATATATTAGCAATACTCTGATCCACTTGCTCAAATGTCTTACCTAAAGTTTTTATATGTTGTGCATCTTGCTCTAACGCATATCTATAAGCTGATTTTTGAGTCTGGCTTGTTTCATATGCCGTAATAGAATTTCCTTTGGCAGTAATATTTGACTCTGTATCTTTTGATATTTCTTTCTCCTGTAAACTATTTGCACTTGCTGAAATTGTATCTGAACTGCTTGAAGCAACCTGCGTATTGCTTTGTATGTTATTCATATCTCATTACCCCTTTCCATTTCTTATTTTATAATATTTGCAATATATCACCATAGAATATCCCAGCTTCTTCATAAGTAAATTCTTGCGGCACAAACATCCCTGTACGCATAGATCTTAATTTGACTTCATCACCAACAGCTATATTTATTTGACCTGCTTCCTTTAAAATCTGTAAGGTTTCACAAATCTTTTGTTCAGAATTGACCATAATATCTTTATTGATTTGATATTTAGTACTCGTAAGTGTAATTGTTAATTGCATCTTCACGTCTCCTTTTCCTTCTTTTGTCAAAAATCAGGAAGAAAATAAAAAAGAAAAGTATGAGCATAATACCTGTTATGGCAATATTTACGCCCAACGCATTATCTTCTTTCTCAATTTCTTCTTTCTTTACTTCTGAACCTGTATATAAAAACAGTTGATCCTGTATTCTTTCGTATTCATCTTTTCCACTTTCTAAATCTGTTTCAAACAACTTTTTTTCTATTTTCTGATAGGCATCATATTCTTTTAAATGCACCTTTTCAATTTTCTCTTCATATTGATCTGTAAACAAATCTATTCCATAAGTATCCGTTAAGGAAGAATAGGTTTCATTCTTTTCCTGTAATACAGAGGTATCGAACTCAATGTTGCTATTAATATTTTTTTCAAGTGCTTTTCCTGTGTCATCCATTTTTCCCATACATACGTTCCTCATATTTTCAAAAAGCCGTCGGGAAAATCCCGACGGCTCTCTGCTACTACATCGCTCCAATTTTCCCTGCGATTTCCTGGTCGATGCTCTGCATTGCTGCGGATACATCACGTAACTGCTGTGCAATTGATGTGATAAGATCTGATGTAGCTGTAAAACTTGGTTCTAAAGATTGGAACTGGTCATAAAATGCCTGGCTGCTGTGACCGGCCCATTCATCACATAAGGATGTTACCATGTTTCTCATCGTAGAAACCACTTGGTTGAACTCCTCACATCTGGTATTAAATTCTGCTGCCTTTGCCTCCATCTGTTCCGGGCTTAATTTAATGTTGTTTACATCTGCCATAATGTACCTCCTTTGAATGCTTCTCCTTTTTTTATATGCAATGCTGCCAAACAGCTTATTGCTCTGGTTTTTTATTTCTAAAGTATCTCAAAATCAAGAATATAATAAGTGCTGTTAAAAGTACTGCAAAAACAATATAAATGAAATACGATGTTATATTACTTTCCTTTTCTGTATTCGCAGAAACTGCTTTTGCCGAAGATTCTTTTACTTCTTCTCCGCCCACTATCTTTTCCTTTTCTTTTGAAACATCATTTAAAGCTACTGGCTTAGCGATAAATTGATAAGCCTGTGTATATTCCATACTTCCCAATCTTGTATATGGAAGCTTTGCTGAAAAGTCAGCTAATATATTTTGATTTTCTTTACTGGTGGTTGTCTTGGTATTTTTTGCTGCACTCAAGCCGTCTTCCACCGCTTGATTTGAGGCGTCTTTTGCATCCTGAATACCTTTCTGAAGAGTATTGATATTTTCTTCTGTTGTAGTATAGACTTTATTTGCATAATCCACATAAGACATATTATTTTCTATCAAACTCTTCTGAAGCAGTCCGTTATTCTGTTTTATTCCATTTACATTTTCTGCAATATATTCATCTTGTACAGATGGTGCAAATGACTTCAGCTTTTCATTAAACTCGTGGATATAGACTGATTCAGCCTCATATTTTTGTTGCAGGATACCATTGAAGTTTTCTTGGTTCTTCTGCATTGGATCTACATAAAAATCCTGGAATACATTTTTTATTTCCTGCCCATTTGTTGTCTGCTCATTCCCAAGTTCTGTTTCAAAGGCTTTCACCTGCTTTCCATAATGCTCCAGTCTCTCTTGAATTGTAGTAGGTTGATTTGTCCCTGGATCAATAATCATATTCCCTGCTTCATCATATCGATAATCTTTATATTCCTGCAATGCAGTCACCTCTCGCGGTACATTTTCAATCACGGAATTAATGTACTGCTGAAAAGCATTCAAATCACCATCAAACACAATTTCATGAGTTTTGTCAAGCGCCAAACTTCCATTTCCTGCGTCACTCACAAAAGCACTTATAGAAGAATACCCAAGACTATTACACATAGCTATCATATTCGGATCTTGCTCACATTCCGCAAGTGCTGTCTGCACCGATTTTGCAGTTGTATATACTTTCGGAATTTCTATACCCAAATCAGGATCTTTCTCTATAATTTCAATAGTTTCCTGTTCATTTGCTGCCGTTGCAAGTTTACTGGTAATGGCACTCCATAACTGCTTTGTCATATTTGCCTGTTGATTTTCTTCAGAGTTTGGAGCATCTGCAAGGGTTATAGATACTCTTGGTGAATCCGAAGTAGCGTAATGTAATTCTAACCCCCCTTCACTTGTTTTTTCCAAAATCAATCCCGGATTTGCTGCTTCTATTTTATTTGCAAATTCATTTAATCGGTCAGTCAACTGCTTTGGTAATCCTTGATTATAAATCTCTATCGATTTCCCTAATTCACCTGCTATAATTTCCGGTTGCCGTTTCAAATCTTCAAGCATAGTATCAACTGTATTTCCTGGTTTTTTGTTCAAAACTTCGTCCAGTTTGTTATTTGCAGAATCAACTACGGAATTTCCATCTTCATCTTTAAACACATCTAACTGTTCCGTATATTCAGCTAAGGACGTAAGCTGTTCTGAAAGGCTTCCTCCTTCCGTCTGCATATCTTGCAGTTGTAATTGTGCCTCTTCTACACACTTTTTGTACTGTGAGTCAAGATCTGTTGCTAAAGCAGTATTTTTTTCTACATAATCTTCTACATTTAATGGCTCTGTTGTATTTTCTTCTCTTTTTAACTCTGGAATTTCAACTAATTGTACCAAATCATGCGACTGTATGCTCTCAATAGCATCTTTATCTTTTAAATCATTATTCATAACCGTAGTCGCACCATCTTGAGCCTTATGAAACTCAGAAAGAATATTGTTCAAATACATATAACTCAAACTATCATTCAAAGAATTCCCAAAGCTCATCACATCATATAACAAATGATACTGGGACTCTCCTGAAAAATTTTTATTTAAAGCATATTCAAGTTGAGCAGCTTGTGGTGTTGTATTAAGACTGACCACATTTTGTGAAAATCCGGCTGGTATGATTATGTAAGCACCATATTTTCCGTTTGTTAATCCTGTTCTTGCTTCCTCTAATGATGAATATTCAAACGAAGAACTGGGAAATTGAACAATCTTATCTGCATAATTTATCTTTTCCTCTGCTGATGTTGTCCCTTCATCAAGATTGACTACCGCAATTTTTCTTGATTCCTGTTTTGTGTTTTCTGTTTCAGCAACTGGGGCAACTACTTGTTTTACATCAGGTCCTTTTTGATTTGTTTGTCCAAGGAAATATCCCAAAGTTCCTACGAGCCCGATACATCCAACAGCAAGCAGAACTGCAACGACTTTTTTATATTTCATTACAAATCATTCCCCTCCTTATCTTTGGAATTACATTTCAAATGCTTTTAATACATTTTTCATTTAGCCCATTTTACCATAATCTTCCATTTCTCACAATATTTTTTTGACAGAATGGATATTTTTTTCACAATAAAGGAAGGAATTCATTTACTTTTCTAGAAAACTGCACATCATCAAAAAAACTTAGTGATAAAATGGTTCTGCTCACATCCTGTCTATTTTGATTCATCGTTTTAATCTTTATAATTATCCGAAATAATTCTAATTGTTGGTAAAGTCAGTCCTGTTTTTGTTACTGCGTAAATACAACTACTTATTTTTTTAATGCCTCGATATCCAAAAAACTCCAGATATTCTTCATGTGATATTCCTTGAAAATCAAATTTTCTTGTATCAATTTCAAGTAAATTTTATATCTAATTTTCGATTATCCGCATAAACACTATACCTTTAAGCATTTTGAAATATAGAAAACCATTCATTTTACCACGAATTTACCACGATTGAATGAGCCTTGATATGACACAAAAAATAACATGGGAGATAGCACAAACGTCTGTGTATCTCCCGTTTTTTTCATGTAATATGATTACTTCACTCTGATTTCATATTTCAAGATTGCTTTCATCATTTCTGTATGAATTTGACCTTTTAATTCTTCATCAACCTGCATAGTGATTTTACCACTTTCAGAGTGGTAAAACGGACGCAAGCATAATTTACAGATATAAGCGTCATAAAACTTCAAAATCTCTCTTATGGCAGTTTCATTTCCAGCAGACGCTTGACATATTACTTTTTATGTAGGGTAGTCGTATTCTTTTTTCATTGGTTCAATTCCTTTCTTTCAATACTGTTTTTAATTTCTTCAATCCGTTACTTCTTCTGCGATAAATAGCAGAACGTGATACATGATATAATTCTGCTATTTCTTGGTCGCTCATGCTTTGAAAATAGCGTAATAGAATTACATCACGCTCTTTACTCGATAACTTATATAAAGCAACAGCAAGTTTCTCATTTGATATTTGAATTGTGAAATTCAAGACTTCAAAAGAAATGTAATCACAAGAATATTTATCCTTAGTTACACATTCAAGATTTTTCGTATCTGATAATTCACAGAATAAAACTTCACATTTGGAATGTCTTGCAAACTGTCTGTTTCTACTTTTTACTGTGCATTTAATAACAGTCATCATCAAAGCATTAAACTGTATTCTAACGATATGCTCGAAAGAAGATGTGTTCATAATCTCACCTCCTTTCCGCATATGCTGAAATATATAAACGGAAATACCGCCTATACCTTTTAGAAATACGAAAAAGTGAGCATTAAAAAAGCCCATACAAAATAACCTATTGTACGAGCATTAACATTGCAAAAATATTCAGTTTTTAATAAAATCCTATTAGGTTTTGATTGACCATATAGAATTATGCTTAAAATGTTCCATAACACAAGTCCCCCCTTATAGCATTTTTCTTTATTTAACACAATAACGTAAAATCGTTTTTAACTTGCTTTTTAGAACACGATTAGCATTATTCAAGTAAATCTCTCTATGATAATTCGTTGAACGCACTAAACCATTTTCTTTGGCAAGCAAGTCCATCTTTTGAAAAGATATAGGTTCATCATCATATGCACCTATATGTAGAACTTCTATACTTTTTGCGTCCTGCATTGTGTCGAAAAATATTTGTTCATATAGACTATTCGGCTTTTTGATTTTCACTCGTTCTAATGCGTCAAAAACTATGTCTTTTGTAATAACATCAGGTTGACGTATCATAATTGTGTATTCTAACTGGTTCTTATCTAACTGTTGGGTATCTCCTATATCTTTCCAAATAGCCTCTAATGGATATACGGTATAATCGCTAATCTCATTGGTAGAAATAGTATTTTTATACATCATTTTGATGCCATAAGCCAATGAATATAAAGCGGATACTTTATCCGAAAATTCTTTGTCGTTTGGGTTTCCCTCTCCTTTAATCATAATAAATTGTTGCATAGGAATATCTACTATGCGTGGGGATTGTTTCACTCCGTATAAATTCTTTTCGTGTTTTTTCCATTCATGTTTCATATTCGTTTCTCCTTATCTTAGTTGTATTCCTTATTCGATTCAAAACCTATGGTGGCTGCTATGTCCGCATTCTCTGTGTTGCCCTTAAAGTTCTTGCAGGCAAACTGGAAGGAATCCATAAACAGCTCATACTCCTGTAACATCAGTAGCAGTAGGTCTTTCGAGAAGTCAGCTTCCTCATTATTAAGGTCAAGGGGTAAGCGGTTTAAAATACTGCTCATTGCATCACGAATCTGTAATTCCCTTTTATCCGTAATGTCTGTTTCGTATTCCTCTGCTTCGCCTTTGAGCCATTCCACGGATACATGAAGTGCTTCTGAAAGTCCATCCAGCACCAGCTTCTTGGTGTTGTCGATTGTTCCGGCTTCATATCTCTGAATGGTGGAAGCTGTGACTCCCATCTTTTCAGCGACATAAGCTCCACAATGTCCGTGGCAGGATTGCTGAACAGCCCAAACCACAGATACCTCCAAGACCGGTTATGCCACCGGAAGCAGCCGCTTTCCCAAGACTTCAAAAAATCAAGGTTACTCTTGATAAGCAAAATCATCTTATCTTTGAAGCAGAGCGTGAACGGAATAAACTGGAGATTGAATTAAGCGATTTAAAGGGACTTGCAAGGCTTACCAAGAAGAAGGAGCTTGAAAACAGGATTGCCACCAAAACCGAGGAAATCCGAACCTTCAAAGCCGGACTATCCGGTATCGTCAAACAGCATGGATTTGCAACGGTGCAGGATTTCTACACAGCATTCTATACCGCACAGCGTGCCAACGACGCATATGAGAAAGAATGTGCCAAGCGGGAGGAAGTCTATGGAGAGAAAGCCACTCCCAAAGCCGAATCAGTGCACGAAAAGTTACAGCGATATCAGGAAAAGGCTGACAGACAGAATGCCAACCAACCTCACCGAAACAGAGATAAAGGGGCGAGATAATCGCCCCATGCCACAAAAATAGCCGTATCCATACACATAATGGATGCGGCTATTTGAAGTACATAGTATGCGTAAAGCTGAAATTTATCTCTCAACCTCAACAATCAGCTCGGAGAATATGCCTGATATGTTGATTATATTTTCGGCAGTTTCGTTTTCTTCAAGCTCAACAATTTCTCCGTTTTTGCGGGTGATGAGCTTGCATTTTCTGCCGTTATTTGAGAGTTTGTAGTTATCTGCATTTTCAAGGTGAACAATCGCTTTCGCTTTGAACTGGTTTATATCAAGTTTTGTGCAGTTACCTGAAATAAAAATTTCGTAGTCAGTCTTTGCGGTAAACTCCAGACTTCCCTCTGTGTCCCGGATAAAAACCTTTTCTGCGTCGCCGTCGTACTCAAGTCGGCTGAGGCGTAAATCCTCAATAAGAAGTTCCTTAACGCTTGCTGAAACCTCTGTATGCTCGGTAAACTTTTCAGGGAGTAAAAGAGTAATATCCACGCTTTCCTGTGCTTCAAAACGGCTGACGCCCTTTTTATTTACAAGTTCAACATCCAACTTATTACGCTTTTCGTCAAGTTTCACCTTGAAAAGAGAGCCAATTTCAGCAAGTATTTCGGAAGAAAGCACAATGTGGATTTTTTCATCCACACCTGTTTTGATAGTAATTTTCCTTGCACCGCCCAAGTTTATATCAAAATGCTTGCCGGTGTCGATGTCATAAACTGTTTCGCTTTCGAAAACCACCGGCTTTTCTTCCTGTTTTTTGACCTCTTCAAGCACAAGCTCATCGAGAGTGAGATTGAAAAGCTCTGCGAGGATAATCATATTTTCAACATCAGGGAGACCTCGCTTGGTCTCCCATTTTGTTATAGCTTGACGGCTTACTCCTATTTTCTCAGCAAGCTGTTCCTGAGAAAGTCCCTCTTTTAATCTGTACTGCTTTAATTTATCACCAAAATCCATTTTTGTCTCTCCCTTATTCCTTAATGAGTACATATGCTGAAATCTTTCTTATCGGCATACACAAAATAATACTTATCATAATGTTTACTAAAATCTGAGCTACTGCAAATAGCATTAAAAAGCCAAATGAAATCTCAATGTTATTTTTCATGACACCCAAAGTCTCAAAAATAAATTGATAGATAGCCGGCATATAATAAATTGCCAAAAAGCTTGAAATCACAATTGCCACCATCGACACAGGCATAAATGAACCTGTTGTCTGTAAAATAAGCTGTGAACTTGTGTAGCCCATTGCTTTGTAAATACCTAACTCCTGTCTTCTTTTTACAAGCAGAGACTTGATAACAATATATAAAATAAATAACACAACGAGAATTGTTACCGCACAAATTGATACTACAAGCACCACAGTGATACCCATATACATATCCTGTGCTTCAGTTTGAAGCTTGTAAGAATTCACTGTGTCTGCTACCAATGCAGAGTAATCGGATTTATATTCCTTTGTAATCTTTTCGGCATTTTCAGCATTTTCAAGATACACATAGAGGTATGGAGTCTGATTTTGGTTAAAGAGACTGTTGTATCCTTCTATGCTCAGTTCACAAAGCTCGCCCTGTAAATTTACGCTTTGCACAAAGCCTGTAACCTGAAAGCTTTTTGTGATACCGTCCACCGTCACGCTGACTGTATCACCGATTTTAAAATTTTCTTCAAAAGCACTGCCCAAAGCGATTTCATCTGCATCTTTCGGATTTTCACCCATATAACATACATCATTTCTCACCTTTGAGAAGTCCTCGCAGGCAAAAGCAGTCACTGTTTTCTCTTCAATTTTAACAATTGCAGACATATATTTCAATGAATTTTGCACACGATTATCGTTACCAAGTTTTGACTCAAGCTCACTCATGCTGTCGCTTTTAGGATAAATAATCACATCTGCTACTTCGTCTGACAAAGCAGACATAAAATTATCCGGCTCAACTACTACATTGTAGAACAGTGTGCCTGAAAATGCTATGAGAACCGTCAGCACAAAAGACACCAGAAAGAGCATTATATTCTGTTTTGTAGAAGCTATCATCTGCTTTAAGACAAGCAGGAATTTTGTATTGCCTCTGGTTTCTTCAAACGGAAAATAATTTTTCTTTGTGTGCTTTGAACTTGTATTACCTCTTAAGCCGTCAATAGGCTGAGTTTTCTTGATTTTTCGTGCGGATATATATGTGAAGAACGAAACAACACCGCAAAGAATACAAGCCACACATACAAAGCTCAGCAAATCAAAGCTAACAGCAAACGAAAAACCTGACTGAACAGTAAGCATTGAGCAAAGCACGGGAAGTAAAGTGTAAGACAGACCAATGCCGAGAATTGCAAACAATAGCGAAACAATAGCATAAGGCAGTGTGATACTCGCTACAATCTGAGCACTTGTATAACCCAGAGCTTTAAGCACGCTCATATTTGTAATTTCGGACTCAATAGCATTTTTAACTTTGAAGTTACTTAGGAATACGCTAACTGCAAGGATGATTAGTGCAAAAGCGGTTAAAATAAGTACAAGCAGATCCGTAACCATTGTCCGTGTACCCTTTACGCTTTCGCTGTCAAGAATTGATAAAGCCATAACACCTTTGTTCTCAATTGCTTTGCTGACATCATCTTTCACTTCATCAAGGCTTGCATCGCTCTTTACGCTCATTGAATATTCAACCACAGCCTTGTCACTATAAGAATCCGCAAGCTCTGCAAACTCTTCTTTTGGTAAATAGGCACACAGCAAACCCGAACCATAGTTGCCGTACTGCATTTCTTCAATCACACCTGCCACAGTGAAACTATGGGACTTGCCGTCAATTGCATAAACGATTTCGTCATTCAAAGCAAATCCACCAAAGTTGGATACATAAAGTGGGATATAGATTGGATCGTCAACATTATTTTTGCTTTCACTCACAAGTTCATAATTGTTAAGAGTACGCTTGTCGTCAATGTTATAAAACACTGTGTTCATTGAAAAATCCGCACCATTGAAATCCTTGACAGTAGCTTCTGTCATAATAGCAGTATAGCTTTCGATTTTCTCTACCTTTTCGATTTCATCAATTGCTTTTTCAAGTTCACTGCTGTTCTGGACCTCAGGAACAATTGCGTTGAGCATTGCGGTGCTTAACTTTTCAAACTTTGTATCATAAGCCCTATCTACCTGACACAGCAAAACCGCTGCACAATTTAATATTAGAGCAGTTATCAGAATGATAACGCCGAATGATATAAAGGAGGTTTTTTCTTTTTTTAAGTTGTATAAAATCTGATTTGCTATTTTTTTCATATTACCATCCCATCTCTGTTAAAAAGTTGTTTAGCTTTACTTCACGGTCTTTACTTTCATTTGTGTAACCCCCAAGGTCACACTCACCGTAGATCATGCCGTCCTTAACATATAACACACGGTTGCCTCTTAAGGCTGTTTTCTTGTCATGAGTTACCAATATAATGCTCTGACCATCATTATGAAGCTTTGTAAAAACATCAAGAACCGCAGTTGAGTTATTTGAGTTCAGTGCACCTGTCGGTAGGTTCAATTTAGTAGTATGAAAATCTCTGTTATTTTTTACGTATTTTACGTATATTTTTATTGACATTACGTAAAACACGTGTTATTATATACTTGTAAGGAGGAAACAATACAAATGAGATTTCGAGAAATTGAAAAAATAGTCCTCAATGACGGATGGGAGTTAGTAGATGTGAGAGGTTCACATCACCAATACAAACACCCAACCAAAACGGGAAAAGTTACAATCCCAAATCATCGAGGCGACATTCCTCAAAGGGTTGTCAACTCCATACTCAAACAGGCGGGTCTCAAATGAGACCTGCCACCCATTAAAGAAAGGAGCGTTATCATGAATTATATTTATCCTGCTGTTTTTTATCCGGAGGGCGACGGGAAATATTCAGTTATTTTCCCCGACCTCAATGATTTAGCAACTTACGGAGATAACCTTGCGGACGCTTTCGCAATGGCTCAAGAGGCTTGCGGTCAGTATTTATTCACATCCTTGCGTGATGGTGATGTTCTTCCCGCTCCGACCCCTCTTGATGCAGTTGAAAAGGACGAGGATGCAGCACTTGTCAATTTGATTTGTGTCAACCTCGACGAATACGCCCGTGCGTACAATGACAAAGCGGTCAAGAAAACTTTGAGTATTCCTGCATGGCTCAATACTGCATGTGAAAATTACGGTATCAACTATTCAAAAGTTTTGCAGGATGCGTTGATTGCCAAAATTCAAGCACGTTCATAAATCCATTATAGCACAAGGACGACACCCGTTTCCGGATGCCGTCCTCTTTTTTGTCTGTATGCTCTTATAACTGTTCAAACTGTACATGCTCCGATTCTCCGGAGAGGTAAAGGTCGCCGATTGTTCTGACCATCTTCTTTCCGTCTACAACATGAATCTCTTTCACATAATATGACTGTCCTCTGATAGCACGACCGCAGATGTTATCATTGCCCCACTCTGCCGAACGTCTGATATTGAGTGAGCCGTCACAAATAACAGTCACTCTCATTTTGCCCTGCGGGATGATGACCTTGTCCTCCTGCTCGTCCTCTGTTGCCTCGCCTGCCTCTGTATTCGCTCCATTTTCGCCGTTTTCCTGTTCGGTCGGTGGATTTGTCGCCTTGTCCTCGTTTGAGGCGTTCTCGTCGTCCTCTGCGTTCTCCTGCTGTGTTTCCTGTTCATTGTCTCCGGTGACTGCTGCCACGGTCTCACTGTCTACTGTTCCCGCAGGTGTTCCGTCCTCATTGAACGCCGGAATGCTGCCGTCCGGATTCGTCTGCAACGCTCCCTCCGGAACGTCATCCGTGAGCGAACCGATGACCTTTCCGGTTTCATCCCAAACGACGAGGCTCTCGTCCTTTGCTGCTGCCTTGAGTGCTGCATCAAGTTTCTTGTACTCTTTGCAGTCCTCTTTCTTGAACTCCGTTCCTTTGCCTAAATAGTATAACATGATTATCCCTCCTATTTGCTCAAATATTTACTTGATGCATAACCGACGATATTCTTATAAACCACATACAACCATTTCACGCCGTTGTGGTCGTTATAATATCCATAGCACTGGACTTTCTCGCCGTTTTCCATTACCGCAAGGATTGACTTTCCTGTTCCTGCTCCCGCACGGAGGTTCAATCCGGATGCAGTCACCTTGTATGTTCCTGCAAGGCTCTTGTCGAATCCGTGTGCAACATCAACCTTTGTGTTGCTCTTGACTGGTGTTGTGTTGGATGCTCCCGCTCCGGATGACTTTGCACCGTCTGTGAGGTTTGTTGCTGTGTGAGCACCATCATTCAACAGAATATCTCCTGCAAGCAAATACGCATCCGATGTCAGATATTTGTTTTCTGTCAGTACCTCGAATCCTGCTGCCTTGAGTGCTGCTCGCAGGTTTCCGGTATAACATGCCGTACTCACCTTTTTCAGTGCGTCAATCCCCAGTCTGTAACCTGCACCCTTTACGATTGCAGCGACACCGGATGAACAGTCTGCCTCACATGCAACTGTAATCTGTGCAGGGTCGAAATTTGAATCTGCAAGATTCGTCCAAAATGTACCCCTGTGAGACTGACAATATCCGATTTTATTATTGACTGCTGCTGCCTTTGCCATGCTCGCAATCATCGCTCTCACTTTTGCGTTCGGGTGACGGAGAACGCATTTCCACGGTCTACTATACCAATTTATAACCTGCCACTCTGTACCTGTTTGGTCTCCGGCTTTTCCTCCGGAGTATCTTCCGTTTTCGTCATGTCCGCAATTTGAAATCATTTGTTTTCCTCCTTGTCAAAATCGTCTGCTTTGAATCCGCACAATTCCGGATTCTTTTCTTGTATCTTGTCATATATCATCAATCCCGCCACGATTAGAGGTGTACACCACCACATCACCGCAGCAGGAATTGAAATGATGAATCCGGTCAACCTTGTTATGTGTTTCCCGAATTTTGCCTCGTCCGTGTCAGAATAGCAATCCCCGTATTCTCTCATTTCTTCCCGAATTTCTCTGTCTAAATCAAAAGAAATTTTCCAAAAATACAGATTTACCGCCACCCATACGATGACAGCGACGATTGCATATATCAGCACGATTGTGTGTGCGTTTCCGGTTGCGAAATCACATATCCTTTTCAACCGTTTCACCTGCCTCACCGCTCACAAGCGTCTGCATCGCTTTGTTGTTCTCAAGCATCTTTTTCATTCTCTCAAGTGCCTCGTCGACCATCATCGAAAAAGCCTCAAAAGAAATCACTCTCGCAAGCCATGCGAACCGTGCGACGAACATATCATATACATATCGCAGTTTGATTTGACCTGTACCGCCTCCCAGTTCCTTTTCTGCCTTTGTGACTGCATAGAGCAGCCATTCTCTCACTTTGTTCAACTGTTTGTCTGACGGCATTTTCACGAAAACATATACTGCATATCCTCCCGCTGCACATACTGCAATCAGACCCACAATCACAAACCAATTCTCGACGATGTATTTCATCCTTGTACCTCCTCGTCATCCTGTTCCGGTTCGTCATTGTGTTGTATTTCTCCGTTTGACTTTGTTCCCTTGACCGTTTTCACGGACTTAATGAGTGCCATTGCACCGCCCTCAACTGAAAGAAATCTGAATACATTCTCAATCAGTGTCGACGGTTCTGAACCCATCCGCAAAAACACAAATATCATCACGACTGTAAAGATAAATGCTGCAAGAATCAAAGTGAATACAACACGTTTCATGAACAGACCGGACACCTTTTTGTCATGTCTCTCTTTTCGCTCTCTTATCCGATACATTCTTTTTAGATGCCGGATTCTGATGCGACGTTCCTGTTCTGTCATTCTCATGTATTGCCTCTTTTCTGTGAGGTTGATTCTTGCCCGTTTCCTGCCCTCCTGTTATCGGTCGGAATGCTGTTCTCCGTCCAGTCTCTTGTGATAACTCTTGAGTGACTGTTCCACAATGACAACACGCTCTCTCAATGTTTTCATCTCCTCACGGTTCTCTCTCGATTCCCGTTTGATGTCTTTGAGGTCGTCTGCAATGTTCTCAAGTTTCACCATCACCATCGTGTCGGTTGTTGCTCTCTGTTCCGCATCTTCCTGTGTGTCCTTTTTCTCATTTCTCTGCTTTGAGCAGATACCGAAAAAAATCGCAAACGCAACAGATACTCCGGAGAGCAACAGGGAAATCTCAATCGTCAACGGCGTTCTCCTTTCCGAACTCTGTCGCCTCGATGTCGTCGGTGTCGCAGTATTTCCGCATGTGATATTCGAGAACATCCATCTCCCTGTCTGTCTCCTCTACCTCCTGCCGGAGTTCCGCTCTGACCGTCTCCTCGATTTTCGACTGTTCAATGATTGTTTGCTGTTTTTTCACGATTGCCGATAGATTTTCCGTCACATCGCACAATCGTGATATTATTTCAAGCGGACTCATTCTGTATCACCGCCGGAGAATTTTTCTCCTGTGATATATTCATATTCATCCGCTGAAATACTGCCCTTTGCGACACGCTCGGAAATCTGTTCCTTTGTGAGAGTGCCTTTTTTGTACATTCTTTTGAGACTTTCAACAAGTATTTTCATACTAAATCAACCCCTCCTCAATCAACTGCTGTGTGTATTCGTCAATGACCGCATCTTTCTGAAACTGTGTCACTGATTCGACGATTCCGGATGTGTTCTCCTTAACGACTGACTTCATGAGTGCCATGTTCTCATATTCCTTGACTGTCATTTCTTTCTCGTCGTACTGCCATTCGGTCACTGTCTGCATCTTTCCGTCGCTGCCCTCAACCTCTCTTGTCACCTGTTCGATGTTCTTACGCAGGTAAACCGTTGACGGCGACGATGTCCTGTCGACCTCCTCCGGCTTGTCCGGCTGTGTTCCTGTCACCTTTTTCCAGTCTGTCATGTTCATTCTCCTTTCTGCTATGCTTTGAAACTATCCTCTTGAGTTTCTTGACGTTGATTTTTGGTTTGATGTAATCAATGTAATAGTTGTATGTGTCTGTGTGTTTGAACAATCCCATATATGACAACATCACCGATGCGTTATACCATGAGATTTTATCCTGCTTTGAGATATGGTTTGCCTTGCGTCTCGCAGCCTCAATGTTTGATTTCCGGATGGTTGTCCGGTCATGGTGAAATTGAAATCCCATAAAATCAAGCATACGACCCTTTGTGACCTGCTTTCCGTCTTTATCGAGTACCGGATTCCCGCCTTTATCAAATACCGGATATTCAAATCTAAACACCTGCCAATCACCTTTTATTTCAAGGTCGAGATTGTCATTCAGATATGTTTCGATTGCTGCATGTATTTTGTGCAGTTTCTTTTTGCTCTTTCCCAGTATCACCATGTCGTCCATATATCGCATGTAATGCTCTGCATGGAGTTCCTCTTTGATGTAATGGTCGAGTGCTTTCAAGTAAAAATTGCCGAACCATTGTGATGTGAAATATCCCAACGGAACGCCTTTTCGCATCTCCTCAATAATTTCTTTCAGTTCATCGAACATCGCTCCTGTGATGCCGATTTCCTGCAATATCTCCAACGCTCCGGAGATGTCGTCAAATGCTATGCATCCGACAAGCGTTTTCGTCTGTTCTGCATCTATCTCAACACCTGCATCCGTCAAAATCTTTGCAACGAGTGCTATTTTGTCATGTTCAATCAGTATGCAGAGTAATCTATAAAACCGTTTATCTCGAATTACCTCTTTGAGTTTCCTTTTGAGGATTCTCCGGTTTATGGATTCAAAGAAATGGTGAACATCCATCTTGAGAACAAAGAATTTCTTTCCGTCGTAGGAATCAAGCCATTTTCTCATGTACTTCTTTCCGTAATGAACACCCCTGCCCGGAATGCTCCCGCATGAAAATTCATACAATCCATTCATCACAATCGGTTTGAACTGACCTATTGCACAATGATGAATAACCTGCTCATATTTGTAATGTGGTTTCAATATACGGCGTGTTTTCTTGCTGCTGCTCTCGTTGATGATGCTTGGTTTGTGATAGTCCGGAATGAACAATTCCTCTGTCAACATCTTTTTCAAGAGTTCTGTGTGTTCATCGAGGTTCTCTAATACCTCCCGCACATCATTCCTGTTCTTTTTCTTTTTGGATGCATTTATAAAACACTGTTTTATGTAGTCGTCTTGTAACATTGGTTCATATAGGTTGTTGTAGCTTCTCATATAGTATTTTCTTATCTCCTATCGGTTTTTGTGCGGATGCTTACTCAACCGACCCTATATCCGGAATGATTTTCGCCTTGTGGCGTGGGATATAGGCTGCATTTGATTAAACGCTCCGATATGAGAAGAAATTGGACGCACCGATGTTCCAGTTCGCATTGCCCGCAGAATTGTTCAAATTCAAGTAATCCGCACCGCAATAATCGCCATTGTTACAGTTACCGCCGACAAGGGCGACCGCAGGGAGCAGGAACACCGCCCGACACCGCACCCTATATCCCTATATTCATTTTTCTAAAAACGACCACACCGCCTAACGGCGGGAATAGCGGAGGCGTTCCCCCTCCGTTCCTCCCCCTGCTGCTTACGCAGCGATAGGCTGTTCTAAGAAAACGGACGCACCGATGCCCCAGTACGCATTGCCCGCAGAACCGTTCAAATTCAAGGAATCCGCACCGCAACAATCGCCATTGCTACAGTAACCGCCGACAAGGGCGACCGCAGTAATTCCGGCATTCCACCAAAAATAGTCACATGTGTATGTGCTACTGCTGCCACCTATTGAATTGACAATGCGTCCGAATCTGCTTGACTTTGTTCCTTTCTGATAACCGTTGCCGGATGATGTGAATGTGATTCCGACCTTTTCAAAGTCCTTTCCTGTCAGATTGTACGGTGGTGTCATCTTTGCAAGGATTTCACCGCCTACCATCAACAGACCGTTGATTCTATCCCAACGGTTGCCCCACGGTTTTTCCATGTAGAACACTTTGACCTCATGGGTCGTGTCCTTATAACCGAAAAACTGTCCTTTGTCCTTGAGTGTTCCGGTTGCAAGATGCCCGTAATTCTGTGATGCGTCGTTCACATATCCGGATGTCTGACCCTGTCCGAATGCAGTCTGTGAATTGTCTGTCTTTGACATAATCTTGAGCATACAATTCAACAGGTTTCGTTTGCTCCATGAGCCGATATTCCATCCCGCACCGTTTACCTTTGCTCTTGCAATCTCTGTTGATGCGTTTGTGTTATACATGAGTGCCTGTCCTGCAAGTGAGCGGATGCGTGTTCCATCATACGAACCGCCAAACATCGGGAAATAGAGTTTGTCCGCATGTGAACCGTCCTCTCTGACATATGCGTCATCGTTGTATGATTCATCGTACTGGACGTTTGAAATAATCATGTACTCATAGTTTCCGACTTCAAACTGTGAGAGCCAAATCTTGCCCTTGTCACCGCTGCCATCGAATACACTCATTGCATTTCCTCCGTATGCCGTGTTTGAGACATCGGATGCCGTTTTTCCGTCTGCTTTCTTTGTGTGGTCGTTCGGGTCGAGTTTATAATCTTCTGTACCGTCATATTTGACCATTGCCGGATAATTGTTCTTTACAAAAAAGACGTTTCCCCAGTCTCCAAAATCGAACCGTCCGGCAGAATAATTCATCGCAGCGGGTGTCATTCCCACCGCATCGAAAAGATATGTGCATCGTGTCGCCGGATTGCTGTCATTTTTGTTGATTTTCATTCCGTAACGCTTTACACCCTTTATTCTTACATCTTCCCCGACTGCTGCCAGTATAGCGTTTGTATTCGCATATGTGCGGTCGAGTGTGTCTTTGTCTGCTACTTTTACAATCAAGTCTCCACTTGCCATTTTTTACGCCTCCCTTATCGTCAAAATTCCATCCTCAACCGTGAGGACACATGATTTCTTTGTGACGGTGTCAACCATAGTGTTGAGACCGTTCACAATGCCTTGACACGCTTTTGCTGCTGCACTCGCTGTCGACGCTGCATTGTTTGCCGTTGCTGCTGCACCGTTTGCACTGTTCGTCGCCTCTGTCATGTTCTTGCTGAAATTGTTCACGGTGTTCATATATCCCTGTGTCAATGTCAGTATTTCCTCATAACGGGCATTGTTGACGATAATCGGCAGGTCAAAGAATTTCTTTTTACCATCTCCCTGTCTGATTTGATAATGACCGGATGCATCAAGTTCAACTCCGATTTCTCTTTCCTTGAGAATCAGAGTGTCCTCAACTGCTTTCCAGTCTGCCGTTGTTCCGGTGCATGGTCTGATTGCTGCCATTGTTCAACCTCCTTTGCTCCGTGATTATGGAATATATCACACAATCACTCCTTTGTGTTCGTTTCGCCGTCTGTTTCCAGTATCATGGAATTATACTGCTAATTGTCGGGAGGTCGGCGTTCCTCCGTCAAAATCAACGCCCTCATTCGCATTTCTGACCTGTGGCGTTGCTCCGTCAATGAATACTGGTGTCACCGTTCGCAGATACGGCGTTTCTCCGTCACAATCAAGATACATGCTCGAATATAACGCCTCTGCACGGTTGAAATAGTCCTGCACGCTCTCAAGGATTTTCTCTGCTGATGCAAGCAGTGAATTTTGAATCGTGTCATCAATATCCTTTTTGTCCTGCTCGACCTGTTTCTTTGCCTCTGCAACTGCCGTCTGCATCTGTGACACATCCTGTCGAATCTGTGTCGCCGTGTTCAATGTCGCCTCAAGCTGCTCTTGATTCTGCAATGCGTCCTCTGCCCGCTCTGTGACCTCTTTGCAGGCTGTTGTCGCCCTCTTGGATTCATCCGTTGCATCATTCGTATTCTTGACCGCCTGTGAGGTGTCCTGCTGCCTCTGCTGCTCCTGTTGGATGCGGGTGTTCTCATTTTCCTGTCGTTTATTTTCTGCCGTCTCCCTTGCGGATTCCGCTTTCACTCTCGCATTCTCTGCGACCACTCTTGCGGATTCCGCTTTCTTGACTGCTGCATCCGTGTCATCAATATTCTTGATGTGTCCTGCAATCCGGTTCTCAAGGTCTGTGAACTCATTCGCTGACAAGATAGCATTTTCATTTCTCTGTGACGGTTCAATCTCCATTGTGAATGATGCGGATGTAATAACCTGTGAATCATCGCTTGTCCGGATTTCAATGTCGCAATACGCCGTTCCGGAGGCTGCAAGTGCTTGATTCGTCAATTCGACCGTCACATCCGAACCGGAATATGAACATGTGTTATATACATGTTTTCCGTCCGGTTTTACAATGTTGATGACTGCTCTCGCACCCGTCGGGATTGTGTATGGTTCACCGTTGTTGAGTAACCTTGCGACAATGAATCGTGTTGCCTTGTCTCCCTGCTTTGCAGATACTAAATATCTTTTAGTGTCTCCGGACATTTCAAGATTGATGTTCGTTGTCAGTTTCGTCAATGCTGCCATGCTCTCACCTCCTCTCGGTGTTTACTTCTTATTCCTCCGGATTCTCCGGTTCATCCTGCTCCGGATGTTCCTCGTCCGGTTCTGTTTTCAGAACTCTCTTTGCTGCTTTCTTTGCCTTTTCAAGTTCCTCGTTTTTTTCTGCCATCATTGTATTTGTTGAGTTTATGAGTTCAATCTTTGCCTCACTCCTTACCTCTGCCAGTACGGAGGACAAAACTCCGTCCATGATGCACGGAGGCAATGCATGTCTTTTCTGTATCGTCTCCATAGCGTTGAGGATTTCTCCCTTTGCACATTCAATTCTTACTGCAAGCGGTGTATTCATGATTATTCCTCCTTTGCTGCCTGTGTCGCTGTTTGTGCTGCAAGTAGCATGTCAAGTTTCTTGTCAATACTCTGCAAGAGTTCTGTGTTTGTCTCCTCTGTTGATTCCCTCGTCACAACCTCTGCTGTTTCGTTTGGTCTTGAGTTGTCGGCAGCATCTTCCGGAATTTTATACTCCGGTTCTGCTGCTCGTTTGACTTCCTCCGTCTGAATATTTTCGTCATTCATCTGCATTTCTTTTCCTCCTGTTTTATCCATTGCTCCATGTTCCGGACACTAATATTCCTCTTTTGAACTCAAGCGTCGCCGTTGACCACTTTGTCAGTTTCCCGTCGCTGCCTACTTCTAAAGGTTGTTTGAATGTTAGCGTTCCACTTATTGAGCCATCCTCAAAACTTACATTCCTTAATGTGAAGAAATGCATGTTGATGTCTGCCCCTGCATGTAGCATGTTCGCCTCGTAATTTCCACACTGCTGTGTGCAGTACGACCATTTCATTGTGTACACACTTGCATTTGCACTTTCTTTGTTTGACCATGACATATAGGCGGTGTTGCTCTCTATATCAAAGACAAGTCCTCTCTGACTGTCGTTGTCTTTCATAGTGTTCGTTCCGATTTTCCCGACATAATATCCGTCACGATAGAAATGAGTTCCGTTGTAGTCAAATCGTGTTCTTTTTTGGTTATCCGTAATCGTTCCGGTGTACATTGTGATTGCGGTCGAATCAAACTGCATGTACGAACTGCCTTTGTTGAATGCAATTCGGACATTGTATGCATTCTGTGTGATAAGTGTTCCGAAATCATCCTCGTTCACCTTTTTGTTGACCTCGGAGGTGATTTCCTCCGCAGTCACTTGAATTTTTGCATCCGCATACAACGAATACAGACCCAACACCTCAATATCTGTAATGTACACTGGTGCATTTTGAGTATATGCGTAAATGTAAACGTATTTCGTTCCCTCTGATACCGTGATTTCACGCTCAATCGTTGTGAACTCTTTACTCTTTAACGCTCCGGATGATGTTGTTGAATAACTTCCCAACGCTCCCACCTGCACCCTTGCCGTGCTTTCGTACCCTGCTGCTGTTGCTGCCTTATATCTCACACGATATGTTCCCGCAGGTATTTTCCCTAAATTCTGCCGTATATACGAACCGCTTGAGGATGTTTTCAGTATTTTCGCAACCGTTCCCAATCCGGACACATCCATCACGGCATTGTTCGTCTCATTGCTGTTGTACCAATTATCATCAAGTCCGTTTGAAAAATCTCCATTCACAACATAGTTGTGCATTGAGTTTTCCTCAACATGCTTTACCTCTTGAGAAATCTCCTCTTTCGTGGCTTTTATCAAGGAATCCATCTGCACGGATGTATAATAATTTTTCAGAGTGTAGGCAACACCTGCCTCGACTGCCTCTTTCGATGCCGTGATTTTGGTTTCAATCTCCTCCGTGGTCGAATAGTTCTCAAGGACTTTCTTGGTTGCCCTGTTGGAGATGGAGACCGCCTCCTCTGTGGCTGCTGCCGTCTCCTCTTTCTGAATCTCTGCGAATGTCTTTCTCGCATTGGAAATCTCAACCATGTTCTTTTCCGATGTCTCCGGATATTCCGTGATTTTGACAATCCTCTGTTTTTCTTTCGTTCTGGTTTTCTTTGACACAAGTGTGACCGTGTCTCCGATTCCGTATGAAAGAATGTCTTTGTATTTTTCTGACGCTTTCGCAAGGTCGACCACCTCCGCAGTATATGCCTTGTATGGTCGTGACATTTCCTCAATTTTTGCCGTCGCATCCTCAATCAGACTTGTGGTGTTGGTGTATCGCTCATCTTTCCACACATACGCCTTGATTTTGGAACTATACTGAAAATTGTCGATGTAATCTTTTCCGGTCAACCATTCCGGCGTGATGCCGTCCTTGCCTATCGGATAGATTCTTGTATAAAAATCATAGGTGTCGGATTTCAAAGATATTTTCCGGAGGTTCAATCCCTCCATGAAATAACACCCTCTGTCACTTCCTATCCTGTCATAAATGTCGATTGTCTTTGTCAGTGAGCGAATGATGCACTCACAACGGTATGTCGTGAGGCACTTTTGCAGGACATCCCATGCCGTGACACTTTCCTGCTCGTCAATGGTTCTTTTCTTTGTGACTGTGCATGTTCCGACATGCCACCCCGTACCCTCGAACGCAAACTCAAGACACGCTTTGATTGTCTGTTCATCCGATTCAAACCCATACGGGAACGCCGTTCCCTCCAATTCCTCCACGTTGAGGACGGCGGTGTATTTGTTGAACTGTTCCCCTTTTTCGACTGCTTTGAGAACAAATTCGTCCGTTTTAGTGCGTATATAATATTCTTCTTTGAGCAGGTCAACCAACGCTCCCGATGCAGGATAGTCAAACGTCAATTCCTTATCTCCGGAATCCAGTGTCGTGGTGATTGCCCTATCCTTGAATCCGGACAGTGTTCCGATTCTTTTCTTTTTATCATCAAAAATCTGCAACGCTCTCACCTCCTAAATCCACATCGGAGTATATCTGACCGTCACTCTTGCCTTTGTGTTGGAGAATATGAGTGCCGTTTCTCCTGCCTTTAATACCGGAAATTCCCACAAATCCACCTTGTCAAATGCGTTCGCCCCGTCTATCGTCACAAGTCCGGTTTTTGCATCTATCACAACCGTTTTTCCTGCTGCAAGGCTCTCAACAATGATGTCCTCTCCCAGTCCGGTGATTGTGTAATTCGTCAAGGTGCTTTTTGCATATACCTCCACAACGCACGGAGTGTCTCTTGTACCCACTTTATAGAACGATGCGGAGGTTTTCCCGTCGAATGTGATTGAGAGGTCGTCATCGACGAAAAAGCCGTCAAATTCCACGTTTACGACGTACCTCTGTTTCACATTCTTTTTCTCATAGTCATTTGATGTGATGAACCCGATATATGTTCCTTTGTAGCCGTCAAGTTCCAACCTGCACGGCTTTGTGAAATTCATCATAAATTCTGATGCAGAACGGATGATGCTGTTCCTGTCCTTGCCCTTGAAATAGATTGACAGTTTCAAATGACCCATCTGAACATCTGTCTCAAGCTCTGTCGGGAGTGTTGCTCCCGACAACCATTCATAATTATTCATGATTGAGGGAGGCTGCACATCGGCGGTCAACTGTTTTGCGTTGTACGCTCTGATGTCTGTTCCGTTTATCTTCATCGCCTTGTTTTACCTCCCTTTCCTTTTGTCTGTGACCATCTGTGCATCAACCCTTGACACGGTTCTGCTTGCAACCTCGTCTCCGTCGATGTATGTGTGATTCGTCACATACACAATATTTGATTTTTGAACTGCATCCAGTTTCTTGTCGAGGATGTTGTTCAATTTGTTATAAAATTCTGCAAGTGGCAAGATTGCCTCGTCGCCTGCCTCGCCTCCTACCATGAGGCTGCTGCCGTTGATTCCGAACACAGTCGGATTTGTCATGATACCGCCGGATTTATACCACTGAATCGAGAATGACGGGAGTGAACCCTTTCCTCCGATTCCGTATGGTGCTTTCCCTCCGCTCACGCTAATATGAGGCAGGTTCAAGTGTGGCAATGACCATTTGAAATTGAACGCCGATTTGATTCTTGACAACGCACCTGTCACCGCTCCGTGTGCGGATTCCATCTTTGAGGAGAATGATGATTTGATGCTCTCCATCGCAGACGATGCGGTCGATTTCGCACTCGCTAATTTGCTTGAGAATGCCGATTTGATGCTGTCAAGTTTTCCACCTGTCAGAGTGTTCGCCGTACCCATGAGAGAGTTCATTGTGTCTTTTATGCCCGTAAACGTAGCAGACACAATTCCCTTGATTCCCCCGCCTTTTTCACTGTATGCGGATTTCATGTGGTCGAGTTTTGTTGACACATTGGACTTTGCTGTTTCCATGAGGGAGGTCGCTTTGTCCTTTATATTCGTGAAATCAGTCGACCATTTTGATTTTATCTCCGAAACTTTTGAGGAGAATCCGGATTTGATTTCCGTCAATTTATTCGTTGCATTATTTTTCCATTCCGTCATTTTTGTCGTGACGGTGGTTTTCATATTCTCCCAACCTGTCGAGACATTGGACTTGATGTCTGAAACCTTTGTCGAAAAATTTGACTTGATTTCATTCAGTTTGTTCGATGCGTTGGTTTTCCATTCCGTCATTTTTGTCGTGACGGTAGTTTTCATATTTTCCCAACCATCGGAAACCTTTGTTTTGATTTCCGATGTCTTTTCAGAGAATTTTGATTTGATTTCAGAGAGTTTTCCTCCGGATAAATTATCAACGAATGTGAATCCTGCTGAATAATATCCTTTGATTCCCTCCCATCCGGCAGCGACAACGCCCTTGATACCGCCTCCGTTTTCTTCATAGGCGGTTTTCATGTTCCCCAGTTTTTCCTTTGCCGTTTCGGTCGCTGCCGACATGACATTATGAACTGTGTCCTTTACGCCGTTGAATACTTTCGAGGCTGCTTGTCCTATTGTGCTGTTTTTTATGCTGTCACCGATTTCCTTGACCTTATTTGTGACCGCCTCTTTCGCTTTCGTGAACGCTCCCGTGATGGTCTCTTTGATTGCATTGAATTTTTCCTTGATGTTGCCCCATAATTCGGACAGTTTTTCCTTGACCGTATCCCAGTTTTTGTATAAGGCGACACCTGCTGCAATCAGTCCGGCAATCAGTGTCACAATCAGAATAATCGGACACAAGTTCATGACTGCATTGAGTGCCGTTTGTGCCACCGTCATTCCTCCGGTTGTTGCCGTGGCTGCTGTTGTAGCTGCCGTATGTGCTGCCGTGGCTGCTGTTCCTGCCGTATCTGCTGCCGTTCCTGCTGCCGTGGCTGCTGTCTTTGCCGTAATCTTTGCAATTATCTTTGCAGCTCCGGACACAAATTTCTGTCCGGTCGTTACCGTGTCAGAGATTCCCTTTGCCACTTTTCCGAATCCGATTGACAACGGACCGATAGCAGCGACCACAAGACCAACTTTGAGAACTGTTTCTTGCTGTGCCGGAGAGAGCGACGTGAACCATTGTGTCAACTCTTGAATCTTTCCGGTCAATTTTTCAATCATAGGTGCTGCGGATGTCTGTGCTGTGGATGCCAGTGTCGACAACGCCAGTTTTGCGTTGTTCATCGCAACCTTTGCATTGTCAATCGGGTCGAGTGTTCCGTTGTAGGTGTCCTCGACTGTTGAACCGTATTCCTCCATTGATGACGAAAGACTGGTGAGGTCAATTCTGTTTTCACGAATTGCCTTTGTCATTTCCGCAGCACCTTTTTTTCCAAACAATTCCGTTGCAATCTGCATCGCCTCGGTCTCTGTCTTTGCGTTCTTGATGCTGCCGATAGTATCTGACAACGCCTCGTCCATTGATTTTCCCTCTGATGTGGCGTTCTGTAATGCTTTTTTCAGACCCGCCATTGCTTGAGTTGAATCAACACCGTTTGCGTCGAATTGAGCCATCAAATTGATTGCTTGAGGCAATGACAATCCCATTTCTTTGAATTGAGCGTTGTTGTCGAGGACATATCCCTCTAATGTATCAACAGAGATTCCGGTTTCCTGTGCCTTTGCCGTGAGCAATCCTAATAGATTCCCTGTCTGTGATGCATCGACGTTCCACGCTTTCATGATTTTGTCAACTTGGTCAACTGACTGTGTGACGTTTGTTCCGTTGATTGTTGCAAACTGTATGAACTGTTTAGAGGTCTTTTCAAGTTCCGTTCCGGTTGTATGGAATCTTGTGTTGACTTCTCCGATTGCCTCTCCTACCGTTGACATATCCTCCGGCATTGTTCCGAAAACATTATCCGCAGACTTTGTCAATCCCTCAAGTGCCTCTCCGGTTGCTCCGGTCTTTGTCACTATGGTGTCATAACCCTCGTCGAGTTCCGTGAATGCTTTGATTGATGCTGCACCAATACCCGCAATTCCGGCAGAGACAACCGACATTTTCTTTCCGAAACTCTCCATCTTTGTTCCCGCCGTATCGCAAGCGGTCGCAAATTTTTCAAGTTTATTATCTTTTAACTGGTCATTAACATTTTTCAGTTCTGCCTCCATGTTCATGAGGGCAGTCTTTGACTTTTCCGTCTTTACCGTCTGATTTGCAAGTGCGGTCTCTGTCTTTCCGATTGCTGTCTCATTTGCGGTGAACTCTTTCTCTAACTTGTCGAGTTCATCCTTGAGTGCTTTTGACTGCTCGGAGTTCTTTCCGGTCTCTGCCGTTGATTTCTCATAAGCCTCTTTCGCAGCATCAATCTTTGTTTTGAGTTCCTCCTGCTTTGTCTTTTGGTCTGACAGTTTCTTTGTCAACTTCTCCTGCTGCTCACTGTTCAACTGCACGATGTTCTTTTGCACCGTGATTTTTTGAGTGAGCGATTCGGCTTTTGCCTTGAGGCTGTCTGTTTCTGACCCGAACAACTTTGCTTTCGTCGCTGCCGTCGTATATTCCGCAGACAAGACTTTCATCTGCGATGCTGCCGATTTCATTTGTGATTGATAACTGCTCGAATCTGCCGATATTTTGACGCTTGTATAAGCCATTCGGTCGCCTCCTCTCTTACTGATTTTCGTTGATTGTATCTAATTCAAATTTTAAGTAGTCCAACAACGTGACAATGTTCTCTTTCATGCATTGACTGTATGAGTTTTTCAATAGCCGAATCGCAATTTTCACAACACGGTCAACAATTTCCCCGCAGACTTTCCATTGATTTTCCTCCGGTTGTTCATCCTCGTCCTCATATCCGTTTTCACGGTCATAGTCATCGAATGCGGATGCCTCTTTTTCTACCTGTTCAACCTCGACAATGCTCAACATCTTCTCTGCAACAATGTTCTGCATGATGAAATGAACCGTCTTGATTGCCGTCAGAAATTCAACTGCATCAATCTCCCCAACTGCTGCAAGCGACAATTCATTCCCGAACATCTCCTGCATTATCTTTTTGTTGAAAAACATCACTCCGGAGAATTTCTCCGTGTCATTCTTTTCCATGAGACTGATGTATTTTTTATACTGTTCTACCGTTACGGAATTGATGAAAAGTCTCTCACCTCTGCAAGTGACCTCGATTTCCGGTATCACTTGCCACTCTGAAAATTTTTCTCTATCTTCTCCATACGTTTGGTGAGGTCGTCGGCGATTCCCATGTCGATGAACTGGAACTCAAGAATCAAACCTGCTGCATCAAGTCCGGTCTCCGGATTCTTTAATTCCTCAACGGTGAACTGGTCTCCGTATGCTTTGCAGATAAAAAGACCCATCGCCTCAATGTCCTGCTTTGAATATCTCTGTTTTGCGTCGATAACCTCTGCAAGTTCGAGATATTCCGTGTATGTGTCGATTGACATTTTCGGCATTGTAAACTCTTTGTTATTGACTATAATTTTTCTTTTCATGATTTATCCTCCTGTTATATATCCTCTTATTAGCCTAAACCGCCGTTTTTCTCCTGCACTTTGCTGAACCAATTCTTGATTGCCTCTGCTGCCTTTGTATCTTCTGTTACAAGGTTTGATTCATCAACAGAAATCTCATATGCATTGTCAAGACTTCTCTCATAGAATGAACCCTTGACGCTCTTTGTTTTCGGAGACAGTTTTCCCTCTTTTGTGCTTGCCTCCTCGCTGATTCCCTCTGCAAACTTTCCGGCATACAACCACTTGAAATCATACTTTCTGTTGAGTTTTCTTTCTCTCCATCCGACAGCGACCTCCGGTGCTTTGTCGTCTGCCGTCTTTACGAGGAAACCATTCTCATACAACTGACCGAAAAGAATCTGTCTGTCCTGTGGTGCAAGGGCGTTGACCTCAAGTTCGATTTCAGTTCCCTCATATGAATTGATGACCTCCTCTGTTCCGTCGTCAGAGTAGATTTTCTCCGAACTCCATTTTTCATCAACTTTTGCTTTGATTGCTCTTGCCAGTTTGACCGGAGTTTCTGCAACGTATGCTTTCGCATCGTTCTGTGTGAGTTTTGCGATGTAGAAATCTCTACAACCGCAAGTTCTACTTCTGACAATCTTCTGTTCTGTTTCGCTGACCTGTGTTACTGTTTCGCTCATGTCTATTCCTCCATTTCATAAAACTTTGAAAACCTTTGTGCTTTCATATAGATTCCGTCCTCCGGCTTTGAATCGTCTCCATTCCTGCCGTCAAATGAGAAATCATTTTCTTTCATGAGTGACTTGATTTCCCTCGCAAGTTCAACCTCGTCATTCTCTGAAAATATAGTGACCTGCACTGACAGCGTCACTCCCTCTGCATCGTCGTCCGAAAAATTCTCGTCGTTTTCTCCCAAATCCCACAATGTCACATGTCTGTCATGGATGTTTTTGTTATACCATCCTTGCATCACAATGATTCTCCTGTCTGATATTGGTTTCAATGCGTCGGATGCATCTTTGATGATGTCCGGACTGCTGCTCATGCTCTCACCTCATTTCAATGTGTTGTCTAAATATGATTGATATTCCTGTTCTGCGATTTTTTGCAGTTCCGCATCTGCCTCACGCCCTGTTGCATAGATAAATTCTTGAGGCGGGCGATAGATAGTTCCCCAGTTTATGAATTTCACATAAAAATGTTCGCTGTTGTCCGACTTTTCCCATCCAACATCCGCAGACGCTCCGGTGTCTTTCACCTTGACCGCTCCTAGTGGTATGCTGTCCGCTGCATGTGATGTCACGGATGACTTTGAACCAAATCCTCGACCGGACAATTTAATGTCCGCAGATTTCGGAATCTTGCCGGACATGATGTTTTTCACGACTGGTTCGCTTTGCTTTACAATCTTTTGATTGACCTCTTTTATGTCCTCGTCGCTTGCTGCGTCCTCAAATGCTTTCATGAGTTCTTTCAAGCCTTGAAATTCCATCTCAATTTTCACTGCATCACCTCCGGTGTCAGATTATGACACTACGCTCCCGCTCTGCATTTCAACTGATATTTCCTGTCGTCTGTGAACATCGGACACGCATCATATATCTTGAACTCAACGCCTTTATACACTGCATAGAACTCTTTCAGATTCAATCTGATTTCCTCCATCTTGTCGCAGGCTCTTGTTTCAAACACAATCGTGTTCTCAAGACCTATCTGCAACGCATTGTATTTCTCGTTTGTTCCCAAACTCTTGACATCGCACCAACATGAGAAAAAATCCTGTTCCTCCTGCTGCCGTCTGCCATCAACAACGCTTGTTGTCTTGCGAATTATCTTGATTCTGCCTGTCATTCTGCTGCACCTCCGTATATTTCTTTCAATAGCATGGAGGAAACGGCAGCAGAGAGCGTTTTCGTGTCGCTCCGGTACTTGTCACGGTTGTCGTACAGTTCTTTCACGGACATAAATGCAAGCAGTTTTTGACGGCTTGTGAGGTTGTTCCGGTCGAAATTCGGAATCAGTTCCGTCATTTCATCCAGTGTCGTGTCAAACATCAATTCAAGGATTTCGATGTCGTCATCATAGTCGATGTGACAATATGTCTTGCATGTAGCAATCAGACCGCCTCTGTACTTCTCTTTTTCTTCATCCGTCATGTTCTCACCTGCTTTCAATAGCAGGACGGATTCACCGCCCTGCTGCCATATTACCCGTTGATAACTTCTGTAATCTGACCCTTGATGACTGCTCCCTTGTCAACAGGCTGCACATCGAAACGGTCACGCACCTTGATTCCGGTCATGTCCTTATCCCATAAACCCGCACCTTTGTCATTGAGGTCGATTGTGAGGACATTTCTGTCAAAGAGTGTGACTGCCTCTTTTAAGTCACCGCAGAAAATAGGATGCTTGTACCCGTCGATTGTGTGACCATCGGTGTTCATAATCTTCTCGGATGCAAGAGTTTTCTTTGATAATTTGATGATAGGATATTCACCGAAAAGCATCTTTCCCTTTGTCTGCTGTGTCGGGTCTTTCTGTAAAATATAGTTGCCGTCTTTATCCTTTAACTTGTCAAGGTAGTTGAAACCGCTCTGATTTGTGATAACAACTGCATTGTCAGCGATTGCAGGGTCTAACTGCTCATTGAAAATGTCCTTGAGGCTGTCAAGGTTCTCGACTGTGACCTCTTTCCCTTTTGTCATCTCGTTGAGTACCTTGAGAATCATTGCGTTACGGGTTGCCTTTGTTTTCTTGGCAATCCATTTGTTGATGTATGCCATGATGTTGGATGCTGTGTCCTCAAGTAACTCTGCTGTCATCTTGAGGATTCCACCCTTTTTCTTTACCTTGTACTCAATCGGTAAAAATTCCGGTTCGTCCATCTCCGGAAAATCCGCAGCCTCGTCAACATTGTCAAATGGTGTTGATTCTGCATCAACCTCAATGTTTCGTGTTCCTGTCTTAGTTGTTACGCCCTCGACATTGACATACTGTTCAAGGTTGTCGGATGAACGACGCAACTCGATGATGTCTGTTCTGATGTCCTCCGGAATTGTCACGCCGATTCCGACCTCTCCCTCACTTCCTGCGGTTGTGTCGGATGTGAGTGCATCCTTGTACACCTTGATGTCTGCCTCGTCTGCCTCTTTGTGCAGGAATCCGGCTTTGACAATGTTGACAAATGATTTCACGATGTTCTTTTTGTCCGGCTTGACATCCTCGCCGACCTGCTTTGCAGTTCCATCCTTGACCTTGTTCTCGATGCCGTCCTGCTCGTCCTCGTCCAAATCATAGAGGAGGTCGAATCTGTTCTGTAATTCTACGAGTTCCTCCTTTGCTGCTCTTGCCTTGTCGAGTTTTCCATCGTTCACAAGGCTCTTGACTTCATTTTTCTTGTCGTTAATCTGCTTTAATAACTTCTGTAATTCCTTATTCATGACTTTCTGTCCTCCATTTCTTACATACCATAAAGGTATAAATCATCAAGAATCTGCTGCTTTTCTGCCTCGATTCTCTGTTTCTCTGCCTCTGCTGCTGCATTGTTCCGGTTTTCCAATTCCGCAATTACCGCATCGACAATGTCCTTTGTGTCGATTCCCTTGAGTGCCTCCGGAATATTGTTGTATTTCTCGAAAAAGTCAGATGCACACGCTGCAACTGCTGCCTTTTCCTCGATTTCAACATTGAAATACTGCTGCATCTTCTTACTGTCGAACCATGTCTCATTGCTCATGAGAGATTGAATTTTGTCTCTTGTGACACCCTCCTGCACATGCTCCATGTAGACATCAAGAATTGAATCCTCGCAGAGATTCAACTGTTTTATGACTGCCTTGAAATCATCTGCGTTTCCGTATGCCATGCACAACGGTTTGTGAATCATTGCTTGAGCACCTGTTGCAAAATGCAGTTCGTCACATGCAAACATGATGACTGATGCAATGGATGCAGCCATTCCGTCAACATATCCGACTTTGTGTCCGTCATATCGCTTTAACTGGTTGTAGATTGCCAGTCCTGCAAATACATCTCCACCGCCGGAATTGAAATAGATGTCAATGTCCTCATATCCATCTAACTGGTTGAGGAAATCTGCGATGTCCTGCGGACATCTGTCCTCCTCGTACCACATGGATTCCCATGTCGCTGATACAATGTCACCGTAGAAATACAAGGAACATCTGCTCTGCTCCTCGTCCTGCTCTAAATCCAAATATCCGACATTTTCAACTTTCCCGCTGCGTTTATTCTTCTTTGTAAAATCAAAACGTCTCTTTTTTGGCATGATTATTCACCTCCCTCCTGTTCATCCTCGTCCTCTGCCTCGTCGGTTTCGTCCGGTTCTGTTTCTGTGTCCGGCTCTGTTTCTTCCTCCGGCTGTTCCGGTTCATCGGCGTTCTCCTGTTCGGATTCGCCTTTCAAATATGCTGCACCCGCCATCGTCAACGGTACGATGCTACCGTTCGCAAGTAGGACATCGCCTCCCTCCGCATCTTCCATGTCGAGTTTACGTCTTGCCTCATTCGGTTTCATAATCATTCCATTGACAGCGTTTCTCAAATATTCCATCTGTGTTTTTGAATCGGTTCGGAATAATACTTTTTCGTTGAATTTGTAATAATATCCGTCGTCTGCATCTTCATCCGGCAGCATTTTGAAATTGATTTCCTCCTCATACTGCTTGATGATGAACAGTTCTGTGTCAACGTAGAACGATAATTGCTGCATTTCGCTGTTACTATATGACGACTTTGAATAGTCGTTGATTTGATTCGGTTTCACTCCGAACGCTCCGGCGATTTGCAGGGCATTATATTTTTTCAGTTCAAAGAACTGTGAATCAGTCAGTTTGATGTCGAGGGGCGTGAGTTTCATTCCTAACGGAACAGGCAGAATTTTTCCTGTATTCTTTGCCCCGCTGCCGAACTCCTCAAACGATTTGACAAGTGCCTCTTTTGCCTTTTCGTTCAACTCTCCCGTGTATTCGAGTGTTGCTTTTGCTGTCAGACCACTCTCATACAAGTTATTCATGAACGCCTGTGATTCGGATGCACCTGCAACCGTGTCTCTCAAAATCTGCTGCACTGGTAGTCCTGTGATTCCGTCGAAACTGAATGATGTTTTGAAATGCATCACCTCGTCCGTGCTGAACACATATTGACGACCGGATGTCGGGTCTGTGTAGACGTACCACAAACGCCCCACTCCTGCGAATATCCCTGCATCGTCAACGACTATCTGCACACAATTTGACTGCATGACCCACAAATCAACGATTTTTATTTCACCGCCGAATTTCTTTCGGTCAAACTTCTTTCTCATATACACATAGCCGTTTCCGTAATGGTTGCGGTTGATTTCAACCGTGTTCCAAAATGTTGTTGGTGTCATGAACGGATTCGGTCTTTTTGAGAGCAGTTTCGATGTATCTGTCGCCTCTGCCTCAATGATTCCCTTGTCCGTTTTCTGATAATATTTGATAGGCATTTTCGCAAGGGTCTCCGACAGCATCTTGAGACAAGTGAAATATGTGACCTCTGATGTCGGTTTTCCTTTTCTTTTCAATCCTATTCGCTCAAGGAACGACGGTGAGTTCAATGTCATTTTCCCTCCGTCGTTCTGTGGTTCGCCTCTCCACCAATTTGAAATTTTTACTCCTAATCTCTGAAACGGATTCATTTATTTCTCACCGCCTTTCTTCATGTATTTTTCATATTGCTCAAGCCATTCATTGACAGTTTCGTTCACGTCCGGGCGGTATTCCTCTTTCATTGCGTGTTTCCATGCGTCGATGATAGCGTCAATCGGGTCGATTCGTTCTGTCGTGATGTCCTTATCAATCTTTATTTCGCCGTAGTTGTTTGAAATGGTCTTTGCGTTCGCAATCGACCAAACAAGCAGACTGTCGACCGGAACAACTATCTTGTTGCCCTCTTTGCCGACTTCCATTCCCTCAATCTCCACATTGCCCGCAAGGATTTCAAGTCTGAAATCAACGGTCGCATCGTTCAACTCTTTTGCTGTCTGCGTGACAGAGATTGAATCGAATCCCATCGCCTCAAGGTCTGACAGGAACGCCGATGCGTTGTGCGGGTCGTAACAAATCAACTGCGGTTTGAGGTTGTATTCTCTCACCAAATCCTCAAGGTATTTGATGATATATTTGTAATCTGTCTTGATTCCTCCCAGTGTTTCCGTTACCGTCACAAGACCTTTTTCAATCCATACGTCGTATGGTACTTTGTCGGTCTTGATGTGTTCATCCACCCTTGAGGACGGAATGAATGAATGTGTGTGAACAAAATATTTTTTCGTGTCCTCCACCATGAACGGAATCACGATTGCGATTGATGTCAAGTCGCCTCCGGATGACAAGTCAACTCCGACATAGCACTTTGACCCTCTGAAATCCTTGAGTGATTTCAGAACGGCACATGCTTTCCATGATGCAATGTCCTTGATGTACAGTGAATTTGACCACTGCATCCACATATTCAACTGCTTTACAAGGAAATCTCTCAAGTCCTCCCCGCCCATATCACGGGCAGTGTGTGCAATCGGAATGAGGTTCTCAAGTGCATCCCTGTCAAACTCAAGAATCGGGTTCGCTTTTATCCAGTTTTCCGGTGTGTACCTGTCATCGTGTTCGTCCATCTGTGCGATGTAGACAAATTGACTGTCATTCTCGAAAACGCCCTTGAGTAGATTGCAGCAATACTCATACAATTTGTAGCACGGCGACTTGAGGTCGAACCCTGCTGTCGTAATGACTGAAATCAACGCCGACTTGAGTTTCTTGATACCGCCCTCAAGCAGTTTGTACATCTGATTTGTTTTGTGTGCGTGATACTCGTCGACGATTCCCAAATATGCACGGTGTCCGTCAAGTGACTTTGTGTCTCCGGACAACGCTTTGATTTCCGAATGTGTCAGCAAACAGTCAATCGTGTGGTTGTGGTCGTGAACCTTGAACCACTCTGACAAATCCTCGTCGGAATTGATGAATTTTGCGACCTCGTCAAAAACTATGTTCGCTTGGTCTTGCTTTGTAGCCGTACAAAATATTTTTCCGTACTTGTACCCGTCAAAATTGCCGTAATAACACGCCAAAATACCATTGATGAACGATTTTCCGTTCTGTCGTCCTAATTGCACATAGGATGTTCTGAATCGTCTGTATGACTTTTCCTTTGTTCTCCATCCATTGAGCGACCCTAAAATGAAACACTGGAACGGATATGCCGTCACATGCTCATTTTCCTCGCCCTCTGCAATGGTCAATTCCTCTGCGAAATTGATGATTTCCTCCGACTTTTCAACGTCGAAATAGTATTTGTACGGTGCTGCTTTCGATTTTTCGATGTCGTCAAGATGCCTCTGACATGCAAGACGGACATATTCTCCGGCTGTTATCTTGCCCGATACGACATCAAGGGCGTATTGTGTGCAGCGGTCTTGTGTTTCTCCTGCTTTTGCCATGCCTTAATTTGCATATTTCGCAAATTTGTTCTCCGGCTTTTGCTGTTGTGGTTTCGGTACGACCAAACGGCAGCGGGAGGAAACTGTCAGTCCGAAATCTGATGCTCCCTGCCTACACTGTTTCATGCAGCGGTCTTGAATAATCATGAGGCGTTCTCTTTCTCCGGAAACGACCTGTCTTGTACCGACCTGCACACGTTCTTTTTCGCCCGTGTCCGGATTTTCCCGCATCTCATAGACTGGAACATCCTCCATCAATGGAGTTGCTCTGATTTGCTCTGTGATTTCGATGTACTGCGTTTGTGCAATGAGTAGTCTTGCCAGTGCATCGCAATCAAGGTTTGAAATCAGTTTGATTTCGAGTAATTCTTTTGCAATCTTCCGGAACTGTTTCTTTTGTTCCGGTGTCAAATATGACGGAGGTCTCACTTTGTCGCATGGTGCTGTGACCTCGGCGTTTTTTCGTGCCTCAATCTCGGCTTTTGTTAGGTGTTTTCGCCCGTTCATCACAACCAAATCTGTAGGTTGTCTTTGTCCTGCCATGATGCAACAAACCTCCTTTCCGTCAGTATTTCAGTGCTTTTGTGTCACATTCTGACACCTCTTTCGGATATACCCATCTACTGAAATTCTCGTGGGGAGTTTTCTCCAAGGAAAAGAGGGGGTGCGACTAAAAACGAATCGCACAAAACTTTTTTATATCCCCCTGCCTCTCGAAAGTGGTACTCAATCAGTGACCTCAACTGTTTTTGTGTTGCTCTCATACTTGCTTTGCTCTGCTTATACAGAGCAGTGATTGTGTTGTGTGTCTTATGGTTGAGAGGTATGAGGTTGAACGGATTCAATCGCTGTTCCCAGTCGTCCTCAAGTTCAATGATATGGTGAACCGGATTGCATGTGAGCAACTCATGCTCGACATATAGTGCGTATATATCTACATTGTCATAGACCTCAATGATACGCTCCCGCATTGCCCGCCATTCCTTTGATACATAGAACTCTGCTGCTCTCTCGTCTCGCCGTGTGTTGTTGTATATCATGTGTCTCGACTGCTGCCGATGCTCACACTCCTCGCACATCTTCATTGACTGCGGAATCAACTTCCCACACCTGCATGATTTCAATAGCATCTGTGTTCTCCTCTCTTGCTGTGTTCTCCTGCTGTGTTATCCACAAGAGGCGGGCAGTTATGCACATGACTGTGTATATACCACCCGCATATAACAGGAGGGCAAACAGGCAAGAAAAAAGCGACTGCACATCTGCAATCGCTCGTCTCAACTGTTCACGCTAACATATTATCACGTTTATTTTGTCTTTTGTTCACCCACTTTTTACCCCTGTTTTCACCCTCATTTCACCCTGTTTTCACTCCGTTTTTATCATTTTCAATCGCTTTTGCACCGAATAACTTGATTGACAACCGCTGAATCATCACCCTGCACCACTTTTTCGGTGAGTTGCGTCCGCATCCTGTCTCCCTCACTATATCCTCGTATGTCTTGCCCTTGATATAGACTGCCTCAAGTGCGTCGTACTTGTACCCCTCACCTGCTGCCTCTGCATCCTCTTTGAGTGATGCAAGAGCCTGTTTGAGATGCTCGAACAGAATGACCGTCTCTGCACGGCACTCTCTAACCGATTGCAGGAACGCTCTTTCTGCTGATATGTTGTATTTGCCTATATCCGGCACTTGAGAGGTCTCTGATACCGCCTCTTTGATGTACCGCTCCATTTCACGATAGTTTTCGAGATATAGCAGGGTTTTGTCAATGACTGTCTGCTCTTTTTCCTCTTTCATGCTTTTTCCTCGCTTTCTGCTTTCTTCTCATAGGCAGACCGTGCATTTTACGCCAGTTATTCGTGTTTTGGCGATTTGTGCATCTTTGCGAATCGCACATTTTCATAATTGCCGTTTTTACCTGCTCCGCTGTGACACCCGTTTGCATGACTGCCTCGACGAACTGTTCTGCCGATGTTTCGACCTTGATTTCCGGTCTTTTATATTCCTTTTTTTCTGTAACGCCTTTGTTGACTGTCGCCCTGTCTGCTGCCTGTTCAATCATGCCCGAAATCTCATTTTCTGTCTTTCCGGCTTTTCTGAAATGCTCAATCACATTTTTCACGATGCTCATAATTCCCATATTATCACGCTCCTCCTTTCCATTTACGCAAAAGGGAGTTGTTCGTCAACGCCGTCCGGAATGTTCATGAACCCGTCACCTGCATCCGTATAACCCGCATTTTGCTCCTGTTCTCCCGCTGCTTTCTTGCTTTCTGCAAATTCCTGTTCCTCAATCACAACGTCGGTCGTATATACCTTTTGACCGTCTCTGTTGGTGTATGAGCCTGTCTGAATCCTGCCTGTTGCTGCAATTTTCGTTCCCTGTTTCAAATACTTCTCTGCAAATTCGCCATTTTTGCCGAATGCGACGCAAGATATAAAATCCGCTGACTGCTGCCCGTCTCTTGTACCTCTGCGGTCGACCGCCAGTGTGTACCGTGCCACGCACATGGATTCCTGTGAACTGTTCTGCTGTGTGTATCTGACATTCGGGTCTCTCGTGAGCCTACCCATCAATATGACTTTGTTCATTCTCTTTTTTTGTCCTTTCTTGAATCAATCTCTCGTATAAACGCAAATCATCCGGCGGGATGTCGAGATTCCAGTCTCTCGCAAATTCTATCCCGCCGATGAACGCCTCTTTTTCTCTATCAGTCATTTTCCCGCTGCATAACATATTCATTTTGCATTTTCTGCAATCTGACAAGTCCTTTTTTGAACTCAAGGTCATCACCATTCATGCACACATCGAATATTTTCTCATAGTCGACAATGTGTGTCTTGATGAACTCTGCCTCTGCTGCCGTCCTGCTCTCATTGATGAACATTCCCTTGACTGCCTCTTTTATCATTTCACAATGGGTCTGTTCCTCCTCTGTCGTTGGAGGTGTGGTTGCAATCATTTTCTCATACGCATTGTCAATCGCTCCTGCAATGAGTTCTTTCCAACCCTTGCCCCGCTCTCCTAATAGCTGACATTCAATATCCTCGAAACGGTTTCCTTGCCCTGCTGCCGTGATTCTGATGTCCTTTTTGCCCTTTGCTGCAATCAGAATCAAATCGTCGTCGTATGCCTCCATGTAATAGTCAAATTTCGCATCAAAATTCGCATTCGGATTGATGATAATTTCCGGTTGACTGCTGCCCTCTGTCTGAATGCTCACGCCGATGTATTTCGCATCTGTTGCCTTTGCATTGATAAATATTGCTTTTAATTCGCTTTTGTTCATGCTGCTCCTCCATTCACTAATCTGTTGAGTAACTGTTCATACATGGTCTTGTATGTGTCTCTTTCTGTCTGTAATCTGATTGTGTCCTCTGTCTTTTCCATGTTTGCAATCTTCTTGTTTTCCTCAACATAGACTGCTGCATCCTGTTCAATCTCTGCGATTGCGTCCTCATGCTCCTGCTGCAACATCTCAATTTCTTTCTTGAGACTGTCGATTTCCTCCTGCTGCTCTTTGATTGTCTCATTGTATTTCTTTGAGGTTTTCATGTTGCCGTCAAGCTGCAAGGAAATCATGAGAGCAATGTCGATGTTCTCCATTTCCTTGTCTGTACACTCTCCGATGTATGTTCCTACACGCTCCGTTGATACCGAATAGACCTGCTCACACAATACCGTGCTGATTCTCCCTGTTGACCTCACTGTCACATGTGTCGGGAGGTCTGTTTTCGGTTGTGTCGTCATATATACGATTTCAACAACATTGCTGTTCTCATTGTTCTTGTTGTTGCTCACAACTACCGCCGGACGGTCGGAGTGCTGTTCGCTCCCGTTGTAGGATGCCCCCCCTCTGCTGATATAGAACATTTCGCCTCTTTTGATGTCATTCATTGATTTTTACCTCCTGCATTCAATATTTTCATTTTCTGAAATCGTTTCATTGTCAACGATATACTTTGCAAGTTCTCTTTCGTCCATCAAATCATCACGAGTGTCCCCTGTTGCGATGATTTTTCCTAATTGCCCGAACCCGATTGCAATGTCGCATCGTATTCCGTCCATTGTGTAGTTTCCCGGAACATACTTGATAACCATTGATTCAGTCACAACCTGTGCTTTTGATGTGTGTAAATCTGCAATAACCGGAGTGCAATCCCTTAATATCATATAGAGCCACTCCGCTCTCTTTCTTGCCTCGTCTCTTGTCTTTACTCTGACATATACTGTTTTCACTTATTTCCTCCAATTCTTCAATCTGTATTTGATGATATATACAATCTGCATCAAATACGGGTGTCTCTGTTTATAACTCATGTTCCTCACCGTCTTTCATGAGTTTGGTTGCCATGATGCAATATCCGTCCTCAATTCCTGTGTAGTCCTCAAGGATATATGTCACAAGCACTCTGACCGTGCGTCCGGTGTTCTTTCCGTCTGCAAATTCCATCATTTCGAGGATGTCGCCTTTTTTATATCCTCTGTCATTCTTTCGGAGTTCAAATGTCTTGATTCCGTTTGCCACATCATCGAAATAAGACTTTGCAAGGCGTATCTGATGCACTTTCTGTCCGGTCTCCTGTGTGTCTGATGGGAGGTTCTGCATCTTCTCCTCCTGCTCCATCTCACGGAGTTTTTTCTTTGTCTCACGGTCGATTGCATCCTGTTCCTCTGAATATCTCTGCTCGTCGGTCTTGTATGCCTCTGTACGGTTCTTGTACTGGTCGCATGAGGTGCATGTTCCGGTTTTTACGTTGCATGTCTCATATTCGGTGCAGGAATAACAGATTGATGTGATTCCCTCCGGATGCGGTGTCTCATAATCGTCGCCCGCTCTCACTTCCGGCGTGTTCATGCCGTTTTCTGTCTCTGTGTCGGATTCTGACACCTGCTGCCCTGCTGCCTTTTCTGCTTTCATATCTTTCACATCTTTGTGTGTGAGTTCTCCGGTCTCTGTGAATTTCCCCAGTGCCTCCCGCTGCTCGTCTGCTGTCATACCGCTCAATTCATAAGCTGCGGAAAATGTGAGGCGTTCTCCCTTGAGTTCCTCTTTCCATTCCGGAATCAGATTGTTGTTGACTGCCTCAATTTGTGCAATCTTTGTTTTGCTCACATGCAGCATTGAGGAAATCACATCCCTCAATCGTCCGGATTGCAGGTCATATCCCTTGATTTTCTTTCCCGCTGCTTTCATGCGTTCAAGAGATGCCTTGAGGCGTGTTTCCTCCTCAATCATGTCGGAGGTCGTCTTTGTACGGTATGCGTTCGCAATTATGATTTCAACCTGCTCCTCGTCGTTATCCTGTGGCGTTGTCAATTTACTGGTTGCAAGTTCAAATTCTTTATATCCCTTTGACACAAGGTACTTGAGAGCCTCCCACCGTCTTTCACCTGCTACGATTCTATATTCGCCCTTGTCGCATGGTGCATATACAAGTTCAAGGTTCTGTTTCAACCCATACATGAGGATGTCTCCTGCCAGTTCCTCAATCTGCTCTACACTGTAAAAATTCATATCGTTCCGGTACATCTTGAAAATTGAAATGTCCTTTGTCCGGAATCTCGCTCTCGGAGATTCATCAATCCCCGCTTTGCTGTTCTTGTTGAGTGCGTCTTTCACGCTGAATCCTGCTGCCATCTGTTCAACCTCCTGTTATTACTCTGTGAGTTTCTGTTTCTTTGTCTCTGTACGTTCGACGTTGATTTCACCCTTTGCATTCTGTGAAATTGATGCTTTGACCCCCCCTCGGAGGTTCAATGTGACTTTCGCAAGTCCTCCGGTGTAAATCTCCTCGACTGCTGCCTTTAAGATGTTCACGATGCCCTCACCGCATCTCTTGTCCGGTGCTGCGTTCTCTCCAAACAAGGCAGACACATTCATCATTGCCTTTTCTTTCCTCTGTTTCTCTTTCTGATACTCGACCGCCTCGGTGCAGTTACATGTCATTGTTGCCTGTTCCTCTGCTTGTGCTGCTGTCAGTTTTTCATCTGCCTCAATCTGCGTCATCTGACCGCAGAATCTGCATTTTGCTGTTTTCACGATGTTTCCCATGTGCTTTCCTCTCTTTCCGGTCTCATGCGACCTCATGCAAAATTATTTTTCTGAATATGCTCTCGAATATTGGAACGGCGATGCTGTTTCCTGCTTGGTCGTATAATGCTTTGTAATACTTGCCGTTTCTTTCCTGTACTGCTTTCGCCCTGTCAAAATCCTCGTCCGTGTACCCCATCAATCGCCAACACTCACGCTCGGTCAAATAACGATAGCGTCCACCGCCTCGGTCAATGACTTGTGCAGGTGTCCGGTCTTGTCTTGTTGTGATGGTATATGCACAATCTGTGATAACCGTTGCCCTGCGGATGCCCTTTTCTCCGATACACGCAAGGACGGACGGTTGCGTCACATCGTAGACATCCGGAACACTTGCATCATCCTCAAGAAATTCCTGCAAGTTTCGCATCGGTGTTCTTATAAGGTCATCGAACTCAAATCTTTCTCCATTCAGAACAGAAACCGTGAACACTCGCTCTCTTGCCTGTGGCAATCCGAACTCTCTTGCATCCAGTGTCTCGAAATTATTCGTATATCCTAACCGCTCCATTTCAACCATGTATCTGTCAAAATTCGGTCTCATGTACTTTGATTTCACATTCTTCACATTTTCCCATATTACATAACGAGGTCGCCATTCGCCCATGTTCTCAATGATATGTATTGTCTCCCACATGAGGGAGGAACGTGTTCCGCTCCCCTCGTCTGAACCTTTTCCTCTGTTGATTCTGCCCTCGCCTGTGGCTTTTCCTTGATGCCCTGCAATGCTCATATCTTGACAGGGCGAACCGTGAATCAGAATGTCCGGTTTCAGATTCCATCCGGCAACCGTTTGTGTTTTATATGCCAATTCCTCACGGAACATTGAATTGTACGAACGCACCGCCTTTTCATTGATTTCCACATAGTCGATTGCTTTCGTTGGAATGTTCAAATTTCTCAAGGCACATCGAGGCGACCCAATTCCTCCGAACAATTCAAGGATTTGTATTGTCTCGTTTTCCATGCCTTACCCCTCCATTTCCTTGAGCAACTCATGCACAACGCATCTGTAATCTTGAGACACAATCCCACGCTTTGAAAATTTCGGGAGCGGTATCATTGCTGTTGTGGATTTCTCTGCGATGATGGAACGGCGAATCGGCGTGACAAACATGTCAAATCCGGATTCTGCTTTCAACCATTCCTCAACCTCAAGAGAGGTCTTGTTTTTCTGTCGCATTGTCATGAGTGCCTTGATTCTCAAATCCGGATTGATGTCTCTCAAGTCCTCAATCTGTTCCTCAAGGTTCTGCAATGCCTCGATTTCATATCCTCCGACCTTTACCGGAGCGATGACGAGTTCTGCTGCAATCAGAATATTGATGACTACCATGTCAAGCAGTCGACCACAATCACAAATGCAATAATCGTATGCATCGGAGACCTCCTCCAACGCCTCACGCATCCTTGTGACTTGATTGTCCTCCGACTTGAGCAGCAGATTCATGTCCGTTTTCATGAGATAGCCGTTCGCCGGAATGATGTCAACGTGTGAGTATTCCGTCGGGCGAATCAAATCACCCGTTTTGTATGTACCGCCGACACATTCATGTTTCTCAAGCAGCTCACTCATTCCGATTCCGTCCGGTTCAAATACCCCGAACGTCTTTGATGTATCGCCTTGCGGGTCTCCGTCTAACACAAGCACTCTCTTTCCCTGCTCCTCGCCCAACATATAGGCGATTGAATCGGATGTCGTCGTTTTTCCGATTCCTCCCTTTGGTGACATTACTGCAATAATTCTCATGTTGTTTCCTCCTGTTATCCTGTTATATTTTTTAGTCCATAAATTCGGACGCTATATCGACCGCAACTGCTGCCACGAATAAAATCACCGCAAGAAATACCATCGCAAGCATGACAACCGCTGCAATACCTAACGCAATCAATACTTTCATCGCTTTTCTCCTCAATTCTTGATTTTCCCGTCCTTGAGGATGCTGTTGTTCGGGATGCTCATGTTCAGATTTCTCTCCATATGTACCGCATCCGACAAATTCAGATATTCCTCAATGACCTTGATTGCCTCCTCTGCTGAATAGCAGGTTGCAACAAAATGTCCGGCTGCTGCCATATCCGCAAGGAACTCTTTTTGCGTGTCCTGCTGTCTGTTGTTCCCGAATTTCATTTCAACGAATAACCCGCAGTATGAGCCTTTCGGATATGGGAGGCACAAATCAGAAACACCCGCTTTGACACCCATCTGTTTGAATTTGACTGCCTCCTGCTTGTTTCGACTTCCTCCGTTTGGTACATGGAACAACCACTTTAATTCCGGATAACGGCTCATGTTCCATCCCGCCCATGACACGACGTTGATTTGCTCCGTATCCTCACTTCTCTTTGCATATCTCATGTTCATTCGCTTTCGCCTCCTCTTTGCACATGTCATAATATTCGCAGAACAGACATACATGTTTGCAGTCCTTGACCTTGAGCATGTATCTGATTCTTTCAATGATTTCTCCTGCCCTCACCTGTCCTGTTCCTCCATTTCTAAAACCATATAGGCATGAATAAAAATGGTTTTCTTTTTCCTGCCGAACTCGTCACGCCCTCCGGACTGCTCCTGCATCCCTGTGATGCTTTTCTTTGCCTCCCACCATCGGCGGGTCTTTCCCTCTCTCGGAATCGGCTTGAAATACACCTTGACCGTGCTTTTCGTGATTGCAAACTGTTCTTTGCTGATTTGCAGGATGTCATCGAATCCCGCTGCCTTGACTGCTGCCTCGGCTTTTCTGAAATACCTGTCTTTTGATTCCGGTCGCCAGTCAAAACTCATTTCCCGACCACCTCCTCAATCTCTTTCATTCTCTGCATGATTGCACTGTTGTATGAATAGACATACACGCCATTGCTCCACAAATGTTCCCTCGCACCCTTTTCACCGTAGTTGTACGCTGCAAGTGCATCCTGCACCGTGCCGTATTTCTTGAGCAGGTACGACAGGAAATCAATCCCGACCCTCACATTTTGATATGGGTTCATGAGGTCGGTGCAGTTCAACCGTTTCATCCGGTCAGTGTGCCATTTCTCATATATCTGCATATATCCCTTTGACTGCCCGCCGTCTCCGACCTTGTCAAATTCATATCCGGATTCATGCTCGATGATTGCCAGTACAAGGGCATAGGGAACGTCATTTTGCTTGCATAGACATCTTGTGTATATCTGCATTTTTTCCGGAAAATAGCCTTTATCCGCATACTGTTCCGGTAACTTATAAAGCACGAATCCCTCAAGGTCATCGCTCCCCCAGTCCTCGGACATACCATCGAAAACCTTGTATTTGCTTTCGGTCTCCTCTGCTGTCTGCACGATTGTTTCCGGATTCTGTACCACTTCCGCATGTGTCGTCTCCGGCTGCTCCTCCTCGGTCTGCTCCGGTTCTTTGATATTCACTATCATCAAGCACAACACCGTCATCAATACCGCAATCATTGTCAAATGGAACGCATCACGTCGTCCTGCATGTCTTGCCTGTCTTTTCCGTCTTTTCACTTTGTATCCTCCTTTTCCTCATTCGTGCATGTATGTAAAACATGCAGTTAAAATCGTTGTAGTACACATTTGCGTTCGTGAAATCCATGTCCGGATACCACTTTTTTAATATCTCCGGTATTGAATCCCTATCTTTGACCATACCGTCAACAAATGACCCTATTTTTTTATAGCTGCCTCCTGCTGCCGGACGTTTGGAGTGTACGACCTTGATTCGTGGGTCTCTCAATCCCTGCGAACTGTTCCATCTCTTTTCTGACGGAACACGGTTCTTTTCTTCGACAATATAATTCGCCATACCGGACAGACCGTTTTCGTCCGTCTGCAACCTGCGAACCTCATTCCTGCTTGACTGTTTCCAACAGGATTCAACCGTCTCCATGTCTAAAGCACCATCCATGACAATGTGATGATGCCATCTGATTTCCGCATCCGGATTGTATGCGGTCACATAGACATATTTTGCGTTCGGGAGACCCCTCTTTTTCCTCTGATAGTTGATGCGTCGGATGTACTTTTGCACATTCTTGATTGCTGCATCAACATCCCCGTCCGGCGGGAGGTGTGCGTCATCATAGGTCAATGTCATCCAAATATCACAGTCGCTGAAATTCTCGTTGATTAACCTCTCAACGTATTTCCTTGCGTTCTTGTCATTCAGATTCTTTTGAGCCTTGTTGTTGTCTTTCTTGATTGTCCTCCCCTCCGGAGGTACTTCATCCATACTCCGGAACTGTGGATATATCTCAATTTCAAACTGGTCTCCTGCTGTTATCTCTTTGAGTGCATATATCACTTTCTTTCGATGTTGGAACAGGTTCTCAATGAACCATTCATGCATGTCCTCCATCGCCTTGTTATATGCTGCCTCATAATCATACGGGATAAACTGCATCCCTCTTTTTCTTGCCATCTGACACAATCCTCCTGTTATGTTTTCGTAGACTTGTTAGTATCTATTACAAGGACGACAAAACCTCCGAAAACCCTTTGTTTTCCCGACCTTTCCGGTCGTTTTTGAGTTGCTTTTTCGTGTCAGATTTGATATAATATTCTTAGTTTGAAACATATCAATCGACACCGATTGACACACGGATGACCGTTCGCAGCGGTCATCCGTTTTTTTGTCTTTATGCTGCTTTTTCTTTCTTTGAGACGCTCACGGTGATTTTCACCTGCTCACGTTCAGAAATGATTCTCGCTAATGTCTCATAAAATTTCTTGATGTTCTGTTCACTCACCTGCTGCACCTCCAATCTATTAAAAAGGCTCTTGCCTGTTGTTTTCGTGTTCGGTTAGGCGGTCGTTGCAACCGCCTCTTTCTGTTCCCATCTGCGACGCTCCTCGACTTTTCCTGCTGCCTTGCCCTCTGCGTATGCAGACATGACCATGATTGCCATTGATTTTCCCTCAAGGTCAGAAATATTCATGAATCTTTCTGCCATGTTCTCGATTGCCGTCTTTTTCTCGTTTCTCGTCATGATTCAACACCTCCTCTGTTGATAGTGTTTTATGTGATTTCCTGCACTGGTGGTTCTCTCGGTCTCTGCATCTCGTCCACCTGCTTTCCGGCTATGTCTACCGTGTTATGACTTTTCACCTTAAAAAATCATTGAAAACCTGTTGACCAACCGTGAACCTTTTAGCAAGTCCACCCGCTGCCATGTTTCCCACGGTATCGCTGACGCTGTCTCTCGGCTTGCCATCGTCAGAGCGTCGGTCGCCATCCGGACGCTGACGGGGCGACTGCTGCCCCGTTTCGGCTTTTATTTTCCCGCCCTGCATTGTATAATCATTGCAAGGAGGTGATTTCATGAGAGATTCAATCATTGTTAGTATTTCGGAACTCCGTTCCCTCGTTCAAGATGCTCGTCGCACCGGAAAACAATATGTGCAACTTTCCATTCTTGAGCCTCTTGACGATTCCGACGGTGGAGAGCCTGTTCCCGCAGAACTCTCTCTCTGTGCTTTTGATTCTTCGGAGTGCATAGAGTTTGAAAATATCTATGCACCCGAAAATGAATCCGAACTCAATGAGCAAATCGCAACTGCTGTTCACATGAGTTCTAATCTGTTATAAATTTAGGTCTATCACGTACCGGAGATTTGAGGTTTCTGCCTTATGTCTCCGGTATTTGATTCTGCGGATTTCCTTGTCAACCACTTCCTTGAGGCTTTCTTTTTCCTCCTCGGTCAATCCTTTTACTACAATTTCAAATGTCTCCTCCTCGTTTTCCTCAACCCAAATCATCGCCGTTTCTGCTCCCATGCTTACCTCTAATCGAGTGTTGAGGTCTGAAATGTGGAATCCGGAAAAACTCTCGTCCGGTGAGGTTGTTGTGTAAATCGGATAACCTGCTCTTTTGCTGCTTTCCTCGTCTTTTTTGTAGTCTGTCGGGAAAATGCTCGCTGCGACTTCCCACGCTGTTGATATGCTGTTCACTTTAATGTGTTTCACCATCCTGTTTTACCTCCCTGTTGTTCTCTTTGCGTACATCATATTCCTATTTCAGAACTTTGTCAATACACTTTTTCCTTTTTGCGAACTTTTTTATTGATTTTTGTTTCGTTGGGTGTTATGCTTTAGAAAACAGAGGAGGTGATTCAGTATGACGCAAGGCGAACGTGTCAAAGAATTAAGAAAGACTTTATCCCTTACCCTTGAGAAATTCGGTCAGCGTATAGGTGTTGGAAAGTCGACTGTATCTGATTTAGAAAACGGTCGCAGGTCTTTCTCCGAACACATGACAAAATCTATCTGCCGTGAGTTCAGTGTTGATTATATGTGGTTGACCACTGGTGAGGGAGAAATGTTCATCGACAGCGACGATGATTTCATCGAACGCATTGACCGCATCATGGCGGGTGAGGACGAGGCACGAAAAAACCTTTTCAAATTCATGCTTGAGTTGAGCGACGAGGACATCGCTGCACTCGACCACTTAATGAAAAAAGCGATTGAGTTCACACAAAATAATAAAGAAAAAGACTGACAGTCTTTTCAACTGTCAGCCTCATGGGTGTATAGATACGCCACGAATTTATATATCCTCTTGAGGATGCGTTCGTTTTGTATCTTCCCGACTATTTCAACAATAGCCTCTTTGTAATTCAAGGGGAACACCCCCTTTCCGATTACAGTGTATCATATATTTCCATCATTGTGGAAATATCGAGGTTGATTTCCATAATCGTGGAAATCGCTCCTCCTGCTGCCGGAATCCCGCTGCAATGTGATACAATTATTTGTATTCGGATTCAAACAGGTCGGTGATTTTCACGCCTAATGCAATCGCTATCATTTCAAGCTGAAATAATGTCGGCGACACCTTACCGTTTTCGATGTTGTTTATCGTAGATTTTCCGATTCCGGATTTCTTCGATAACTCCATCAATGTGAACCCCTTTGAGGTTCTCATTTCCCAAACGAGAATTTTCATCCTGCTCACCTCCTTTCTCAAGGAAAGTGTACAGAATGAAATTTCGCACTGATTTGATGTCGTTATCGAATTTTTGTAATAAAAAAGAGCAGCCTCCACGCCAATGGAAACCGCTCTTTGATAACATATATCTATCGTACAAGCACGATTGATAAAATGTCACCCGCAAGTCTCATTTTATCATAAAACCGTGCTTGTGCATAGGTTTTATTTTTATACCTTTTTTGAATGGAGTTGATAAAATGCGACGTAAAACAACCGCTCCTGTCGAGAAAATCCTGCTCCGTGTGGCAATCTATATCCGTGTTTCAACTGACAAACAGGTCAAGGACGGAGATTCCATGCGTGACCAATTAGCGACAGGTCAAAAATACATAGACAGTCATGAGAACATGATTCTCGTTGACACATACATTGATGACGGAATCTCCGGACAGAAATTGAAACGAGACGACTTTCAACGCCTCATTGATGATGTCCGTGCAGGTAGAATTGACCTCATTATTTTCACCCGTCTTGACCGTTGGTTCAGAAACCTCCGTCATTATCTGAACACGCAGGACATTCTTGACAAGCACGGTGTTTCATGGACTGCCATTGAGCAGCCTTATTTTGACACCTCAACCCCTCACGGTCGTGCTTTCGTTAATAATTCAATGATATGGGCAGAACTTGAGGCTCAAAATGATTCCGACCGAATCCTCGGCGTGTTCGATGACAAAGTTGACAACGGGGAGGTTCTTTCCGGCTCAACCCCTCTCGGATATAAGATTGTAAATAAACACCTTGTACCGGATGACGACGCTCCGACCGCCGTTGCTATCTTCCAATACTACCGTAAGACCGGAAACTTGAGCATGACACTCCGGTACATGGAGAGTGAGTTCGGACTTGTCCGTTCTGCTGCCAGTCTCAAAAATATGCTCACAAATACGAAATACATCGGTGAGTTTCGTGACAACAAAGAGTATTGTCCTGCTATCATCGACCATGACCTTTTCTATGATGTGCAGAGACTTCTCAAAATCAACATCAAGAGCGGGAAAAAGCACGATTATATTTTCAGCGGTCTTGTTGTCTGCGATGACTGCGACCACATCATGAGCGGATGTCAGCAACGTGCAAGAGGTCGTGTTCGTGCAGACGGAACACGCATCACATACAAATATAGTGTATATCGCTGTCGGCAGGGTGTGAATCTGCACCGCTGTCCGAACCGAAAACTCGTCTTTGAGACAACTCTTGAGAGTATGTTGCTTGACCGCATCCGTCCGGAACTTGAGAAATATATTGCAGAATACGAGGTTGCAAATCTTCCGGCATTGCGTACCGATGCCAAACGCCGGAGTGTTGAGGGAAAAATGCAGAAATTGAAAGACCTATATTTGAACGACCTCATAACAATGGACGAGTTCAAACTTGATAGAGAAAAACTGCTGATGCAGCTTGAGAAAATAAATGCAGAGGATTCCCGACCTGTCAAGGATTTATCGTATTTGAAAAACTTTTTGAAAATGGATTTTGAAAGTGTGTATGATTCTTTGTCTATACCGGAGAGGCGTGAATTGTGGCGTTCCATTGTCAAGGAAATCCGTGTTGACCATGACAAAAACATTCATATTATTTTTTTGTGATTGTTATACTACTAACTGAACCCCTCCGGTGGGCTCATCGGCAAAGAGAATCTCGGGTTTATTTATAACTGCCCTTACAATGCCTGCTCGCTGAGCCTCACCGCCCGACACCTGAGATGGGAACTTTTTGCGTGTTATCTCAGGAATATTAACAAGCTCGAAAAGCTCTTTGGCATATTTCACTGAGTCCTTTTTGCTTGCTCCTGACAATGCACTCGCCGTAAGTACATTATCCATAAGGCTCATCTTATCAAGAAGATAGATTTGCTGAAAAACAAAACCACAGTTCTTTCGTCTGAAAATTGCCAGCCTATCATCACTTAAAGATGTAATTGTTTTGTCGTTCCAAACAACCTCGCCCGAGCTGGGCCTGTCCATTCCCGAAAGGGAGTACATCAGTGTGGACTTGCCTGCACCTGAACTACCCATAATCACAGTAAAGTCACCCCTATATATATTAAGGTCTAGATTTTCAAAAATTGTCTGCTCTGTGTCACCTGTGATAAAACTCTTTTTAAGTTTAGTTGCCTTGATAATGATTTCTTTTTTGTTACTCATAACAATGCCTCCATCAGTATTTTGATTTACACTCGCATCTTACACAAAATGAAAAAGTAGCACCACCAACACCTGTTTACAAATCAAAAAACGGACGCTACTTTCCGTAGCATCCGCTTAAAATCAAGTTTTTCAACTTATAATCCCTGAATAAATCTCCTCTCCAAGAATAGCCTTGTCACGCACATAGTAGGCAAAGCTATTAAATTGCCAAATATCTCCTACTCGATAATTCTCTAGTAAGTTAATTTCTTTTATTTTATCACACCAAGCCTAGATATTCTGCCAACATTTTATCAAAAAACATTTATAGAAATCACCAGACTGCCAAACTATCAATCGCATCCACCCATGCCTGCATTTCACCGTCCAAAGCAAGGCGAGCATATTCCAATGGCTCATCTATCGCCAAAGCATTAAGTGAATTTTGTGAGCAAAGAGTAGTTCTTAATCCATCCTCTGCCTTATTACAATCAATTCGCAATATGTAATTCTCAAATGTAGTTACATCAATACTATTTGTAAGAGGGTTATAATCTGCATATACCAATCTCATCTTATCCTTCCTTTCATAGAAATGTATTATAAGCATTTCATCCAGTTCCAACTGCCATTTTTATAATTTGTTATAAGTTGTTACCAGATTTTCTTTCCATTGTTTTTTCCCTTATCAGAGTTCATAACCAAGGGTAAAACGATATAACACGATACAAGATGTGACGGAGAGGACACCCACAAAAACTTTAGTATTTTCAAGGTTTTGACGAGATTTTTATAACAAGATATAACAGTTATTAAATCCCTTAAAATACCTCAAGTGAGAATTCAAAGTTACAGTAATAATGTCTTCTTGCTTTATAGATGTATCGACTGAAGGAATAGTATCGGGTGGTGTGAAGTGTTCTTCTGTAATTTTAAGATGTTCAATTCTTGTGAGTTTAAAAAGGCGGTAGTCTTTTCTAAGCATACAAAATCCATACACATACCACGCTTTGCTTTTAAAAATAAGTTTTAGAGGCTGTATGTAACGGAAAACAGTATGCTCTCTATTGCTACAATATTCAAAAGAAATAATATACTTATCCAAAATAGCAGTCTTAATATCATTAAAAATGTTTTGTGCAGGTTGTCCTTGTATCCAGTCCGAAAAATCAACCTCAATCCAGTTCGTTGTTTTTAGATGGAAAAGTGCTCCTAATTTTGTTAATAATTCATTTGTATTGTTGCTATTTGCGACAAACAATGCCTGCAAACCACTTAATATTTGCTCTTTTTCTTTTTTTGATAGCATTGACCTATCTAAAGTAAAATTTTCATCAATGATAATTCCGCCGTTTTTGCCTTGTGTAGCATAAATAGGAATACCTGCACTGCTAATAACATCAATATCTCGATAAATTGTTCTTGCTGATACTTCAAATTTTTGGGCTAATTCTGGGGCTGTTGATTTCCCTTTTTCAATTAAGTAATAAACAATTCTAAATAATCTGCTTTCTTGCATATTCTTTCACTTCCTCTAATTCATCATATAAAACATGACATTATAATGTCAAGAATAAAATATACCTGCTCTTTCTTCCTCTTGATTACCCACCACAGAAAAGGAAAAGCCCTGTCAAGAGCCTTGCCACCATTGGTGGTGCTTTGCACTCTTTACTGGGCTTTTTGTTTGCTGTATCTTCTACAAAGAGGAAAAAAGTTACTCGTCCTCATCATCAAAATGGTTATTTTTCAATACTTCCCGTAATAATTCCATATCTTCTTTTGAATTGGGGTTTATCATTTTTACCACTTGATAAGGAGTTTTATACTTATGTCCCTCTGTGCTTTCCCCAAACATATCCATACTGTATAAATCATCATAGCGGTCTAGTAGTTTTTGGAATTTCAAATGCTGGATAAATTCTTTGATTTGGTAAAGGTCTGACGCTTCAATGCTCTTTCCGTTAATATAATCGGTAATATACTCCCTTAACTTTTCTAACTCATATTCCAGCCATTCTTCTTCGCTGTCAAAGAAGTTGTCATAATGTCCGTGTTTCAACTCTGCATTTAGGCGTTCTTCCGTCCTTAAAAACTGGCAGACTTCCTTTTCGGCTTGATTAACATACTTCCATTTTCCCGACAATAATTCATTGGGCGTTACTCCCAGCACGTCCATTATCTTTTCCAGCGTATCAAAGGTAGGATAGTTTACCCCTCTTTCAATCTTGGAAAGGCTCTGCATATTGATACCGATTTTGTCCGCAAGCTCCTGCTGTTTCATTTTCCTGTGTTTTCTTATGGTCTGTATGTTCTCTCCTAAGAAACTGATTTTCTTTTCGTAATGCTCCATGACTTAGTATAAACACTCCTTTCATTGCTTTTCTTGGTATTTATAAGCATATCATACTTAATATACATCAAAAAGTCAACAAAAACTTCTTGACAAGTAATTCTAATGGCGTTATTATCGTATCGGATAGAATGATTAAGCACGCTAGGGTCAATCACACGCTTGAGTAAGCACAGAAAAGATATATTTTCACTTTGATAGCATGAATAAGCATGGACTATCAGACCGAAAATAAGGTTTCTGACTGGGGCTGTTTCGTTTAGCCACGTGCCTCCAAAGGCACGTGAGCGTTAAGAACGGAGCAGACACAGGAAGAAAGGGAACGCCTTTCGGCGTTCGCAGAGGGCGTATATGTAACACCGCCCTGCGCATACATGTCATAGTACCTAGAAACTGTGATAAATAAAGGACAAAACACAATTTTTACCCCGCAAAAAATGGGGCATACGAAAGGAGCAATGCACTATAACTACACACAAAAATTTATCCGTTAAGATTGATTACATCAGCATTGTATTTGATACTGCAACCGCCGAAGATGTCATCATGCACATTTTAGGTTTACCGACTGACATTTTCAATGTTTATCCAGCAACGATAAAATTCAAGACTTATCAAGCACGCTGGCAGATTGGAGATATTTATGTATCGGGGGACGCAAGAAAGACAGAGGACAACCAACAAGGGCTAGGCTGTTATCTTGTTATGACTGGCAGAGGTTGTGATGATATTTTCCGTATTCTCGACAGTAGGAATAGTACCTTTGGAGATATGTTCCGACGCTGTGAGCGAAGATACGGACTGGATAATTTCCATTTCACAAGACTTGATATTGCCATTGATGATAAGAACGAAAAGCCATTCTTTACCATAGAGCAGATAAAGAAGAAATGCGAAAAAGAGGAATTTATCTCGAATAGTGAGGGCTACCACTTTGACGAAAGCAAGTTTGATGATTTCGACACCGCAAAGACTGTTTATATCGGTGCTGGTAAATCGGGATTGTCCTACCGCTTTTATGATAAAGATAAGGAAGTCTGTTCAAAACATAATAAGACACTTGATGAAGTCGGCAGTTGGAAACGGACAGAAATGCAACTGCGTGATGATAAGGCTCATGCTTTTGCCATGACATTCAAGGACAGACCGCTGGAACTGGGAGAACTGGCTTTCGGGCTATTGGCAAACAACCTACGCTTTGTCGTGCCAAACAGAAATGAAAGTAATAAGAGCAGATGGAAAACGTGTCGGTTTTGGGAACGCTTTTTAGGGGCTGTGGAAGTCTTAAAACTGCAAGTACCGAAACTACATAATTCTCTTGAAGAAACACAGCAATGGCTCACAGAGGGTGGCGTGATTTCCGCTGTGAAAAGTTTTTACTTCTTGGAAGAACATGACGCATTAGGTGGACTGGAAAAAGTGGGAACTATGCTTGATAAGGCAAGATACAGCAATTCCCTTTCCAGTAAACTAACCGCCCACTTACAGAGGATAGACCGCACCGACCTTATCCCCTATATCCAGTATGACACGAAACATGGGAAAGGGGGTATCTGATGAATAACAACGATATTCCTGTATGGGAAAAATACACCCTTACCATTGAAGAAGCGTCAAAGTATTTCCGTATCGGAGAAAACAAGTTAAGACGATTGGCAGAGGAAAACAAGGACGCTGGCTGGCTCATTATGAATGGCAACCGCATACAGATTAAACGCCGACAGTTTGAAAAGGTCATTGACAAATTGGACGCAATCTAATGCAAATGAGCCTTGTATGTGTTATGATGAACACAAGTCATATCAAGGCTCTTTCCAACAAGGAAAGGAGCAGACACCATGAAAGAAAAAAGACGGGATAGCAAAGGACGTATCCTGCATACTGGAGAGAGCCAACGAACAGACGGAAAATACTTATATAAATATGTAGACGCATTTGGAAACACAAAATATGTGTATGCTTGGAGATTGACACCCACAGACCCGACACCAAAGGGAAAACGGGAAAAACCCTCACTTCGTGAACTGGAACAGCAGATAAGACGGGATATTGAGGACGGTATCGACAGCACAGGCAAGAAAATGACGCTTTGCCAACTCTACGCCAAACAGAACGCACAGAGGGCAAACGTGAAGAAAAGCACAATAAAACAACGGGAACAACTCATGCGGTTATTGAAAGAGGATAAGTTAGGTGCTAGGAGCATTGATATGATAAAACCCTCTGACGCTAAGGAATGGGCGTTACGCATGAAAGACAAAGGCTTTTCCTACAATACCATTAACAACCATAAACGCTCGTTAAAAGCGTCATTCTATATCGCCATACAAGACGATTGTGTAAGGAAAAATCCCTTTGATTTCAAGTTAAGTGAAGTCCTAGAAAATGATACCAAAGAGAAAGTGGCATTGACAGAGGAGCAAGAACAAGCCCTACTCTCATTCATCAAGACGGACAATGTGTATCACAAGTATTATGATGATGTGCTGATACTGTTAAAGACTGGACTTCGTATCTCGGAACTGTGCGGACTGACAGTAGCCGATATTGATTTCAAGAATGAAGTTGTGATTATCGACCACCAGTTATTAAAGAGCAAGGAACAGGGCTACTATATTGAAACGCCTAAGACAAAGAGCGGAACAAGGCAAGTGCCATTAAGCAAGGAAACGATACAAGCATTTCAACGGGTTATGAAGAAACGCCCAAAGGCAGAACCATTTGTGATAGACGGACGGAGCAACTTTCTATTTGTCAATCATAAGGGCAAGCCCAAAGTTGCGATTGATTACAACGCCTTATTTGTCCGTATGGTAAAGAAATACAACAAGCACCATAAGGATAACCCCTTGCCACATATCACACCGCATACGCTACGTCATACGTTCTGCACAAGGCTGGCAAGCAAGAACATGAACCCGAAAGATTTACAGTATATCATGGGGCATTCAAATATCAGTATCACAATGAACTGGTATGCTCATGCGTCCATAGATACTGCAAAATCAGAGGTTCAGCGTCTAATTGCATAAAAAGTATTTACCACGATTTTAACCACGCTTGATAGCGAAAATATAAGAAGATAGACCTAGATATGTGAGGTTTACCACAAAAGCAAAATGCCCGTAGAGCCGATAAAATAAGGCTTTGCGGACATTTAAGAAGATATAAAAAGATAGTCAAAAAGACATATATAATTTCAATTAAATACACCTAGTATCCTCCTTTTCCAATCTGCTTTTTTAATATCTTGTTTCTGGTATCTTCATGATGTTTTTTCTTTCAAATATGCTTTTATAATAATTCTGACATTTGCTTTTGCACTACAGGTAGACAATATGATTTCATTTCCCTTATTATCCTCAACATATCCTCTTTCTATCTGATAAATCTCACTATCTGCCGACACCTGTTCACAAGTTGTAATCTGATAGTTCAAAGTTCTTCCATCCGGTAAATAAACCTCCATATCCGTGTGCTTCTGGAAAAAATCAATATCCTGATAATTTCTCAATACATGAAACATACTTCCATCTTTCATATTATGGCCATAGATAATATTCTTACTATCTGAAAAGTCCCGTTCATTCCGGTAATCTAAAAAAATACTGCCCGCAATATTGTAAGTTTTTTGCACCGTATGGTTCAAATAATAGGAATTGTCTCCCCCTCTTACCACTGGATATTCCAGTACCCCTGGAATTCTGATCCATGCTACAACATCTGGATTGATTTCCTGTAAAGCTGCAAAATCGACCGTTACGGTTTCTTCCGGCTTTTCTTTTTCCTTATCATCTTCTGTAGTTTCCGGCTTCATATCTTCTGGTTCTTTTGTATTCTTTTCTACTTTCACATATTCTTGCAACTTTTCATATTCCTGTTCTGATTTTTGGTATTCACTGATAATCTGACAAATCCAGACTCCTGCTACCAGCAAGATCACGCTTAATATCCCAAGTAAAAAGTATTCTTTTTTCATCTGCTTACCTCCAACGTAAAAAAGCGGTAGCATACCAAAATTGATATACTACCGCCTACACTTATGTCTCTTATTTTCTTAAATTGCAACAATCCACTGGGTTTGGATTGATATGCTGCTTCCAATATTCATAATGTTCTGTGACATCTTCACAGACCGTTAACGGAAGATGAATTTTTTCCAATATCCTGATTTTTTCTTCCAACGGTAAATGCCAGTATCCACTCTGACGCAAAACATAGTTCTGATAGTCTAGATCCGGAAACCATTTTTTCATCCACCCATTTACCCGAAGAAATTCTACCAAAACTTTATTTACCGGTAGCCTATTTAAGTAATCAAAATCCAAATATTCTTCAATCAGAGGACTCAATCGTAACGTAACATCAAAGCCCTCTTCCTGTAGCTTTAACAATGCCCTTAACCGCTTTGACGGACTGCTTGCATTTTCATATCCAAGCGCCTTTTTATCATCAAAGCAGGTAATGGTAATCTGGATATGTGCCAGTTTCGGATCATAAAGTTTCCGGTATCTTTCCTCTCCTGCCAGATGGGATTTTGTCACAATCAGATACCCAATGCCATATTCATTTAACTGTTCTATGGTTTGATAGGTAACCTGTTCCTGACGTTCCACCGGCTGAAAGCAATCTGTCATGCCTCCAAGTCTTAAAATGGTTCCCGGTGGCACTTTTTCCAATTTTCTCCGGATTTTCTGGATATCTGCCACTCTCGGATTTTCTGCATTCCAAAGCCCGCGGAAATCCAAAAGGCTGCGTGCATAACAATAGGAACAATTGTGCATACAGCCACAGCCATAGGTATCCAGTCTGATCGGATATTTGCATTTTTCCGCTTCATTCCCACTTACTCTTTTATAAAAACTTTTAAATTCTTTTCTTTCGCTTCTGCATCACCTTTCCTTTCACTTGCGGGGTCCGGTACCGCCCCCGAAATCTTCTGGTAAAGCATCCAGAAATGTTCTTTACACCACCCCGCAGGTCTAGTGTTCTATCATTTCCAAATACTTTTTATCTCTTAGTGCGTCTGATTCTCCAAAGGACAATACCGATACCAGCTACTGTCAGTACTGCAATACCAATCGGTAACAGAATCATGGTAGTATCTCCTGTTTTTACTTCCTCTGATTTTTCCGGTGTCTTTGGAAGTTTCTTGTTCTGGATTTCTTTTACCACTTCTATGACTTTTGTTTTGGCATCTGCATAACTGAATGTGATTTCATAAGTTTCCGTATGTTTTTCATATCCGTCCAATGGTTTTGTCTCCGATAATACATAAGTGATCGGTGCTACTGCCTTCCCATCTTCATAAGTAGCAATTGGCAGCAGTTCACTGGTTGCAACGCCATCTTTATCTGTAGTAAGTTTTCCAACTACTTCTTCTGTTTCTTTATTTTTCAGTTCAAATTCTACATTGGCAAGTGACGTCTGATCTTCTGCATCTGTTTTCTTAATCACCAACTGTCCCATTGGTACTTCATCTTTCATGGAAACTTTCTGTACTTCTCCAGTTTCCTCTACGGTAAATTCTACATCTTCTGCAATCAAAAATCCTTCCGGTGCAGCTTCTTCATGAAGGACGTAGGTTTTCCCCGGCTGCAGATATTCGATACGATATGGTTCTTTGGTAGAGATCCATTCTTCTACCACATTTCCTTCTTCATCCAGTACTTGCAGCTTAGCACCTTCGATTTCTTGTTCTCCGGTAATATCCGTCTTTGTAATTTCAATCTTGCTATGATCGTCTTTCATGGAAACTTTCTGGATTTCTCCGGTTTCCTCTACGGTAAATTCCACATCTTCTGCTTTCACATATCCGTTTTCTGTTGGAGCCTGCTCTTCGTGAAGTATGTACTTACCCGGTTTTAATGCATAAATGATATGCGATTCGTTTGTAGAAGTCCACTCTTCTACTACGTTGCCTTCTTCATCTTGAATCTGTAGTCTGGCACCTTCCACTTCCTTTTCTCCAGTAATGTCTGTTTTTGTAACTTCAACTTTCGTCGGCTGGTTCTCCACTTCTTTTTGTATAGAAATCACTTCCAATTCCGGATCCGTATAAGAAGCATCAATTTCAATCTTCTCTTCATATGGTAGATATCCTGGCAGACCTTCCAGTTCCTTCAGATAATATTTCCCGTGTGGAATGGTATCCGAGTACTTCAATTTTCCTTCTTGATCTGTTTTTTCAACTGCTACCAGTTCATCTTTTTTCACCACAACTTTTCCTGCTGCATTTACAATATCTTCTCCTGCATACAATCCAAATGAAACCCCTTCCAGTGGCTCTTTTGTGGCTTCCGATTTTTTCAGCACTTCAATTTCCACTTTCTGCCGTTGATTCTTGATTTCCTTTGTTACATAGTCAACTGCCACTTCTTGTCCTTTATAGGTGATTTCAAAATCCTGTTCGGCTGGATCTAGCACAAAGGAATCTCCTGTTTTAGTCTCTTTGATATAGAATTTGCCAATCGGAAGATTATTTAAAGTTCCCTTTCCTTTTTCATCTGTTACAATTGTTCCAACCAATGCATCTTTTTCAAAACGTATGATCCGGTTGCCCTCACTGTCCATCTGCCCATCTGGCGAATAAATGGTTTCTCTTGCATGGATAGAAAATTCTGCCCCAGCAAGCCCCTGTTCTTCATACTCAAACTCATATCCTTTTTCCGTTTCCATAGCATCTTCTCCAGTAAACAGGTTGGACACTTTATTGACTACTTTTGCCAGACCATTTTTTAATTTTGTCAGTATCTGGTCTGTTATTTTTTCGGCACCTATAAGCACCTCTCCTGTTTTTTGGATTGTCAGGCTTCCTACTGCCTCATCGTTTTTTACTTCCACGACTACAATATACTTTCCAGTTTCTTCTTCCACCTCATGTACGGTATTGCTGTCTACTTTGATGGTAATGGATTTTCTTGGAGCTTTTTCATAAGTTCCTTCTTTTGTCACCTCATTTAAAGGAAGTATTTCCTCTCCCTTTTTTAACACCTGCTCAAATCCTGTCTGCACAAACAGTTCTGGGCTTTTTACTTCTTCAATCCGGTAGGTACCCATTTTTAACGGTTCTGGTGTCAGAAGATAGCCTTCCTCATTTGTTTCAAACACCTCAATGGTTTCCGGTTTTGGATACCGTACTTTCATCGTGACATATTTCTTTTTCTCCACATCATAGATTTTATAATGGGCACTATTCTTTAAAATCGGGAGATCAGTCTGAGCATCCTTTTTGATGATTTTAAAATAGAATTGCATTGGACGGTCATTAAAGACACGCCATACCTGTGGTTCTCTGCTGTCCTCATCAATGGTAACCAAAAACGGCTGAATCTCTTCCATATTTTCCGGAACGGTACTTTCGATACATACATATTTTCCATACGGAAGTTCCGGGGAACATAAATATCCCTTTTTGTCCGTAAACATTTCTTCTGTCTGTATCTTCTCTCCATTTTGATAATAAGAAGCAGTTTCCTCTTTACTAAAATCATATCCAATAAAATCCTGTGGAACAAATTCTGCTCCATTGTCTGGTTTTAGGGTACCATCTTTTACTTTTGAAAGCTCGCTGATCAGATACACTTTAAATCCGGCACCCTCCAGTAATTCTGTTTCTGTCTGGTTTCCGTCATCACTGATTTTAATCAATTGGAATGCCTGTTTTTTTATGGTCTCCAAAACCGTTACATTTTTCTTTACGATTTCCACATCCTGTCCTTCATACGCAAGTTCCACCGGATATTTCGTTTTATCCAATAGATATGCATTGGACGGCGGTGCAGATATTTCCTGTACATAGTATTTTCCAAGATACAAGTCTTTGAAATGCAGGACACCTTTTTCTATAGTTCCCTGCATGACTAACTGATCCTTTTTATAAAGCAGTCCTGTCTTTCCATTTGGATGTTGGATATCTTCTGCAGCATATAATCCATAAACTGCCCCATTTAAATCTCCGTCTCCCTGGCTTACTGAGTCCTGTGTATCTTTGTCTATTTTCTTGATATGGACTTCTCCACGTACCTCTTTATTTTGGAAGGTATGTGTAAAGGTGTATGTATACGTTTTGTCATTTTTATATTCATAAAAGAATTCATAACTGCCATTCCCTTTGAAGTACAACGAAGGAGCCTGAATTTCTTCTACTTCATAATGAAAACCGATTGGGATATCCACAGTAAATATAGCCTTTCCATTCTCGCCGGACTCTGCTTTCTGGATCAAAGTTCCCTTTGTGACCAGAACAGAACCATCTGCACCGGTAATATCTTCTTTTGCATACAGACCAAAAATTGCCCCTTTCAGAGCCGCCTCATCATTGATTGATTGTTTCAGTACTTCCACAGATACCTTCGGTCTAGCATTCTCATACTGCGTTTCTTCCTCAACGACTTCTACTGTCTGCCCCGCATAAGAAATGGTTACTACATGGGTACGTTCTTCTTCCGTTTTCCCTATGGTCAGCGTATCTGGTGCCTGCTGTTCTACTACTTTATAAGTTCCAAGGTACAGCATACCCGAAGAACAGCTTCCATCTTCTTTCGTCTCCATTTCTGCTGCCAAATCTCCTGCTTGATAGATTTTTGTCTGTTTATCCTGACTGTAAATATCTTCAGCGGCATAAATCTTATATTTTGCTCCTGCAAATGCTGCATTTGTATAAAGGAACTGAAGGTTTCCTTCCTCTCCGGATACTCCAGTCAGTTTCTCTCCCTGCTTATGTACAACTATTTTCCCTTTCTGTTCCTCATTTTTCACAGTCAGCATCTGTGTTTTTGCCACTTCCAGATTGACATTATAAGAATTCGTATTCAGTTTATACCCTTTCGGTGCAGTGATTTCCTTGATATACACCGTATCCTGTGTCTTTGTCAGTTCCGCTTTGGTTGCTCCTTTTTCATTGGTAGGAGGCATCTTCAGTATCAGATCTGTACAAGCCTGATCTCTATAAATTCCAAAAACAGCCCCTGCAAGTTTTACACTGCTCTTTGCGTCTTCTTTGATCACTTCAACCCAAGCGATATCCATCCATTGAATGGAAAAGGAAACCGATGCACTCGGTTCTTCATAAAAATCCCCATATCCAATATCCTGATTTCCAGATCCAGTTGAAACAACCAACGTTTTCCATTGTGCCCCTACCTGGCCACCCAGATTACCGCTTTCCCATGTTCCATGTACCGTTTTTAAAGCTGTAAAATAAAAAGTGGTTCCTCCATGGATTTTGACTGTGCCACCTGTTTGTTCTTTTCCGGCTGTATCATGATAGGTAATTCCTTCTGGCAAAGGCAAGGTGATATAATTTCTATGGTCTCCATTCAATGTAATATTCTTTGTCTTCTGCATATCTCTTTCCAAAAAAGCTGTTTCTTTTGTGGAAGAAAGGCTGATGGCAGCACTTGGCGGTGCTTCCTGCCCGCAAAGGTAATTGATATATTCCATGACGCTATAGCGTTTCAATCCGTCCTGCGTGCAGCCCACGAATGCCACCTCCGCTCCGCCGTAACAATAACTTGCTGCTAAATGTGTCAGGACATATTTGATGTCATTGCTGTAGTTCTTTAGATATTCCCCAGTTAAATCTCCCGGTCCTCCATATCCGTAATACAAAACCTTCTGTAAGTTTAAATTGCTTTCATAAAGTTCAGCAACATAATCGGAAGAAGGCGGGGACTGTAAGTTTGATTCCAGACAGTATGCAATCCGGTCATTGACATAGAAATAACAGGTACTGTAAGAACCTAAATCACTTGGATATACAATCTTCTTTCCTTTCACTAAAGAAGCTTTTTCTCTCGCCTGTTCTATGGAAGATGGTACAACAGAAAATAAAACCCCCGTTTCTTCCTTTAACGCACTGGTATCAATATTGGCGCCATCCGGCTCTGTATCTTCCTCCCCGCTTTTTTGTTCTTTCTTCTGTTTCCTGTCCTTTTTCGGACTCTCTCCTTCTTTTCCCGATTCCTTTACAATGATTTTTCGTGTAATCTCATAAGATTCCCCGGAAGGTTTATGCACCTGATAAATGCAGTCATACATTCCAGGTCTATCTGCATCAAACAATTTTCCATCTTTATCTGCTGCCAAAACAAAGGAAATTTTTTCGCCTTCCTTTACAGAAATACCCGTAAAGTCTGAATCCGGGTCAAAAGTTTCCCCCTGCTTGATGGTAATGTCCTCTGCCTGTGTTTCCTCTTTACTCTCTGTCTGCTCTATTGATGCTGCCATAGTACTGCTTGCCCCTGTCAAAAGGGAAGAACACCCTAATAAAACTGCTAAAAAACCTGCTGTGCATCGGTTTTTCCATGTTGTTTTCAATAAACAATCTCTCCTTTCTCTTTGTTGTTTTTTCAAATGGGCAGTTCCATTTTCGGGAATATGCTGCATATCAAAAACTGCCCTGCTTCCCATTTTTCTTTAAGGTCTATCCCGAATCATCCACTTCTCTCCTTTCTCATGGCACTTTAAACCATGCAAAAAAGGAACTGCTTTTGCAATTCCTCTTTTGCACATTTTAAAAATAGCTATTTTCTATTTTCCCTGATTTCCTTTGTCAGCCAGTCATCAATCCCTTTTTCATGTTCTGCCCATAAACCGTCCGGATCCAGGTCCCACTGATTACGGTTGCAGGATAGAGAAAGTTCCTCACAGATATGGTATGTATGGTTACAGCCTTTTCGTATAGTATCCCGTTTCAATCTTTTTTTCGGACATTCAAAATCCGGATTCCCTTTTTTCTTCCTGTCTTCACACTCCTCACAGATTTCACTATACTTTTGGTCGCAGACAAGCCTAAGCTGCTTATCCATGTCATATACTTCCTCCACATAAGAAAGTCCACGTTTTTTTAATACTTGCAAAACCTCATACAAATCTCTCCAATTTCCAATCCCCGGATTTCCAAGGAATGTTTTTCCGGATACCTGATGGGCTATCTCTGCTTTTAAAATTCCTTCCGTTACATAAATCTCACTGCCTTCAGTTTTTTCAGATACTCCTACAATACTGCTGATTCCACACCCTTTCTTCTGGTTTGCACTAGAAAGCCATACATATTTATTTTTTCCTTTGGGATGATCCAAACGTATCTGAAATCCTGCCAGATATTTATCTACCGTATAAACAGGGCAAAGATATCCTCTGTTTCCTTCATAAAAATTAAGATCCCAGTTTCCTTCCCAATTAATATAAAAACTTGGAACACCTTCCAATCGGAATCCTTCTTTTATCAGCCGTCTCGCGATCTGTTGCGAATCCTCCTCACTGGTACTTTTATATCCCTTTTCTTCCATGTGCAGGATCATCTCCCTATCTGCCCCTCTTCTCTCCAGATCTTTGCGATGATACTCCTTCAGTTCCAGATAAGAGAGCATTTTTTTATAAACCTGATGCCGCTGTTCCAGATTCACTGGTTCAGCCAGATATTCTTTCTGTTTTCTCGCCCGTTTCTTAATCCCCTGGCTTTCTTCCTGCATTGCCTGCCGCGTCTTTTTCTTTCTGCCGGGTTCTTTCTGCTTTCTTCTATAAATTTCCCGGTATGCCTTTTTATACCGGTCTTTTCCTGTCAGATGACAAAGTTCCGCATAAAGTGTCAGCATATTATGGCCGGTTCCACAATCAAAACAATGAAAGACATTCATGATTTTTCCCTCTGCACAGATACAGATGCTTGCCTTTCCTCTTGCATCACCACAAAATGGACATACAACATTTGCTGCATTCTGGGTATCTTTTACCTGGTATCCACTTTTACAGTTTTCTAAAAATTCCATATCCAGCATCTTTGCTACATCAAAAATAGTGAACGGGGCAACCGGATCAGATTCTGTACACTTTCTTTTTTTCATACCATTTTAACCTTTCTGGAAATATCCCCTTATAAAAACGGAAAAGGCATGACCTGCACGCCTCTTCCTTATTCTTTAACTTTCTAAGCAGCTTTTTGTTCACAGCTTTCCAATAAAAGCTGTGCAGCTTCTTTCATTTTAAAATCTGACCCCCTGTATTCCTTCGCAAACCATTGCAACTGCCGGTAACCCGCTTCTGTTTCAAGCATCTCCCCAAATGTTTTTCCTTCAAACAAAGCATAAGGGCAGATTACTTTTTTGGCTTCTTCTACCGTCAGAGGTTTCTTCTCTGTTTCACTTTCCATATCTCTTTGTAACTGCAAGAAAAAGTCATCTTCATCTACCTCTTCAAAGGGAACCTCTTCTTTTACCGCTTCAAAATCTTCTGACTGCTCGGAAATAACCGATTCTTCTTTCCTGTCCTCTTCTTTATCAATTTCTTGAGATTCATCTGCTGTTTTTGTCTCATTGGTTTTTGTTTCCTGTTTCTCGGATGATTCTGGCTGATGTGCTGAAAAATCCAAAAGATTCATCTGTCCAAAATCCTCCTCATTTTTTTGAGATTTTAAAGAAGAACTTTTTGTTTCTTTCTTCTTCTCTTCTTTTATCTTTTCTCCTGAAACATTTTCTTTTTTCTCAGGTTCCTGTACTGCTTTGTCGGCTTTCAAATCTTTTGTAGAAAGATGCTCAGATATGCCTTCTCCATCTTTCCCTAAAAATTCTGGCTGTATATCCCCTGCCTCTGATTTTTTTGTCTCTTCTTCTGTTTTCAAAGGTTCCAATGTTTCCGACAGTTCCAAGTATTGTTGTTCTTCCCTCTCCACCTCGTGATATTCTGCATCTTCTCCTGTATCTTCTGCTTCGTTTTCTTTCAAAAAATCTGCAGGATCTGGAAGAAAATCTACTTGTTTGATGTTTTCCTTCTTTTGATTCATATCTGTCACTGGTGGTTGTGATAAAGGGCTGTCTGCTATTACATCAGAAGACTCTTTCGCTGATTTCTGTGGTTTTACCGGCACTTCTATTTTTTTCTGTTCTGCATTTCCTTTCGATTTGTCCGGCCCATTTGGTGGTGTACCTTTCATATCTGGATCTTCTGTTTCCTGTTTCATACGGAATTTATATAAAAAGAAGTATTTAAACCCATACGTCCATGCTGCCCCTTTCGCTTTTGCAGGTGAATCCAGATGATCGCCTACCAATTGGATACTCACCCGTTCTTTTTCATTCAGACAATCTGCATTGACAATAAAGAAGGTAAGTTTTGCCGTATAAATCCAACTGCCATCAACTTTGCTGTAAGTTGCATCTGTTTCTTCCAATTCCTGCAAACAGATGTGATACTTTGTAAACGCTGGATTTAAAAGTTCAAAGATATCATCAATCTTTACAAAATCGTAATCTACTTCGTCTGAATAATGCTTTTTTAATAGTTTGGGCATTTCATTTGATATTGCAATCAATTTTTGCTGTAAATTCATCGTTTCTTTGTTTTCCATCCTTTGTCCTCCTATTCTTTTCATTAAGCAGCCTGTTTCTGCTCGGCCATAACATTGTAATACCAGATATTCCTTGCCCCTACCTGATAAATCTCTTCTACATCCCAGATTTTATCTACCCCATACTTTTCTTTCAGACGTTTCCTTTCTTGTCCGGATATCTGACTAAGCGGGTACTTTCCGTTTGTATTTTTTAACACCTCTGCATCGATATGGAAATATTCAAAAACACCTTGTTTCCCTCTAACAACTACGATTACGGTATGATGTACTTTTTCCAACGCATTTCTCAGTGTCCTGATTTTTTCAATCCGTTCTGGCTGTTTCTTCAATAAAAGTTGCACTTTACTGTTTACTTCTGTTTCAAAAATCCGGCGCATGGTTTCCCGATGCTGCAGTTCTCTCGCCCAGGCTTTTCCTAATTTTCGAATAACAGTCTTACGCTTTTTTAAATAACGAAAATACAGCCGGTTATCGAACACATACGTTTCTCCATTAAATGCAAATTCCGGTTGTGGAATCAGCTGGTCTGCCACAGATGTTTTTTCAAAGATCACATCTCCTGCAGCCTGTTCGATCAATTCCCGGTATTTCCATGCAACTGCTGCTCTTTCAACTGCGGTAATTGAAATCTCCTTGTTTTCCTTCTCCAGTTTCTTTTGTGCATACTCCTGAACTTTATGTTCCAAACAATGCATACAACCACGTTGGAAGCGGAATTTTTTCCCTTCTGGGATATTTAGCAAAGTACGCAGAGAATATGCAACATCTGTAAATTCAAAAGTCTTCTGGTTAAAAAGTCCGACAAAATCCATGCCCTGATATAAGTGACTAGCTCTATTTTCCATGTCTGGTCCCATATACACAAAAGTAAAACCTCGACTGGAAACCTTAGTAAACACCGCATCTCCTGTCAGAAGAGCTGGATTGTTCTTTTTTCTAAGCCATTTGAAAAATCGTTTTGCAAATGCATTGCCCTTTGCCCACTTTGGTACATTTCTCATATTCTTTTTCTCCTTTTCTGTTTGTTTTTTATACAAATGGAAGACAGTATGAAGATGCCCAATACCGTATCTTTTCCATTGTCTGCTCTTTCTCACATTCCACCCACAGCCACTCCAATAGAAATTCTGTGAGTATTTGCTGTTTCTCCTTATCCATAGTTACAAGTTCTAACCAGAAAGCTTTCATAAACCGATCTTTTTCAGAATCTGTCAATTGACCTAAAATGATTTCCAGCTGCTTTTCTGGTTCTCCTTTGATTTTCCGTATTCTGAAAATACGCTTTCTTCTGCATGTTGGAAGCGTCATAGGACAGGAGAATGCTTCTTTTGCCATATCTACTGCCCACAATTCTTCATCGTCCCATGGTGTGAATAACGACAGCCTGTAGATCCAGTGTGTAACCAGATAGGCCATATTTTTTCTGACTGTCCCTCCACGCCTTTGCAAAGCAGAAAAGATTTTCTGTATTCCCGCTTTCTCTTTACCGGCATTTTTAGCAGAAATCTCTTCTGCAATGGAAACCAGCGTCTTTGCATAATAAATGCCAAGTTCTTTCTTTCCCTTTTTGTAACCCATATTCTTTTCTCCTATATACATGGCAGCCAAATTTTAATTTCTCTAATCCAGGAAAGTTTCGGATTTTTCTTTCCTGCATCCCGAAGCCACCTCATTGCAAATCTGGTAAAATTCTGTTGTAAAGTACGATGTTCCTTCCGAAGTTTTAAGAGAAATTCCTGATACCCATTTACCGCATCTTCTTCCAGATATACGGAAAAAACAGCAGCTACCTCATTTGCATTTAACCCGTTCAGTTCAGGATACTTTCTTGTTTCTCCTTGTTTTTCTTCTAGTACCGGAAACTCTATGTCATGTTCAAAAATTTTTTTCGCAAGTATGACTGATGCTTCGTTTCTTGCATCTGTTGTTGTAAAAGCAGATAATTCCTTCATCCAATTCAGACATAAAAATGTAAACCTGTCACAAACAGGGTATTCAAGTAAGTTCCTACCAACAGATTTTCTATTGTCTGCCCATTCCATTTTATTTCCATACAGTTCTTTCTCCTTTCTTCTGCTGACTCTTAATATACAAGATCACCTGGAATGTCATATTCTCTCCACTTCACACTCAGACATTTGGCAACTTTTTCTTCCAGTTCCACCATAGCTCTACCAGATACCCCTTTACTCTGAGCAAGAAAAAGAATTTCTCCAATCCCACAATACACTTCGTATGCCGTACATGGTACATCACCAAAGGTTGCTTTATAACGATCCACAATCTCTGCAACATTCTTTTTTCCAAACCCTTGTTTTGTCATGATTCCGATTATGGTATTGACCGGATACTCTATGGAAATAGCACACAATTTTTCCACAGTTCCTTTCAATGCATTTTTATAGCATTCGAAGGTCGAAAGCAGATTTTCTGTAAACTGTTGAAATTCTACGGAATTATTATGTCGCATCCGCATATCCGAACCCAATGCAATCTTTCGTTTTCCTTCCATCAGGCTGTAAAAGATATTCGCACCTGATGCTGCTACATCAGAAGATGTAATGCGTATAGTCGCTGTGAGCTTTTCCTTTACCTGCTTTCCATACTTTTCCATGATTTCTTCATACACCTCTTCCAACCGCTTGTCTTCAATCTGCCAAGTTGCTGATACCATAGTCTGGTCTGCATAGCCCTCTAAAAAGGTGCTCTTTTTATACTCTCCGCGTATGTAAACACTGGCAAGCATAAATACTTCTGGTAAGGGATATACTTGATACCCATTTTTTTCCGCAGAGTGTACTGCACGTACCTTTCCTTCTGAAACACGAAGTAATGCTTTCCCTTTAGCAACTTTCAGACACTGATTCAATATTTCTGCAAGTACGGCAGGCCTTACATTTGACAATGCTGCACCGCTGATTCGTGCCCTGTTTTCTAAAGTCGAGATTGCAGAACTTCCCAACTGGTAAACTTCTTCCTTATCCGTTTTCAGCAAAAGGTGTGAATGGTTTTTTGTATCTTTTAATACTTCCATACAGATACATTCATCCTCACCTTTAGGACTTTCTAATAGTTGTCCTACTTCATATACACGCAGTTTTTTACTTGGAACTTCAAACCATATTGCATGCTTTTCAACCTGTTCCAGATATCGATGCAGTTCCACTTCTTTCGAAAATGATTTTGAGAAACTGTCTGCAAACCATCGTCCCGTAGGTGTATTATGCAATTTCAGGCAAATCTTCCATCCACCGTCTACTGACCGGAACTGATAGCCTTCCCGTTTCATGTGTTCTATTTCCTCCTTACTTGGCAGACTCCCTTCCCATAGAATACTTGTCTGCATACATTCGCCTCCTTCCATTTGGCTGATATACAAAAATCTCTCTGTTCCGTATAAAATACAACTGGTAATTTTCCAGACAAAGAAAAACATCAAGTCCTGTCTGTTCCTGTACTTTCTGCAGCCTGTCGATTTCTTTCTCATCATTTAAAATCTTTTTCATAGGAAGATAGCCTTCCCCTTCTTTTTCTTCCTTCTTTCCCACTGGAAAAAGGTGCATTCCCTGATACAGCAGACACTCCTTCGAATTTGAAACTGCCTTATTTTTCTGTTCGAGGATTGTAGCAATGCATTTCTTCAGATAATCCGGTATTGTCCATCCTGTCAAGACTTCAAAACAAGTTTCCACTGATTCCCGGTCTTTACTGTTCTGATGTATCTTTAAAAGATCAGCTGCAATTCCGGTAATTTCAAAATCTGCTTCTTCTAAAATATCTGCCAGCACTGTGTCTGCATCCTGAATGACCGCTTCATCGTTCATCTGCTTTTCTAAAAAAGTAAGTGTTTCAAATAATCTTCCTGTTTTCTGTTGTTTTCTTAGCTGCTCTACATCGTTCCTTTGACACATTCCTTTTTCTCCTTTCTTTTCGTTTTTTCATGTGTTCCTCCTTTCACGCACAAAAAAAGACACAAAGAAGAACCATTGTCTTTTTGTGTCTGTCTATCTATGCGTTTTAAAACGATTGTTAAAAGTTCTCTTCCGGAAACAAATCCGGAACAAAATTTGACTTATGGAAATCATTATATTGTTTCCATATAAAATGAAGTCACCTAAAGATTAACACAATATATAGTATGTGTCAATCTCTCTATGTGCATATTTAGTATTTAACATGAAACTTCTTTCTTATCCCATATACTTGCCTAATTTTTCCCATTCAGGAGCAGAGGCATTCAGCATCTGCTCCTTTTCGTTCAACTACTCTCGTAGTCTTCTGTGATATCATTTCTTTGAACCAATACAATCTTGTTCTCCTCATCATAATATCGACAGACAATCTCTTTTCTTCTATATCCGCCCATGTCATCTGACACTCCAAAAGAAATTTGATATTCACCGTCTTCTTTGTCAAGGCGATTTATCATGTACTCCGGCTCCATACATGCGATTACCCAGTCCTGATCTTCTGAAACAACACATTCTTTGGAATACTCAATCATTGCGTTTCTATAATCCCATCCTTCTTCCGGTGGCAGCGTATGTTCATCTGCGTTTCCTGAATATCGGATAAAATAGTCATTTTTCAAATCCAAATAGTAGAACCAGTCGCTGTTTTTGTATACAAACTTCTCTGCGATTGAATTTAATACATGTTCCTTATCGCTGTTTCCAAATACAACATATATTTTGTCTTCTCGCCCTGGCAAGTATAAGATCTTAATCTGGATCCATTCAAACTGCTTATTTTCTTTTTCAAAACGTAAATCCAAACTCTGCTCCTTTTTTAGTGCTGCCATTTCTTTCAAATGTTTGATTTCAAAAAATTCAAGCAACTCCTGTCTTTCTGATTCTATATCCAACTGCTCTAACATTTTGGGCAACTGATCCGCTAGTTGAAGCGTATTGTCTTGATACAATTGTGTTTGAACGCCCATCGTCTTCAAAACCTGCACTTTTTCAGTGAGCAGATCAACTTCTAAAATTGCTTTATATAAATTAATAAAAGCATCTAAAATTGCATTTTTTTCTTTTGCAAGCAAAGACATTTGTTTCTTTGATTCAATATCATAAGTGATAAACAATATTTTTTTTAAATTTCCTGTCTTTACATAAAGAGCTTTTCCTTCCACCCATGTATACGTATCAAAACGTGTTTTCGTACGAAATTCTATTTTAACAATTTGATTCTCTTCTACAATCTGTGTAAGTCCTCTCTCAGAAAATACTGCCTCCACTTTCTGTATATCATCAGGATGCACGAATCTTGAAATGACAGAGAAGATATCTGTCTCCTCTGTTATTTCCGAATATTTATCTTTTCTATAAAAAATAGTGCGGATTGTGAGGTCGACTGCATCTATCTCAAATAGTTCATCACACATCTCTATGAAATAAGGAGAATACATTTTCAATTTTTTCAAATCAACAACCTTGTGTTTGTCATCCTCCCGGATTTCCAACTCCATCTGCTCTGTTACATCTTTATGAAATCCTTTTATTCTTACTCCCGCTTTATACGATTCATCCCTGAAAGCACCACATCGAACAAAAGTCCATCCTTTTTTCGGATGATACCAAGGATATCGCGCTTCTGTTGTATAATTTTTTTTCAGATTATTTATAGCTTCTTCTATCATCTGAACGTAGGTAGAATCAATTCTTTCAAACCAAAATTGATGCATCTCTTCCGGTGACATTTCCTTGTCATTCCCCATGATCAAATGCATCATCGGATCTCCATACATTCTCGGCTGTCCTTCTTCGGGATACTCAATGACCCAGAAACCAACTTTCATCTTGCTGATAATATCTGTTTTATCAATGATATCCATCAGCATATCCTGATTCTTAAGAAATTCCATTTATCCTCCATTCTGTAAGTTATTTCTTTTCACTCACAAATTAAGACTTTCATCTTATAACTAACCTACCATATTATATACACTTCAAGAGAAAACTTCAAGTAAAGAAAAAGGACAGAACTTACACATTCCACCCTTTTCTCACAGTACTCTACAGCATCTCAATAAACGCTGCAATCCTTGTATTCAATTGACCAATATCTGCCTGTGAGTAATCTGTCTCCACGCTGATATATGGAATATTCTTTTTCTCGTTTACAAATCTGCGGATTCCAAGCGACTCCACATTATATGTGTGACAGGCCTGCAATATCATCTCCACAACACCGTCTACCTTGTATTCATCAATCAGTCTTCCGAGCAGCTCTAAACGATTTGGATTCGGTGTCATCACAGAACATCCTATATTTAGATATCGTCTTGCCAGAGCATCATAGATATCCGGATTCTCTTCATCTACCAGCTTATCAATAGATTTTGCACCTGTACAGCTTTCGTATGTAACAACGATTCCGCCATTCTCCTCGATTGCTTTGATGACCTTTTCTGTCGCTCCGCCAATTGGACATCCGGTCACAAGAATACGCGGTTTCTTTTCTTCCATCTTCCCTTCTGCATACTCCTGATTGATCTTAGCGACAAGTGCGTCAACTTCTGCCGGAATCTGAGAACGGTCAAACTTGAATGTACTTCCATACAATACCTTAAAAAGATCATGACCTTTGATCGGAGCCGGATCATGTTTCATTACTTCATACAGCCTTTTTAAAGAACGTCTTCCTGCATTATTCATCTTCACCGCATCACGAATCTGCTCTTCTGTAATCGTAGTGTTGAATTTTTTCTCTAAATATTCTTTGAATTTGATAATCTCTTTCTTCCAAAGCTCTAATGCATCCTCACTTTGCGAGTTTGGAAGTTCCATCAGGTATACATCTTTGAATTCTGACATATATTCATACATTTTCTTTTTCCCATCACAGGTTGTCTCCCCGACAACAACATCAGAAAAATAGAAGAACGGACATTTATCTGTCTTTGCAAAACCATAACTGGATTTGATCAATGGACATAAGTTTTTCGGCAAATCTTTTTCTGCTTCTGAAATAGTCTCGTCAGACGTAGAACATAATCCCACTGTTGCAGCGCCCATTGCAAGTGCAATCTCCTGCGGAAAATAGGTACAATAAGCCCCCACAACCGGAACACCTTTGTCTTTTAATTCTTTTACTGCCAAAAATGAATTTTTTCTCTGTTCTGCAAATTCCTCAAATACTTCTGGTAATTCTTTAATAATTTCCATGATTTTTTCCCTCTCTTGTGCTGAAATCTTATAAAATGATTGTAGCAAAACGGAATTTTCAAAGCAAATAGAATTTCCCGATAAATCTATAGGAATTTTGAATATATTTTTACATTCTCGTATTCATTTTTTCAGAATGACTTTCCATACAAAATATGTTAAAATAAAGAAAAAACCAAAGAAAGGATTGCCTATTAAGGACAAAAGAGAAAATGATGTATCAATTATTTAACAACTATTTGAATACCACTCAGCTGATCATGACCGGTATTCTCTTTACGTTTTTCATTACATTTCTCGCGCTGAAGTTTCCACTTCCTTTTTTGCCGGTGGATCAGGGACGCGAGTTTGCAATCAACGGAAAACTTTCAAAAGGAAAGATTCGAGGCGTGGGATTGACTTTTGTACTCTGTTTTATCATCAGTAGTATATTGTTTCTGCCAATTGACCGTGAGTATATCATCTATCTGATATTACTTTTCTGCGTCATGCTAAGCGGATATCTGGATGATGCAGCGGACACCCCATGGAGTGATTACAAAAAGGGATTCATAGACCTGATCATCTCAATCGTGACTATGCTGACATTCGTAAATTATAATACTACGGTGATCCACTTTTTCGAGACAGAACTTGTCATTCCGAAAGCGGTGTATGTCATACTTGGAATTATTTTGATCTGGGTATCGATCAATGTGACAAACTGCTCTGACGGAGTGGACGGACTTTGCGCAAGTCTGTGTACTGTATCACTGATTTCTTTCAGTTTGATCTTTAAAGATGTACTTGGTATGTATACAAATGCAAACTTCTTATTTGTCGCAGTTTTACTTGCCTATTTGTATTTCAACACCTCTCCGAGCAGTATGCTTATGGGAGATGCCGGATCGCGTGCGCTTGGGTTTTATCTTGCAATCATCACAGTCAAATCAGGACATCCATTCCTTTACATCCTGCTGGCAGCAGTGTTAATTGTTGACGGTGGACTAGGACTTGTGAAGATATTTTTAAAACGTTTTTTAAAAATATCAATTTTAAAAAATACTCGTACTCCGATTCATGACCACTTGAGAAAAAATCACAACTGGTCTGATACGCAAGTCGTAATTCGATTTATTATCATCCAAGTGATTTGCTCTGTACTTGCATTTCTTTTGCTTGTATAACGTATATAAAAAAATAGAATGTGACCACATTGGCACATTCTATTTTTTCTATTTGCGTTTTCCCTCCAGCGTCTGCTCAATGATATTTTTCATCATATCTTCATTCAGAGCGCCACTCACATATCCAAAAACATTCCCCTCTCGGTCAATCATAAACGTAGTAGGGAAAGAGGAAATCCCATATTCCGAGAAAAGATCTCCGGTTGTATCCATAAGTGTCGGATACGTATAACCACTTTCATCTAAAAATGCTTTAATGCCTGCTTCATCTTTTTCCTGGCCTAGTCCGGGTGCAGCTACACCTAGAATGATGACAGCATTGTCCCCTTCCGTCTCATAGGTCTCATAAAGCTTTTGAATATCCGGCATCTCGCTTCGGCACGGTCCACACCAGGTAGCCCAAAAGTTCAAAAATACAGTCTTTCCTTTATAATCAGAAAGCGTATGCTCATTTCCGAACTGATCTTTCAGTGTAAAATCAATTGCCGGAACGACAGTTTCTTTGGATTCCTCTTCCTTATTTTCTTCTTTGTCTTCCGACGCATCCTCTGATTCCTTCTCTGTCTCTTCCTGTGATTCTAAATTTGCATTTGTGCCTCCGGACAAGTAGCCGGTAAATGCATTCATTTTTCCGGTAAACATCAAAACACCCATCAGGATCATCAGCGCGCCACCTACTTTTACCGTGTATTTGACTACATTCATATGACTTTTAAAAAATTCCAAAAGCGTTGTTGTGAACAGACCAACGGCAAGAAATGGAAGTACAAATCCTACCGTGTATACGCCGATTAACATAAAACCCATAACCTTTGTGTTTGCAGACGCCGCCATTAACAAAACACTGGTAAGCGCCGGACCCACGCATGGTGTCCACGCAAAGCTGAATGTAAATCCCATGATCAATGCAGTGAGCGGAGACATCGCCAGCTTGTCCAAATGAAATGGAAGTCTGCGCTCTTTTCCAAGCACACGGCTGTTTCCAAATACGCCAAGCTGATAGAACCCAAATAATACAATAATAACACCACCGATTCTGGCAAATAGCATCTGATTTTTATTTAAAAAACTTCCAAGTGCCGATACCCCAAGACCAAGCGCAAAAAAAGCAAAACTGACGCCTATGACAAAGCAGAGCGTATGAATCATTACTTTGCTTTTTTGATAGTGTATTTTCCCATCCGCTCCCCGTTTTCCTGTACCTCCTGACAGATAGCCGATATAAAGCGGAATCAACGGCAATACACATGGGGAGAAGAAACTAAGGAGTCCCTGAAAAAATACAGTTAATGCAGGAACACTGACATCCAGTGAAAAATTCATACTTTTCTATTCCTTTCCTGATATATTTGATTTTGAAACGGAGTTTTTAAACACCTCACGATCCAGCATCTTATTTTGATGTGCCACAATTGTTGTGCAGACTGCATCCCCGGTAATATTTACTGCAGTCCTTGTCATATCCAGAATTCGGTCAATTCCCATAATCAAGGCAATACCCTCCACCGGGAGATTCACTGAATTAAATACCATAGTAAGCGTAATCAGACCAACTCCTGGAACACCGGCTGTTCCGACTGATGCAAGCGTTGCTGTTCCGATGACTGTCATGTAATCCATCATATCCAACTGAATTCCAAATGCCTGTGCGACAAACACAACTGCAACTCCCTGCATGATCGCGGTTCCATCCATATTGATGGTCGCACCAAGCGGCACTGTAAAAGAAGAGATTTTTTTGGATACACCCATCTTTTTTGCCAACGCATCAATCGACAACGGAATCGTTGCATTGGATGTCGCTGTCGAAAAAGCAAACGCCATAACCGGAAAGAAGTTCTTGATAAAAATAATCGGATTCAAACCAGTAAAAATTTTAAGCATTCCAAGATAAACGATAAAACATTGCATCGCCAGTCCAACCAGTACTGCCAGCATATATTTTAACATCGGGATAAACGCATCAAATCCGATGCCCGCAAATGTCTTTGCAATCAAGCAGAATACACCAATCGGTGCAACTGCCATAACCATCATTGTCATTTCCATCATAATGTCATTGAACTGACCAAAGAAATTCGATACAGTCTCCACCCGATCTCCGAGCTTTGCAAGAATAATTCCCACAATTAGGGCGAATACAATAATCTGCAGCATCTCACCATTGGCAAGTGCAGAAAATGGGTTCGTCGGAATGATGTTTAGCAGCGTATCTGCAAAATTGGTTGCCTCTGCGCTTCCGACATCTTTTGCCGCCTCAATGGATGAGATATCCAACCCGATTCCCGGATCGATCACATTGGCAACCGAGAGCGCCAACGCAATCGCACAAGCAGTTGTAGCAAGGTAAAACAGCATTGTTTTTACGCCGACCTGTCCCAGTTTTTTTGTATCCCCGATAGACATACTTCCGCAGACAAGCGAACAAAACACAAGCGGTGCGACAAGCATCTGCATCAATCGAATGAAGCCTTGTCCTACTACATAGAATATTCCATTGATAATAATGTCATCTCGAATCTGCCCAGACGGCACAAAATAGTGCAGAAGAACACCTGCAATCGCGCCAAGAATCAGACTTATGAAAATACGTGTGGTCAATCCAACCTTTTTCTTCTCTGTTTTACTCATCCCGTGTACCTCCATAATTCTCTTTCAAAAATATTTTTAGAGACTCCCTCCACTCTGGCATCTCCTGCATATTCAAAATTCGTAAAATAAAATTATCGAGCACCGCATATGCCGGGCGGACAGAAGAAAATTCGGATTCCTTTGTCGGTACCGGCTGAATCGTCACGTCATGATCTGTCAACCTCAGAATCTCTTTTGCAAACTCGTACCGGCTGCAGGTTCCCTTCGCCGTAATATGGTAGGTGCCATATTCGTTGGTATCCATAAGTTCCAATAACAATCTTGCGAGATCGTTGGCACTTGTCGGCGAACCAAACTGATCTGATGCAACCGGAAGCACATGCTCTGTCTTTACGCGCTCCAATAGATTGCTCACAAAATTTTTGCCTTTTCCATAAATCCAATTGCTTCGAATAATAAAATGCTTTTCTGTAAACTCTTTTACATAATTTTCACCGGCACGCTTTGAACGCCCGTAAACCGTTTTAGGATTTGTATCGTCAAACTCGCAGTATGGTTCACTACTCTGCCCGTCAAACACATCATCTGTAGAAATCTGAACTAATTTTGCACCAATCTTTCTAGCTGCAATACTCAAATTTCTTGCTCCAAGTGCATTGACTTTATATGCCAGCTCCGGATTTTTCTCACATAAAGCAACATCGGTAATTCCCGCACAGTTGATGATCACATCCGGTCTGTTGAGCTCTGCAAAATTCAACACCTCGTCAATCTCTGTAATATCTAATTCTTCCACATCTGTGTTTAACAATTCAAATGCAAGTGGATCGGCGACATCTGTAATTGCAGTTCCCACTTGTCCGCTTGCACCTGAAACCCAAATTTTCATCATGGCTCTCATGTTTTTTCCTCCTTGTATATGATAACTATTCTCAGTATAACAAATAGAACTAATCTATGTCAATTTGACGTTCAATCTCCTGAATAATCTTTTTGCTGTCAACTGCCGCGTATTGCGCTCCTTTATAGTCCATTGCAACAAACAGGGCAAACAACAAAATAGCAATAAACATGCGCACTCCAAATGTACTGTGTGATCCTGTCATCTCATGTTCCTCCTGTGTATCATACAATTTCGTATAAAACGACTGATATCTTGGATGTACCGCAGGCGGGATTTTTTTGTCACTGTAAATCGTCCTTGCCCGCCTAAGCAGTTCCTCTCTCCTTTTTTCGGATTCCGTCATATTTTTTCTCCATTATAAAAAGCATACATCATTTATTCTAATGTATGCTTTCCGAAGGTCTTTTAGACACCTATCTGTCTGCAAGTTCTTTAATGATATCTTCCCATGTCACACCACGTTCCACCATAAGCACCATCGCATGATACAGAAAATCAGACAGTTCATATTTTACTTCTTCCGGATTCGGATTCTTTGCGGCAATGACAAGTTCTGTCGCTTCCTCACCGACTTTTTTCAGTATCTTATCAATTCCTTTGTCAAACAGGTAATTCGTATACGAGCCTTCTTTCGGATTCTTTTTCCGATCCACAATTGTCTCGTACACTGTCTCAAATACCTGCAGCGGATTGGTCTCATCATAATCCGTTCCGACTAAAGGCTGGAAAAAACAAGTCGGATTGCCAGTATGGCACGCCGGTCCCACCTGATCTACTTTTGCGAGCAACGTATCCCTGTCACAATCAATAGTCAATGATTTTACATATTGATAGTGCCCGGATGTCTCACCTTTCACCCACTGCGTTTTACGGCTCCTGCTGTAATAAGTCATTTTGCCTGTTTTAATTGTATGATCAAACGCCTCTTCATTCATATATGCGAGCATCAGAACTTCTCCGGTCTTATAGTTTTGAACAATGACAGGAATCAGTCCGTCTGAATTCAGCTTAAACTCTGTGAATTCCATGATGCTTTCAAAAGAAGTCATCTTGATATTTTCCTGAGAACATTTCTTCTTAAATTCTGCAAAATCCAGGTCCGGCTGGCTGATAAATTTTCCAGATACGCCTTTGATTCCCGGACACTTCAAAATTTGGAGAATCTCTTCCTCCTCCATCGCATCTGTCAATACAACACTTGGAATATCTGTAATGTTCATCACAGAATCCAAATCCAGCCTGTGCATAAATAAGATCGAGCTGGAACACTCTTCAATCAGGTGCTGCTGCTTAAATAAGGCATCGAAGTCATTTAAGGAGACTGCTATCTTTTCTTTCCCGAAACGTTTTGAGACATCCTCAATCAACTCTACAGATAATGCCTTTGAAAAATTCAAAATTGCCCGTTTTGCACCGGTATATAAAATCTTTTTCACATCTTCCTGACGTCTTATGTTTCCTCCGGCAACCATTGGAATTCGGATTACCCGATTCATTTTTTTCATAAGATCAATTGCATGATCATGTTCCTCATCTGTGGTAGACAAATCAAACACAAGCAATTCATCTGCCCCCATGTCATTATATTTTTTTGCAAGTTTCACTACATCATCGGAAAGTATTTCCAAATTGTCAAACCATTTTACTGCTTTCCCCTGATAGATAAAAATACAAGGAATCAACCTTTTATAATTCATTATGCCAAACTTCCTTTCGTAGACCAAACTTCTTTTATACGAGGTTCTTTCATCACTGCCTCGTCCAGTGCTTTTCCAAATACTTTAAACAAAGCCTCTGCCATATGGTGATTATTTCCACCATCGATTACTTTCAGATGCAGGTTCATAGCCGCGCTGTAGGAGACTGCATAAAAGAATTCCCGAATCATCTCTGTGTCAAGCGCACCGATTTTCTCTGCCGTAAACTCTGCTGAAAAATTCAGATACGGTCTTCCGGAAAGATCAATTGCACATAGGACAAGCGTTTCATCCATCGGCAGCATGAAATTTCCATATCTTCTGATCCCCCTTTTCTCGCCGAGTGCTTGAAGAATTGCCTGACCAAGCACAATGCCCGTGTCCTCTATCGTATGGTGACAATCAACCTCTAAATCACCTTTTACAGAAACACTGAGATCAAACAGACCATGTCTTGCAAACCCATCCAGCATATGATCAAAAAATCCAATGCCGGTATGGATGTCTGTTTTCCCAGAACCGTCAAGATTCAGCGTCAAAGAGATGTCTGTCTCTTTTGTTTTTCTTGTACAAGTAACTATTCTTTCTTCCATATCTTTTTCCTCTATTTTTCAAATCGGACTTTGATCGAATTAGCGTGTGCCGTCAGTTTTTCTGCCTCTGCAAATTGCTCTATATCGCTGTGAATTGCCTCCAGCGCTTCTTTCGAATATGCGATGATGCTTGATTTTTTAATAAAATCATCCACCCCAAGCGGCGAGAAAAATTTTGCAGTTCCGTTCGTCGGCAATACATGATTCGGTCCTGCAAAATAATCACCAAGCGGCTCACTGCTGTACTCTCCGATAAAAATCGCACCTGCATTGCGAACCCGCATCATCACATCATACGGGTTCGCTGTCATGATCTCCAAATGTTCCGAGGCAATCTCGTTCGCAATATCGATCACTTCCTCCATCGTATCTGCAACGAGAATGTAACCATAATTTTCCAAAGATTTTTTCATGATCTCTGTGCGGGACAATTCTTCCACAAATACTTCTACCTGCTTGGACACCTCCTTGGCAAGTGTCTCACTTGTCGTCACGAGAATTGCCGATGCCAGTTCGTCATGTTCTGCCTGTGACAACAAGTCAGCCGCCACATATCTTGGATTCGCTGTCTCATCTGCAATGACAAGGATCTCGCTTGGTCCTGCAATTGAGTCGATGCTCACATGACCATATACCGCTTTTTTTGCCAATGCTACATAAATATTCCCAGGTCCTACAATTTTGTCAACTTTTGGAATGGAATCTGTCCCGTAAGCAAGTGCTGCAATCGCCTGCGCACCGCCGACCTTATAAACCACATCTACTCCTGCCTCATTCGCTGCCACCAGTGTGTTCGGATTGATCTTCCCATCTTTCCCAGGGGGAGTGACCATCACAATTTCTTCCACTCCTGCTACCTTTGCCGGAATGACATTCATTAGTACAGAAGACGGGTAGACTGCTTTTCCGCCTGGTACATAGACACCCACCCTTTGCAGCGCAGTTACCTTTTGCCCAAGCATGGTTCCGTCTGGTTTGCTGTCAAACCAACTATACTGTTTCTGCTTTTCATGGTAGATACGAATATTTTCTTTTGCTTTTCGTATGATTTCCACAAGAGATTCATCTACCAGATCATATGCCTGCGCAATCTCTTCTTTTGTCACAGTAATTGTATCCGCTGTAATATCCGCACCGTCAAACTGTTTTGTATAATCAAAAACAGCCTGATCCTTTTCATTTTTTACATGTTCCAAAATTTCCAAAACACGGGATTCGTATTGGGTATACTGGTTCGGACTTCTTTGCAACAAATCTTCCAGCAGATTTGTCTTTGTCTCATAGTTCAATTTTTGTATTCTCATCTCATGCCTCCTGTAAAATCATTCTCAATTTTGTCAGCAATTCTTTGATCCGCTCATTTTCCATTCGCATACTAACCGGATTGACAATCATTCTTGCAGACAATGGACATACCTCTTCTAACACTTCCAAACCATTTTCCCGAAGTGTAGATCCGGTCTCCACAATATCTACGATAACTTCCGACAATCCTACAAGCGGTGCAAGTTCTATCGAGCCGTTCAGCTTAATGATCTCGA